>NZ_JAYLLH010000012.1:0-114896 GCF_035818635.1 Mesobacterium hydrothermale | reverse complement strand
GCATCAGCATGACTCGCACGGCCAGCACCAAATGGGAATCCCAATTCGGACTCGTTTGTCGCGATCAATCCACTAGAACATAACAAGAACATTTGCAAGCGGGGGCGCGCCATGGCCGCATTGGTCGCAGCAGATGGCGCGTATGTCGCAAAACGCCTATTGTCTTGGGAAAAAAACGACGAATAGTCGCAGAAAATCCGGGCCCGAGTCCCGTCATCGAAAGAGGAATTTCCCATGTCTGACGAAGAAGACGACATCATCCTGTCCGAACTCGACGACGACGAACTTGTCCAACAGATGTTCGACGACCTTTATGACGGTCTCAAGGAAGAGATCGAGGAAGGCGTGCACATCCTGCTGGACCGCGGCTGGGCCCCCTACCGGGTTCTGACCGAGGCATTGGTCGGCGGCATGAAGATCGTCGGTGACGATTTCCGTGACGGCATCCTGTTCGTGCCCGAAGTTCTGCTTGCCGCCAACGCGATGAAGGGCGGCATGGCCATCCTCAAGCCACTGCTGGCCGAAACCGGCGCACCGCGCATGGGCGCGATGGTGATCGGTACGGTCAAGGGCGACATCCACGACATCGGCAAGAACCTGGTTTCGATGATGATGGAAGGCGCCGGTTTCGAAGTGGTCGACCTCGGCATCAACACCGCGGTCGAGACCTATATCGAGGCGCTGGAAGAACATAAGCCCGACATCCTTGGTATGTCCGCCCTGCTGACCACCACCATGCCCTATATGAAGGTCGTGATCGACAACCTGGTCGAGAAGGGCATGCGCGAAGACTATATCGTGCTGGTCGGTGGCGCGCCGCTGAACGAAGAATTCGGCAAGGCCATCGGTGCAGACGCCTATTGCCGCGACGCTGCCGTGGCCGTCGAAACCGCCAAATCCATGGTCGCGCGCAAGCACAACCAGATGCAGGCATAATCCCCTGACGGGCCGATAGCGGCCCTGTGATGACAGGAAGGCTCCGCCAGTGTCGGTGGGGCCTTTTCATGTCCGGGGGAATGTACCATACTGGGATCAGGGAAAGGAGGCTGCTATGCCAGTGACGACCTTTGCGACCCTTGTGCTGGTGGTGATTGCCGCCGCGGCGTTGACCGTCGTCGCAATCGCACAGTGGGGGGCCCTGACTGTGCTGCCGGTGCTGATGGTACTGGCCCTTGCCGCCCGTTGGGCGATGTCGCACGTGACCCTGGATGACAGCCACACCTGACGATTCGGCGCTGACCGAACAGGGATTGCCCGCCGCGGGACGCGGACGGATCCTGCTGATCGCCTGCGGCGCGCTGGCCCGAGAGATTCTTGACCTCAAGGACAGGAACGGCTGGTCCCACCTGGACCTAACCTGTCTGCCCGCGATCCTGCACAACCACCCCGAAAAGATCACCCAGGCCGTGCGCGACGCGGTGGCCAGGCACAGCAACCGCTATGACCAGGTTTTCGTGGTCTATGGCGATTGCGGCACCGGCGGGTTACTGCAGGCCGCTTGTGACGAGATCGGGGTCGAGATGGTGCCCGGACCGCATTGCTATTCCTTCTTCGAAGGCAACGCCCGGTTTGCCCAAACCGACGAGGCCACGGCCTTTTACCTGACCGATTTCCTGGTCCGGCAGTTCGATGCCTTTGTCTGGAAACCGCTGGGGCTGGACCGGCATCCGCAACTGCTCGACATGTATTTCGGGAATTACGAAAGCCTGGTCTACCAGGCCCAGACCGACGACCCGGCGCTGACCGAAAAGGCCCGCGCCTGTGCAGAACGGCTGGGGTTGCGCTTTGAACGGCGGGTCACGGGCTATGGCGATCTGGAAACGGTGTTGGCTGGATGGGCGCGGGGATAGGACGCGGGTCTTCGTCGAAAAATCGTGTCCGGGCTTGGCCCGCCGCCTTGCCTGACGACCCTCGGGTGCGCCTCGGGCGGTGCCAGAGATCTTTGGAAAACCGCGGACATGTGATTGGGTATCCGGAAAGAGTTTGGTCCGGGCATTGAAATGAGCAACGCACCTGTCTTCGAGATCGATCCGGCCGGTTTTCATGCCGACCCCTACCCGACCCTTGCGCGGATGCAGCGCGCGGCGCCGATTGCCTTCGTGCCGCAGCTGCGGGCCACACTGATCTGTCCGCGCGACGTGATCTTCGAGCAGGAAAAACGGATCGAGGTTTTTTCCTCGCGCCAGCCCGACGGGTTGATGACCCGGTTGATGGGCGAGAACATGATGCGCAAGGATGGTGCCCCGCATGGCGCCGAACGACGCGCCTGTTTCCCGGCGCTGTCGCCACGTACCGTGCGTGCGCGCTGGTTCGAAAGGTTCCAAGAAGCGGCGGGCGCGGCACTGGCAGAGCTTGCCCCCAAGGGTCGCTGCGACCTGGTGCGCGACTATGCTATGCGCGTGTCCGGCGAAGCGCTGCGCGCCATCACCGGGCTGCACAGCCTGAGCTGGCAAGAGATGGACGCGGTCAGCCAGGCGATGATCGACGGCATCGCCAATTACGCGGGCGACCCGACGGTCGAGGCCCGCTGCATCGCTGCCGTTGCCAGGATCGACGCGGCGATCGACCTTGCCTTGCAGGATCCGCCGGAATTGTCGCTGGTCGATGTGCAGCAACGCGCGGGCCTGCCGCCGGACAGCCTGAAGGCGAACGTGCGGCTGGCGATTTCCGGCGGGCAGAACGAACCGCGCGACGCGATCGCCGGGGCAGCCTGGGCCCTGTTGCAGCACCCCGACCAGCTGGCGCAGGTGCGGGCCGGAAAGGTCGGCTGGCAGCAAGCCTTCGAGGAATACGCCCGCTGGATTTCGCCCATCGGCATGTCCCCGCGCGAAGTCGCGCAGGCGGACGTGGTCGAAGGGGTGCGCTTCGATCCCGGCGACAGGGTGTTTTTGATGTTCGGGGCGGGCAACCGCGATGCCCGGGTGTTCGAACACCCGGACGCGTTCGACATTACCCGCGACACCCGCGCCAGCCTGGCCTTTGGTGCTGGCCCGCATTTCTGTGCCGGGGCGGCGGCATCGCGTGCCCTGATCGGAGAAGTTGCGCTGCCGATGCTGTTCGACGCCTTCCCCGATCTGCGCCTTGACGGCCCCGTGCCCTTTGCCGGGTGGGCCTTTCGCGGCCCGTTGTCGATGCCAGTGGCCTGGTAGGGCTTGGCAGTCCGCGCCCCCTGCCCCATATCCAGTTCATGCTGAAGCTGACCCCGATATTCCTGGCCGTCGTCTATGCGTTTGTGATGTACCGGCTGTCGTCCTGGCGCACCAACCGCGAGCTGGACGCGCAATCGACCGAACTGGCCGACCCGGTACTGAAACGCCTGACCGACCGCATGGCCGCTGCGCTGGACCTGCCGCGCATTCGCGTGCACATCTATGAAATCGACCCGGTCAACGGGCTGGCGGCGCCGGACGGGCGGATTTTCATCACCCGCGGTTTCTATCAGAAATACCGCGCCGGCGAGGTCAGCGCCGAGGAACTGGCCAGTGTCATCGCGCACGAAATGGGGCATGTGGCGCTGGGGCACTGGAAACGGCGGATGGTGGATTTTTCCGGCCAGAACGCGCTGCGCACGGTGCTGATGATGGTCTTTGCCCGGTTCGTTCCGGTGATCGGCCCGGCGATTGCCAATGTCCTGACCGGGATGCTGGCCTCGAAACTCAGCCGGTCGGACGAATACGAGGCAGATGCCTATGCCGCCGCCCTTCTGCACAAGGCCGGGATCGGGATCGGACCACAGAAATCCTTGTTCACGAAGTTGGACGCATTGACCAAGGCCCGGGGCGGCAACGCCCCGGCCTGGCTGATGACGCATCCGCAGACGCAAGACCGCATCGCCGCGCTGGAAAAGCTTGAAGCGCGCTGGAATCGCGGCTGAGGAAAGGCAGACAATGACCTCGATGGACTATGGCAACCTGATCTACCTGGTGCTTCTGGGCTCTGTGCTGATCCTGTGGTTCGTGATCGAAAGCCGCGAGTCGCTGTCGAAGAAGGTCAAGCAACTGGCGGCCTGGGGCCTGATTTTCCTTAGCGTGATCGCGGCCTATGGCATGTGGGGCGACATCCAGCGCGCCACGGTTCCGACCCAGGCCGTCTTTGCGGGCGACAATCGCGTGGAACTGCCGCGCGCGCCGGACGGGCACTACTATCTGACGCTGAAGGTCAATGGCGCGACCGTGCCTTTCATGGTGGATACCGGTGCCTCGGGCGTGGTGCTGACCCGCCGGGACGCCGAGCGCGCCGGGCTGGATGCCGCCAACATGGCGTTCTACAGCGAGGCGATGACGGCAAACGGGTTGGTCAAGATCGCGCCGGTGACGCTGGACAGCGTGGTTCTGGGGCCGTTCGAGGATCGCAACCTGCCCGCCGCGGTGAACGGTGGCGAGATGCAGCAATCGCTTTTGGGCATGACCTATCTGCAGCGCTTTTCCAGGCTGGAAATCAGCAACGGCCGGATGATTCTGGAACGTTGACCCTGGGGCAGTTGCGCCGCGCGCCACCTGCGGCGACTGCCCTGGCTCTGCCCAAGCCTTTGCTGCATTGCACCATAAGCGCCTGTATATGCGGCAACCGCCCAAGGCATTTGCCCAGATTATGTGCAGCGGCATGGAGTGTCGCACACAACTGACGAATTAGATTGGCGACAATACGGCCAATGCCGAAACGTTTCGAGGCCTGCAGGGTCACGGCGACGTGAAAGCTGCGGGTGTGTGACGGCCAAACGAAGTTGCGATCGGTCCGGCCGCCACACGGATGCAACACACGTTGCGGGGGGAAGCCTGCCGGACAAAGCCTGTCCAGGCAAGTGGCTGTCTGGTTCCCGCGCCAGGAGATATCTATGAAAACCATCAAGACCGCACTTTTCGGCACCGTTGCGGTTGCCGCCATGGCGTCGGCCGCCGCTGCCGCCGACTGCCCGATCAAGGTGGGTGTCCTGCACTCGCTGTCCGGCACCATGGCGATCTCGGAAACGACGCTGAAAGACACCATGCTGATGCTGGTGGACGAGCAGAACAAGAAAGGCGGGCTGCTGGGCTGCGAGCTTGAGGCGGTCGTGGTCGACCCGGCCTCTGACTGGCCGCTGTTTGCGGAAAAGGCGCGCGAACTGCTGACCGTGCGCGAGGTCGACGTGATGTTCGGCAACTGGACTTCGGTGTCGCGCAAGTCCGTGCTGCCGGTGATCGAGGAACTGAACGGCCTGCTGTTCTACCCGGTCCAGTACGAAGGCGAGGAATCGTCGAAGAACGTGTTCTATACCGGCGCCGCCCCGAACCAGCAGGCGATCCCGGCGGTGGATTACTACCTGGACGAACTGGGGGTCGAGAAATTCGCCCTGCTGGGCACCGACTACGTCTATCCGCGGACGACCAACAACATCCTTGAATCCTACCTGAAATCCAAGGGCATTGCCGCCGAAGACATCTTCGTCAACTACACCCCGTTCGGCCATTCCGACTGGTCCAAGATCGTGTCCGACGTGGTCGCGCTGGCGGCCGACGGCAAGAAGGTCGGTGTTGTATCCACCATCAACGGCGACGCCAATATCGGTTTCTACAAGGAACTGGCGGCCAAGGGCATTTCCGCCGACGACATTCCGGTTGTCGCCTTCTCGGTCGGCGAAGAAGAACTCTCCGGCCTCGATACCAGCAACCTTGTGGGCCACCTGGCCGCGTGGAACTACTTCATGTCCGCCGACACCCCGGCCAATGCAGAGTTCATCAAGCAGTGGCATGCCTTCATCGGCGACGACAAACGCGTGACCAACGACCCGATGGAAGCGCATTACATCGGCTTCAACATGTGGGTGAACGCCGCCACCGCCGCCGGCACCACCGATGTGGACGCGGTGCGCATGGCAATGTGGGGCCAGGAATTCCCGAACCTGACCGGCGGCATGGCGGTGATGGGCACCAACCATCACCTGTCCAAACCGGTCCTCATCGGCGAGATCATGGCGAACGGCCAGTTCGACATCATCAGCGAAACCGACCCGGTGCCGGGCGACGCCTGGACCGACTTCCTGCCGGAATCGGCGGTTCTGGAATCGGATTGGAAAGACCTCGGCTGCGGCATGTACAACACCGAGACCAAGACCTGCGTTCAGATCAAGTCGAACTACTAAGTTCCTGCGGGCGGCAGGTTTTCCTGCCGCCCGGTTCCGTTCTCCGTCAGGGTAGTCATGCTGAGACAGGTCCTTTTCTGCGTCGTCATGGCGCTTGCGCTTCTTGCCCTGCCGCTGCGCGCCCAGGACGCGACCGGCCCGATGCAGGCGGTCCTTCAAGAGCACGCAGACACGATTGTCAAAAGCTCGCGCAAGACGATTGGCCCGGCCATCGATGCGGTCGCGAATTCCGGGCTCGAACAGGCCCAGGCCGTTCTTCAGGCGTGGCAGGCCAAGGACATGTGGCAGCGCCAAGATGACGGCCTGTTCTTCCGCGCCGAACCGGCCGGCGGATCGGCCTATACCCTTTACGATTTCGATACCGGGCAAAGCGCAGGCACCGCCGACAAGGGCGACCTGAAACAGATCAAGCCAAATTCCGGCATTCGCGCCCTGCTGGGCACCGCGCTGGTGCAGTTCCAGTTGCTCGACCCCGACCCGGCCCGGCGTGACGCCGCGCTGGTATCGCTGGAACGCGACGCCAATGCCGATCTGCTGGCCCCGCTGAGGGCGTCGATCGGCCCCGAATCCAATGCCGGCCTAAAGGCGCGCAAGACACGGCTGGAACGCCTTCTGACCATCGCCTACGACCCGGACGAAAACGCCCGGATCACTGCCATCGGCGACATGTCCGGCGACCTCGGTCTTGACGTGCGCGGCGCGCTGAACCCGCTGCTGGCAACAAGGCTGACCGTGTTCCACGGCCCCGTGCCCGAAGGGGTCAACACCGCCGCCCTTCTCAAACCCGGCAGCGACGCCCTGCCCCGCGACGTGGCCTATGCCCTGCTGTCCGACAGTGGCAAGGCCCCGCCCCGCATCACCCCCGACGCCGTGCGCGAAGCGCTGATGAGCCATATCGACGGCGGCAAGGTCGGCGGTGTGCCCGTCGCCGCGTTGTCCGATCCTGCGAAACGGGTCGAGGTCTACACCGCGCTGGCCGCCGCCGGACAGGTCGCCCCCTACCTCACAGAGGACGCGGTCGATGCAGCCCTAGCGCAGTACAGCTTTGCCGAGGTCTACGCCGAGCCGTCCAGACCCGTGACCGACGCCGCCCGCAAGGCGCTTGGCAGCATCGAGGTCAAAGTCGGCCTGAACCAGGCGCTCGACCTCGGGCTCGACGCGCTGTCGCTGGCCTCGATCTACTTCCTCGCCGCCATCGGCCTGGCCATCACCTTCGGCGTGATGGGCGTGATCAACATGGCCCATGGCGAATTCATCATGATGGGCGCCTATACCGGCTATGTCGTGCAACAGGTCATCCCCAACCACACGCTGTCGATCTTCGTGGCGCTCCCGCTGGCCTTCGCGGTAACCTTTGCCGCCGGCGTGGCGCTGGAACGGCTGGTGATCCGCTTCCTTTGCAATCGCCCGCTGGAAACCCTGCTGGCCACCTTCGGCATCTCGATCGCGCTGCAGCAACTGTTCAAGAACATCTTCGGCACGCAGGCCCGCCCGCTGACCTCGCCCGACTGGCTGGGCGGCGCCTGGGTGCTGAACGACGTGGTCTCGATCAGCTACATCCGCATCGCGATCTTCGTGCTGGCGCTGCTGTTCCTTGGCCTGTTCCTGCTGATCATGAAACGCACCCGCCTCGGCCTCGAAACCCGCGCGGTGACGCAAAATCCCGGCATGGCGGCGTCGATGGGCATCAACCCCGAACGGGTCAACATGCTGACCTTCGGCCTCGGCTCCGGCATTGCCGGCATCGCAGGCGTCGCCATCGGCCTGTTCGCCAAGGTCACGTCCGAGCTCGGCTCCGACTACATCGTGCAAAGCTTCATGACCGTGGTCGTCGGCGGCGTCGGCAACATCTGGGGCACGCTTCTGGGCGCGGGCCTGATCGGCGTGCTTCAAAAGGGCATCGAATGGCTGAACCCGTCCAACACGCTGGCGGCGCAAACCTTCATGATCGTCTTCATCATCATCTTCATCCAGTTCCGGCCGCGCGGCATCATCGCGCTCAAGGGCCGCGCCGCGGGGGATTGATCATGCCGACCGGCCCGAACCTTTCATCTTTCTCAAAATACTCCGGGGGGTTTGGGGGGCTGGCCCCCCAACCGGGTGCCACACGGCACACCCGCCACACCAAAGAGGCCACGCGATGACCCAAGGCTTCCTGACCCGAACCCCCTCGGTGCTGAGCTTCCTTGCCGTGCTGGGCCTGTTCACTGTCGCCGTGACGGTGTTGTCCGAAGGCACCGGCATGGGGCTGATCTCGACCTCCTACGTCAAGACCCTGGGCAAGACGCTGTGCCTGGCGCTGATCGCCGTCGCAATGGACCTGGTCTGGGGCTACGCCGGCATCCTCAGCCTTGGGCATTTCGCCTTCTTCGGGCTCGGTGGCTACATGATCGGCATGTGGCTGATGTATGAACGCACCCGGCAGATCGTCGAAACCTCGCTTGCGGGCAGCCCGATCCCGCCCACGGCACAAGAGGTCAGCGACGCCATCGCCACGCAGATCTTCGGCGTGGTCGGATCGTCGGACTTCCCGCTGATCTGGAGCTTCGCCAACAGCCTGAAGGTCCAGCTGATCCTGGTTGTCGCCGTGCCCGGCCTGCTGGCGCTGGTCTTTGGCTGGCTGGCCTTCCGCAGCCGCGTGACCGGCGTCTACCTGTCGATCCTGACCCAGGCGATGACGCTGGCGCTGGCGCTCTACCTGTTCCAGAACGACAGCGGTCTGCGCGGCAACAACGGCCTGTCCGGCCTGCAGAACATCCCCCACCTCGATGACGTGCCACAGGCGCTGCTGTCGGTGTGGTTCTTCTGGGCCTCGGCGCTGGCGCTGGCGCTGGGGTATCTGTTTGCCGCCTGGCTGGTGTCGGGCAAGTTCGGCTCGGTCATCCGTGGCATCCGCGACAACGAGGCGCGCGTGCGCTTTCTCGGCTATTCGGTCGAGGGCTACAAGCTGGTCCTGTTCACCGTCACCGCGATGATCGCGGGCATCGCGGGGGCGCTGTATTACCCGCAGGCGGGCATCATCAACCCGGCGGAACTGGCGCCCATCGCCTCGATCTACCTGGCGGTCTGGGTCGCCATCGGCGGGCGCGGGCGACTGTACGGCGCGGTGATCGGCGCGGTTTTCGTCTCGCTGGTCTCCAGCTATTTCACCGGCGGCCAGGCCCCGGACATCAACCTTGGGATCTATACCATCGCCTGGGTCGACTGGTGGACGATCCTCCTGGGTCTCAGCTTTGTCGCGGTCACGCTGTTCGCCCCCAAAGGCATCGGCGGCCTGTTCGACCTGATCGCCCATCGCCGGTCGCCCGACCGTCACGGCGCACCGCTGGGCCCCGACAAGGGATCGTTGCGCGAAGAGGAGGCCACCGAATGACCGCCCGGCTGAACACGCTGCTGGAAGTCTCGGGTGTCTCCGTCACCTTCGACGGCTTCCGCGCCATCAACAACCTGTCGTTCCAGATCGGCCCGGCCGAGCTGCGCGCGATCATCGGCCCGAACGGCGCGGGCAAGACCACCTTCATGGATATCATCACCGGCAAGACCAAACCGGACGAGGGCCGTATCCTGTGGGGGGACAAGGGCATTTCCCTGCTGGGCCTGAACGAGGCCCGCATCGCCCGCGAAGGCATCGGCCGCAAGTTCCAGAAACCCACCGTGTTCGAGGATCAAACCGTGCAGGAAAACCTGCTGATGGCGCTGAAAAACGACCGCCGGGCATTTGCCGTGATGTTCTGGAAGCCCACGACGGTCGATCTGGGCAAGGTCGAAACACTGGCGGGCGAAATCGGGTTGGCCGACCAGTTGCCTCGCAAGGCCGGAGAGCTGTCGCACGGGCAGAAGCAATGGCTGGAGATCGGCATGTTGCTGGCGCAGGAACCGCGCCTTCTGCTGGTCGATGAACCGGCGGCGGGCATGACCCCGTCGGAACGCGAACACACCACCGACATCCTGGTCGAGGCCGCCCGGACCCGCGCGGTTGTGGTGGTCGAACATGACATGGAATTCATCCGCCGGCTGAACTGCAAGGTGACCGTGCTGCACGAAGGCGCGGTTCTGGCCGAGGGCAGCCTCGACCATGTCACCGCGAACCAGCAGGTCATCGACGTTTACCTGGGACGATAAGCAATGCTGCGTGTTGAAAACCTGACCCTGCACTATGGCCACAGCCGCATCCTGCACGGCGTCGATCTAAGCGCCGATACCGGACAGGTGACTTGCCTGATGGGCACCAACGGCGTCGGCAAGACATCGCTGATCCGGGCGATCGCCGGGCGGCATCCCCGTTCGGGCGGCACCATCACGCTGGATGGAGAGGCCCTGCCCGTCCTACCTGCGCACCAACTGGCCCGCAAGGGCATCGCGCTGGTGTCGCAGGGGCGCGAGGTCTTTCCCCTGCTGACCGTGCGCGAAAACCTTGAGACCGGGTTTTCCTGCCTGCCGAAATCCGATCACGCCGTACCCGAGGAAATGTTCGACTTGTTCCCGGTGCTGAAGGCCATGCAGCACCGGCGTGGCGGCGACCTGTCCGGCGGCCAACAGCAGCAGCTGGCCATCGCCCGCGCGCTGATCACCCGGCCCAGGCTGCTGCTGATGGATGAACCGACCGAAGGCATCCAGCCCAATATCATCCAGATGATCGGAGAGGTGATCCGCAAACTGCGCAACGAGGGCCGCATGGCCATCGTGCTGGTCGAACAGTATTTCGATTTCGCCTATGACCTCGCCGACCGCTTTACCGTCCTGCGGCGTGGCGCGGTGACCATGGCCGGAACCAAGGCAGAGGTTTCGCGAGAAGCACTGTTGCAAGCCGTGACCGTATAGCGCTCAGCCCAGTTCCAGCGATGCCACCGCGAACAGGCGTGATGCACCGGGCTGTGACGGGCCGCGGTACATGCGGGCGGTCTGAAACCCCGGAACCAGCCCAAGTTCGTTGCAAATATCATTCAGCAGATCGGATGACGACGGCACATCGACAATGATTTCACCGGCGAACACGTCCGCGCATTTTTCCAGAAGAACCAATGCGGTTGCCTCGTCCAGCGCCGAAAGCGGGCCGATCTTGGCCCCATCGCGGCAGGCCCGCACGGTGGCAAAACCCGTGATCCGTTCGCCTTCGGACACCACAAAGGTCTTGCGGTGGGCTGTGTCCGTGAACCACCCCTGAAGATAGCGGCGCTTTTCCCAGCCAGAGGCCCCGGCTTCGAGCACGACCAGCCGCATCACGTCTGCGGGTTCAACCGGCAGCGCCGCACGGTGGTCATAGCCTGCAAGCGTCCCTGAGTAGCGCGTCGTTCCGCCCGCGTGGCGAAAGCCGGAGCGGGCATAATTCGCCTGCTGGTCTTGCACCCCGTCCAGACCAACCGTCCGCGCGCCCGCATGTTCCAGCGCCTCGGTCCAGAGCGCCAGCCCGATGCCCCGGCCCCGGTGACTGGCCCGGCAGATATAAAGGCCCAGAAAGGAAAAATCATCGCTGTGATTGACGACAGAAATCGCCGCCACCGGCTGATCGCCGTCCAGCGCAAGGAAGAACCCGTCGGGATCGGTTTGCAAAAACACCGCGGGATCGTCCAGACCGGGGTTCCAGCCTTCTTCCGCCGCCCAGTCGAGTACGGTATTCAGGTCCTCGACTGTCATCCGGCGGGTCTGGATCATGACGTCAGCGCCTCGCGCAAAGACAACCTTTCCTCGGGGTGTTCACTCAAGTCCAGTTGCGACAGCAGATCCAGCAGGTGGCCCTTCATCAGGTCTTCTGCCGCATCGCTGTCATGGTCACGCAGGGCGTTCAGCAGCGCGTGGTGCGCGTGGCTTTCGCAGATCGCGTTGCGGCGACGCCAATACAGCGCGATCACCAGCGACGAGCGTGACACCAACTGACGGATAAAGGCCTCGATCGTGGCCTGGTCTGCTATGCGCGCGATTTCGACGTGGAAGTACCCCGAAAGCCGCAGCGCCTGCCCGGTTCGCCCCGCGGCAAGCGCGGCGCGTTCTTCCTCGATATGGCGTTGCAACAGCGCGATATCGGCCGGTGTGGTGCGTTCTGCCGCCGCGCGCGCAGTGCGGGGTTCCAGCAGGGCGCGGGCCTCGAACACCTCGCGCGCATCCTTGATCGACGGCTTTGCGACAAAGGCACCGCGATTGCGTTCGGTCCGCAGCAACCCGTCATGGGCCAGGCTGCGCAGGGCCTGCCGGACAACGGTGCGGCCAACGCCAAAGACCTCTCCGACTTCGTCTTCTGACAGCTTCATTCCGGGCAACACACGATGCTCGTGCACGGCTTCTGTCAGTTTGACCGCGATTTCGTCGGCCGACGGTGGTGCCGGTTGTGATCCGTCCACGGTGCAACCCTCTTAGATGCTCTGCGAATTAGATAGATCATCCCCGTTCGGACAACAAGGCACAGGCGAACTCTGGACGATCAGAAGTCATATTGTACACAATATATTCATCATACTTTGCACAATCTACTATTTTTCGCACATAATTTCGGTACGGACTGTTTTGTGCCCACGTGGAAAGGTTTTGTCTTTCCCGGAATCGCCCGACCTCGGCCAACGCTTGTTTCAGGATAACCGGGGGTTACATGCGATCCGAACTCGATCTTGAACTGGTGAAGCTGACCAAGCGCTACGGCAAGACCGTGGCTGTCGATAGCATCGACCACATGTTCAGCGCAGGCACATACGCCTGTCTGCTGGGTCCGTCGGGATGCGGCAAGTCCTCGACCCTGCGGATGATCGCCGGGCACGAAAGTGTCAGCGAAGGCGCCATCCTGCTGGGTGGGCGCAACATCGCCTCGCTGCCCCCGGCGAAACGCGGCACCGCGATGATGTTCCAAAGCTATGCCCTGTTTCCGCACCTTAGCGTGGCCGACAACGTGGCCTTCAGCCTGAAAATGAAGGGCGTGGACGCCGCAACGCGCAAGACACAGGCGATGGAGATGCTGGAACTGGTCGACATGACCCAGTTGGCCGATCGCCTGCCCGACCAGTTGTCCGGTGGCCAGCAACAGCGCGTGGCACTGGCCCGGGCGCTGATCACCAAGCCCCCAGGTGCTGTTACTTGATGAACCACTGTCGGCGCTGGATCCGTTCCTGCGCGTCCGCATGCGGGCCGAACTGCGCCGCCTCTGCAAAAGGAACTGGGCATCACCTTCATCCACGTCACCCACGGCCAGGACGAGGCGCTGGCGCTGGCGGACGAGATCGTGGTGATGAACAACGCCGTGATCGAACAGGCCGGCCCGACACATGACGTGTTCGACGCCCCCGCCACCGCCTTCGTCGCGCGCTTCATCGGATCGCATAACGTGATCGCCCTGCCCGAGGGGCAGATTGCCGTGCGGTCCGACCAGTTGAAACTGGGCCCGTCCGAGGGCGCGAAGCTGGAAGGCCGGATTACCGCCATCGAATACCAGGGCACGCATGTCGCCCTGACCGCCGCCATCGCTGGCGATCAGGAAGTCACGGCGCTGCTGACGGACAAGGATTTCTTCGGCGCACCGAAGAATGTGGGCGAGGCCGTGGGCCTTGGTTGGGACGGCGCCGCGGCCCACGCGCTGCGCCGGTGACGAATTACGCACAATCAACACAGGGAAACTGACATGACGACCATTTCGAAAGTCCGCTATTCGCGGCGTTCGCTCCTCAAGGCCGGCGGCGCGGCTTTCGCAGCATCCGCGCTGCCCGCGCCGATGGTCTGGGGCCAGGAAAGCAAGAATATCGTCCTGCGCCAGTTTGGCACCGGCGTGTCCAACCTCAACGAGGTGGCGACCAAGGTGAAGGAAGACCTGGGCATCACGCTGGAAATGACCGCGCTCGATTCCGACAGCGTGACCCAGCGCGCAGCGACCCAGCCCGACAGCTTCGACATCGCCGACATCGAATACTGGATCTGCAAGAAGGTCTGGCCGACCGGCAACCTGCAGGCGATGGATACCTCGAAGATCAAGAACGACGACAAGATCGTCGGCATCTTCCGGTCGGGCAAGCTGACGCCGACCTCTGAAATCGCGCAGGGCACCGCGCCGCATACCGTCGGGTTTGTCGACGGCCCCGGCTCGACCAGGTTCGCCAGCGAGGAAACCGGCTGGATGACCCTGATCCCGACGATCTACAACGCCGATACGCTGGGCATCCGCCCCGACCTGATCGGCCGCCCGATCAACAACTGGTCGGAACTGCTGAACCCCGAGTTCAAGGGCAAGGCGTCGATCCTCGACATCAGTTCGATCGGCATCATGGACATGGCGATGGTCGTGGAATCCATGGGCGAACACAAATATGCCGACAAGGGCAACATGACCCGCGAAGAAATCGACCTGACCATCGGCATCTTCACCGAGGCCAAGAAGATGGGCCAGTTCCGCGCCTTCTGGAAGACCTTCGACGAAAGCGTCAACCTGATGGCCTCGGGCGAGGTGGTGATCCAGTCGATGTGGTCGCCCGCCATCACCGCGGTCAAGTCGCGCGGCATCCCCTGCGTCTACCAGCCGCTGGAAGAGGGCTATCGCAGCTGGGGTGGCGGCATCGGCCTGTCGAAATCGCTCTCGGGCATGGAGCTGGACGCGGCCTACGAATACATCAACTGGTATCTCGACGGCTGGGTCGGCGGCTTCCTGATGCGCCAGGGCTATTACTCGGCGGTGCCGGAAACCTCGAAGAACTTCATGACCGCGGACGAGTGGGGCTATTGGTTCGAAGGCAAGCCGGCAACCGGCGAGATCACCTCTCCGTTTGGCGACAAGCTGGCGGGCGCGGGCGACACCCGCGACGGCGGATCGTTCTATGACCGCATGGGGGCCGTGGCCTGCTGGAACGCCGTCATGGACGAAAACCAGTACATGGTGCACAAATGGAACGAGTTCATCGCGGCCTGATGAACCCGGGTTTCGCTTGCTGACGCAAGCGACCGGGGGGGGGGGGGGGGGGGGGGGGGGGGGGGGGGCCGGCCGCCCCCCCCCCCCCCCGGCTGGGGGGACGTTCCGTCCCCCCAGACCCCCCTTGAGGGTATTTTCAAAGCAAAAGATGCAAAGGCGCGGGAATGGCGGCTGACTTTCTCAAGAACCGGCATGTGAGCGGCTGGCTGATGGCCGGACCACTGGCGCTTGTGCTGGGGGGCTTCCTGGTTTTGCCGGTCATCATGATCGTCATCGTCAGTTTCTGGGGCGCGACCGAATGGTCGATCTACCCCGCCTTCCAGTTCGACAACTACGACTACCTGTTCGGGTCCAGCGTGACCTGGCGGGTGTTCCTGAACACCTTCAAATATGCTGCGATCACCTGGGCGTTTACCCTGGCGATCGGCTTTACGGTGGCCTATTTCCTGGCCTTCCACATCCGGTCGCTCAACTGGCAGATCGCGCTGTTCTTGCTGTGCACGATCCCGTTCTGGACCTCGAATATCATCCGGATGATCTCGTGGATCCCGTTCCTGGGCCGCAACGGGCTGGCCAATTCGACGCTGCTGTCCTGGGGCGTGATCGACGAACCGCTGGACTGGCTGTTGTTCAGCGATTTCAGCGTGATCCTGGCCTTTGTCCACCTGTACACGCTGTTCATGGTGGTGCCGATCTTCAACACGATGATGCGCATCGACCGGTCGCTGATCGAGGCGGCGGCGGATGCGGGGGCGACCGGCTGGCAGACGCTGTGGCATGTGATCGTGCCGCTGACCAAGCCCGGCATCATGATCGGCACGATCTTTGTCGTCACGCTGGTGATGGGCGATTTCATCACCGTGCGCTTCATGTCGGGCAGCCAGAAGGCCAACGTGGGGCGGCTGATTTCCAACGACATCGGGCTTTTGCAATATCCCTCGGCTTCGGCCACGGCGGTGGTGCTGCTGGTGACCGTGTTGCTGGTGATCGCTATCCTGCTGCGCTTCGTCGATATCCGGAAGGAACTGTAACATGGAACCGCGCCCGCGTTCGTTCTATATCCTCGCCGCGTTCTTCACGCTGTTCCTGATCTTTCTGTACGGCCCGACGATCACCATTGCGATCCTGTCGTTCCAGGGGCCGCAGGGCGGGCTGACCTTCCCGATGCGCGGCGTGTCGCTGCACTGGTTCTACGACCTGTTCCAGGAACAGGCGGTGGGCGACATCTGGGGCTCGTTCCGGCGGTCCTTTGCGCTGGGGCTGATGGTCATGGTGACCACGGTCGTCGTATCGGTGATGGGGGGGCTGGCCTTCCGCAAGCGCTTCGCCGGATCGACCGTGCTGTTATACCTGATCATCACCGCGCTGGTGATTCCGTCGATCCTGATCTCGCTGGGCGTCGGGCTGATCTTTTCTCAATCGGGGCTGAAGGTGCATTGGGCGACATCGGGCTTTGGCGCGCAGCTGACCTGGACCCTGCTCTTTGGCCTGCTGATCATGTTCGCTGTCTTCAACCGCTTCGACCGCAGCTATGAAGAGGCCGCGCGCGACCTTGGCGCAAGCGCGTGGCAGACGATCCGCCACGTGGTGCTGCCGATCATCGCGCCGTCGCTGATCGGGGTCGCGCTGTTCGGCTTCACGCTCAGCTATGACGAATTCGCCCGCACCCTGCTGACCGCGGGCAGCTACAACACGCTGCCGTTGGAAATCTTTGGCATGACAACCAATGTCACCACCCCGGTGATCTTTGCGCTGGGGACGTTGACCACGGTGTTTTCCTTCGTCGTGATCGGGGTCTTTATCCTGGTGGTCTGGATCCTGGGACGCCGCCGGGCGCGGGCCGGGTCGGATGCGGGCAAGGGCATGGTCTGAGCGCATGTCGGCAATCATAATCAATCCCAACTGCACAGCGGCCATGACAGACGCGATGCTGGGCGTGGCGAAACGCGCAGCTCCCGCATTGCATTGGGAGGGCTGGACATCCTTCGGTGGACCGCCCGCGATCCAGAGGCGAGAGGATGGCGAAGCCGCGTCGCCTCCCCTTTTGGTGCGGGTGCGCGAAGCGGCAGAGCGTCGGGCCGCCGGCATCGTGATTGGCTGTTTCGACGACACTGCGCTGGAACCGGCGGCGCTCAGCGTGCCCGTGCCGTTGATCGGGATCGGCCAGGCCGCCTATCATCTTTGTGCATTGCGCGGATGGCAGTTCAGCGTTGTGACGACCCTATCGGTCTCGGTCCCGGTGATCGAGGAGAATATCCACCGCTATGGCCTGGCGGGATTGCTTGGCCGCGTGCGTGCCTCAGAGGTGCCAGTGCTTGCGCTGGAAGATGACCCCGACGGCGTGATCGACCGGATCGCGGCAGAGGCTGGGGCGGCCATTGCCGAAGACGGGATCGATGCCATCGTGCTGGGCTGCGCGGGAATGGTCAGGGTGGTCAACGGCCTGCGCGCCCGCCTGCCCGTTCCGGTGATCGACCCGGTCGAAGCGGCGGCCGGATGCCTGGAATGGCTGGTGCGGGCGGACCGGGCCTGACCGCACGGCGCCGGTCGGTGCTGCACATGGCAAGGCGCAACGGGCACGCGGGCGGTGTCGTCGCGGCCCGGAATCAGCCCGGAAACAGGTCACGAAGCACGGGATAGGCATCCAGGCAGGCTGACAGCGCCCCGAAACCGCGCGGCTTCAGAACGCCCGCATCCCAAAGCGGCGCGCCATCCACCCTGACCGTTGCATCGACAAGGTTCCAGCTGATCTCACCCGGCGGTTCTGTGCCGCAGGTGTGGAAATGCAGCAGACGCGGATTGCTGAACACGGTGTTCGACCAATAGTCCCGACTGTCGTCCATGGCGTCGAAGAACGGGCAACCCGGGTGCAGCCCGGCGTGCCAGGAATGCACCACGAACGGGTCCAGCCCAAAGGCTTCGGCCAGCGCCGTATAGTGCGCCGTGACCTTTGCGACCTGATCCTCGGGCCCGTCGAACCCGGTGATGCGCCCCTGTTCGACATGCGCGAAAAGCGGCGCTTGCAGCGCCAGAACGGCGGGGTCGTAGGCCCGGTTGCCGGTGGGCGTCAACCCGCCAACAAGCGCCACGCGCCCGCTGAAATCCGTCGCAGACACCGGCGCGGGCACCCCCAGCGGGAACCGGCGGATCGTGGTGTCCTGTGGCGTCGCGGTCTTTTGCGCCACCGATCCGGTGATGCGGGTGCCGGCGGGACAGGTGATCTCGATCTGCTGCGCGCGGATCAGAACACCATCGACGGCGGCCTTGAACGCGCGCATCGCCTGGTGCGGCACCTGCCCGAAGGGCGAGGCCAGGTCAGCCGCATTGCGGGCATAGACCATCACCCGGCGGCCCGCCGCGCCGGCAGCGCCGAACCGGTCCTGGTCGCCGATCCGGGCGAAATAGACGATGTTGGCCGGCGACGCCAAGACCCCTGCCACCGCCGGGTCCGGCGTGGCGGCGGGCGGCGGTGCATCGGTCAGGCGCACCGCGATGCCCATGCGCGCGGCCTCTTGCGCCACGGCGTCGGCAACGGCGGCGTCATACCAGCCGTGGCGCGCGTCCTCGCGGTAGATCAGCAGTTCGTCGCCCGGGGCAAACCCGCCGCAGTCGCACAACAGGTTGCGCGCCGCCCGCGACAGCGCCTGCCGGGTGTCATCGGCCAGATGCTGCATTCTGCGCCTCCTTGCGATAGGCAAAGGCCTTGGCGAACCGCCAGACAAGGTAGTCGCCACAGGTGATCGCCTCGGACTTCGGGGGGTGTTCGGCGCCGAACACCTCGCGCGCGTCGATCACGGTTTCGGGGTTCGGGTCGAAGGCCAGCACCAGCGACATGCGTTCCCGCCCCGAACTGTTGACCACCCGGTGCGTCGTGGATTTATAGGCCCCGTCGGTCCAGCGCGCCAACAAATCGGCGACGTTCACCAGCAGCGTTCCGGGGATCGGCGGCGCTTCGATCCAGTCGCCATTGGCATCCTCGACCTGCAAACCGCCGACATTGTCTTGGCACAGCACCGTCAGCACACCGAAATCGGTGTGCGGACCGACGCCGAACTGGTCGGCGCCCGCGTCGGCGTCCTGCGGCGGGTAATAGACAAAGGAACAGCGGCTCAGCGGCGTGTCGGCGGTTTTCAGGAAAAACCCTTCGGGTAGGTCCAGCCCCAGCGCAAAGCCGCGCATCAGGTGATGCGCCACCGCGTGCGCGTGGTGAAAATAGGTCATCGCCGCTGTTTCCAGACCGGGCTGGAACGCCGGCCAGCGGTTGTCGCCGCGCAACGGGTGATCGTCCGGCGTGCTGCCGGTTTCGTCCTGGAACCCCCAGATAAAGCTTTCCTTCAGATCGGCCTTGGCATCGTCCTGCATCTTGGCGCCGCCCCGTCCCAGCCAGCCCCGGTGACTGGACGACACCCGCACGCTTTCCTTCTGCGCGGGCTCGGCATGAAAGAACGCATAGGCCGCGGTTCGGGCGGCGTCGATCACCGCGTCGGGGATGCCATGCCCGCGGACATAGATGAAACCCAACCCGGTGCTGGCGGCGTGCAAGGCCTTGGCCACGCCGCCCGGGTCGGTGCCGTCGCGCAGCGGCGTGATGTCGATGACCGGGATTTCATCCGCTTCGGTCTTGCGGGCGGTGGCATAGCTCATGACGGCTCTCCGGGTACGGGCGCGGGCGGCTCAGGCCGCCCCCGCGATGAAGGCAAGAAAGGCACCGGGCACAACCGCGGCGCGACGGGTTTCGGCAAGGATCAGGCCAGAGGTTTCGGCACGGATCTCGGTTGGTGCGGCGTCGGGCTGCGCGGGCGTCACGATCTGGCCCAGCCGTTCGCCCGCCGCGATGTCTTCGCCGGCGGCACGCGCGGGCAGGTATACACCCGCGACCGGCGCGGTCACCCGGTGGCCCGGCGCGGACAGTTCGACCACGCGCGGCATGGCCTCGGGCACCTTGCCTTGCAGAACGCCAAGCTGGATCAGGGCATGGCGCACGCCGGCCTCGCCGATCTGCAACGCATCGATGCCGACATACCCGCCACCCCCCAGTTCCGCCGCGATGCAGGGGATGCCGTGCGCGGTTGCCGCGCCGTTCACCGACCGGTCGTCATTCGCCGCGCCCAGTTGCCAGATCACATCCGCCCTGAAGGCCCGCGCCAGCGCCATGTTCGCCACGTCGGGCGCGCCGTCCCGCCCGCGTGCGGCCAGCGCACAGGGCACGAACCAGGACGCCTTGCCGCCGGAATGCAGGTCGATCACCGCATCGCAAACAGGCATCAGGCAGGCCGATACCATGTGGGCGATCTGCGCCGTCGGTCCGCCATCTGCCGCGCCGGGAAAGGCGCGGTTCAGGTTGCCGCCATCCAGCGGCGACACCCGTGTGCCCGCCGTGCAGGCCGGGGCGTTCAGCTGCGGCAGGAAGATCAGCCGCCCGGTCACGTCCGACGGTTCCAACGCCTGGTAAAGCCGGGTCAGCGCGGCGGGGCCTTCGTATTCGTCGCCATGCACGCCGGCCAGCAGCAGCACCGTCGGCCCCACACCGCCGACGATGCACATCGCCGGGATCGGGTAGACCCCCAGCGGGTTGTCATTGTCTGAATGCAACAGCCCGATCTGGCCGGCGCGCTTGCCCGGGGCGGTCAGATCGACCCCCGGCAGCAGGCGGCTGGCAGAGAAATCGGGCGCGTGCATCAGCCCTCGTCCCCCGCGTAATATCCCACCACGTCGCCGTCCGTTGTTACCCCAAGACCGTTCAGCAAGCGGTTGACATAGTTGAAATATCCGATGATCTGGTTGGCTTCGAGGATCTGCCCGTCATCCAGCCCCTCATCCTTCAACGCATCCACATCCGCCTTTTCCATCCGTCCCGGGCGCAGGGTCAGTTTCTCGGCATAGCGCATCAGCGCCAGTTCCGCCCCGCCCAGCGCGCGTTCCGGTGCGCGGGCGGCCATCGCCGCCTCGATCGCGTCGGCCTTGGCCGCGTCCCCGATCAGGTGGCGGGCGTTTTTCCAGTGGTTGGCCAGCGAATAGGGGCAATCGTTCAGGATCGAGACATAAGAGCTGAGGGTTTCCTGCAACCACATCGGCAGCGTGTTGGCATCGTCATGCAGCGCCGCGCGGTACAGGATGACGTGCCCGCGCATCGTGTTGGGGCGCAGCGAATGCACGCGCATCACGTTGTCCACCGTTCCATGCGGCGTGCGCGCAAGGGAAAGCGCGTCCATCAGGTCGGCGTCCGCCTCTTCGTCCGAAATCATCTTGATCCATGCCGACATCGGCCAATCCTTTCCGTTCCAAATCAGACCAACACCTGCACGCGGCCGTCGATCACCCGTGCCTCGATCATCCGCAGCGGCACCCGCGCCGGGGCCGCCAGCGACGCACCGGTGCGGGCATCGAACAGCCCCTGGTGAAGCGGGCATTCGATGCGCCGCCCGTCGAAATAGCCGTCGCACAGGTTCGCCGCCCCGTGGGTGCAGCGTGCATAGCTGACAAAGATCCCGTCCACCGTGTCAAAAACCGCCAGTTCCCTGCGTCCCAGCTGCACCGGTGTGGCGTCGCCCGCCTCAAGCTCTGCGACCGCGATCAGGTCCTGCCAGGTCTTGTCCCGCGCCGCTGCGGTCACGTCTGCCCCCCGGGCCGGTCGCTGCGCGGCTGGCGCCCGGTCAGTTGCGCCAGGATATCCAGGTGCGCGCCCAGGTAGCCGCGCGGCTCGACATAGACGTAGCCGTCCAGCTTCTTGTGCAGCTTGGGCAGGGCATGGAACGGCACCGACGCGGCGTAGTGGTGTTCCGCGTGGTAGTTCATGTTCCAGCTGAGAAAGGCCAGCGGTGCCGAAATCAGGTTGGTCCGCGTATTTTCCCGCATGTCGCGCACATTGGGGCGGCCGACATGTTCGGTCAGGCGGATCCAGCGCATCACCGGCTCGCCCAGCAGCACCGGCAGCCACCAGTACCAGACCGGCGCCCACCAGCCGGTCACCGCGCAAAACAGCACGATCGCGGCGTATAGCGCCAGCATGATCCGCGCTTCCCAGAACACGGTGGCATAGGCCTCTTTCGGCAGAAACTCTGCCTCGTGCGGGGCGATCCTGCCAAGGCTGTGGCGGGTGAATTCCTTGATCTTGGCCCACCAGTACGGCACCGAAGAGATATACCACAGGTATCTCCAGACCGAGATCGGCAGCTCGATCAGTTCGGGGTCCTTGCCTTTCAGTTGCGTGTGGGTGTGGTGGTCGCAATGTTCATAGCGAAAGAACTGGTGCGGCAGCGCGATGATGAACCCACAAAGGTTGCCCATCACGTCGTTCAGCCAGCGCGTCTTGAACGGGGTGTAGTGCACACATTCGTGCTGCAGGGCAAAATGATGCACCATCAGGATGCCGTGCAGGAACATCGCGGGCCAGACCAGCCACGTCCCCAGACTGAGCCAGATCAGCGACCCGGTCCCCAGCAGCGCCAGCGCCCAGACCCCCAGCCGCCAAAGCGCCGGGCCGTCCGAGCGCTGCATCAGCGCCTTCAGTTCGCGCCGTGTCAGCGCGCCATCGTTCAATGCTTGCGTGATAGGGGTCAGCACCTCTGCCGACATCGCGGCCTCCCTCGCTTGGCAACAAGGAAACGTATTCACGAGAAAAAATTTTCCTCAAGGGAAAATTCTACTTCGCGCGCGTGATCACCGTCAAGAACGTGGCCGTTGCTGAATCCATGCGCACCGGACCATGCGGCACGCTGGCTTCGAACGTCAGGGTATCGCCGGGCTTCAAGTCATAGGTTTCTTCGCCCACGCGATAGGTCAGCGCCCCGTCGAACATATGAGTCAGCTCGATCCCGCCGTGCTGAAAGATCGGCGTGCCGGTGACCGGTGCCTCCAGCGTGATCAGGTAGGTTTCCAGCTCCATCCCGTCGGTTTCGACCCGGCCCATCTGCTTGTAGACATGGCCATAGGTCGACCCGGCACGCCGCACCGTAATGCCCTCGCCCGCACGGACCAGCGACACCTCTCCGATCTCGACGGTTTCGGCAAAGAAGTTGATGATCGGCACGCCCACCCCGCGCGCCAGCGCGTTCAGCGTGCTGAGCGAGGCCGACACCTGTCCGCGTTCGATCTTGGAAATCATCGGCACCGACACGCCAGAGCGCTCTGACAGTTCCGCCAGCGTCAGCCCGGCCTGGCTGCGTTCGGCCTTGACCGCCAGCCCGACCAGAAGGTCGAGCCCCTGCTTTTCTTTCCCGCTGGATTTGTCCTGCTGCATCGCTGGCCCTTTGCCGCCCTCTTCTGGTCAGACCCGAAGCGGCGCGCAAATGCAACCCTCAGAGGTCCAGACGCATCCGGTAGCCGGGCGCAAAGAGCATTGTGACGGCAGTGACAGGCATCCCGGCGTTGCGCGTCAGCCGGTCCTGCCGGAACAAAGCCGTCCCCGGCGCGCAGCCCAGAACCTCGGCCTCTTCCGCGCCGGCCGGGGCGGCGGACAGGCCGATTTCCCCGGTGCTGAGCGGCACGTTCTGCACCAGCCATTCGTTCGCGTTGCAAGCGGCGAAATCGGCCTGAAGCGCGTCGGGCACGGCCAGGGTGGAAATCCAGCGGTCTTCCAGCACGAAAGGCTGGCCATCGGCGGTGTGCAGGCTGGTCAGGTGCAGCGCCTTTTGCCCCGCCTCCAGCTCCAGCTGCGCCGCAATGGCCGGTGGCGGCGCGCTATGATCGCGGTGCAGCAGGTGATAGCCATGCTGCGCGCCGCGCCGTTCGACCTGCTTGCGCACGATGGGGATATCCAGCCGCGCGCGGCTGTCGGGCAGGTCGCGCACACGGGTTCCGGCCTTGCGACGCCGGTCCAGCACCCCCTTGTCCGCCAGGTCCCGCAGCGCGCGGTTGACCGTGGTGCGGGAACAGCCGAATTCCGCGGCCAGGTCGGCCTCGTTCGGGATCAACGCCCCCGGCGCCCAGTCACCGCTGGCGATCCGGCGGGTCACTTCCTCGACGATAGCGGTCCAGCTTTGCAGGCGCGGTGCGGTCATAGGCGGTCCAGTATCCGGGCAAGGCGCATGGCATACCGGCGTTCCACCGCCGCCCGCGCAACATGGGTTCCCTGTCTTACCACAGCCCGGCCCGCGCTCCAGACCTCGTTGATGGCATCGCCCCGGGCAAAGGTGAACGCATCGAGGATCGCGTCGCCCCGACGCCCGATCAGGTCGACCGCGCTGGCATTCAAGGTCAAAAGGTCGGCCCACATCCCGACCCGGATCGCGCCAGTCGCGCGGCCTGCCGCCTGCGCGCCCCCGGCAAGCGCCGCGTCATACATCCGTCGCCCGGTCGAGACACCCGCGTCCGCCAGAACCGCCCGGGCGCGGTCGCGCAGACGCTGGCCGTATTCCAGCAGGCGCAGTTCCTCGGCCAGAGAGATCCGGATGTTGGAATCCGTCCCTACGCCAAAGCGCCCGCCACGCGCAGCAAAGTCCGCAGCCGGGAAAATCCCGTCGCCAAGGCTTGCCTCTGTCACCGGGCAAAGCCCGGCCACGGCACCGCTTTGCGCCAACCCCGCAGTTTCGGCATCGGTCATCTGGGTGCAATGGATCAGGCACCAGCGCGCATCGACGCCAACCGCGTTCAGCGCCAGTTCCACCGGGCGCGCGCCATGGGCGGCATGCACCTCGGCGGCCTCGGCCTTCTGTTCGGCCACATGCATGTGGATCGGGGCCCCGGCCCGCATCTGCGGCAGCGCCGCCGCAACATCGGGGGACACCGCCCGCAACGAATGGGCCGAAAGGCCCAGCACCGCATCGGGCCGGGGGCCCAGCGCCGCCTGCGCCCCGTCCAGAAGCGCCGCGTACCGGTCGACGTCATTGCCGAACCGCAGCTGTCCACCCGCCAGCGCCCGCCCGTCGCAGCCGCCATGCGTATACAGCACCGGCAACAGCGTCAGTCCGATCCCGGTCAGGTCCGCCGCCGCCGCAACCCGCGCCGACAGTTCCGCCAGGTTGGCATAGAGAGCCCCGCCCGGCCCGTGGTGCAGGTAGTGGAATTCGCAGACCGTGGCAAAGCCCGCTTCCAGCATCTCGACCTGCGCGAAGGCGGTGATCGCCTCGATATCGTCGGGGTCCAGCACGGCAAGGAAGCGGTATATCAGCCGCCGCCAGGTCCAGAAACTGTCTTGTCCGCCGGGGCCGCGCGCCTCGGTCAGCCCGGCCATGGCGCGCTGAAACCCGTGGCTGTGCAGATTGACCGGCGCGGGCAGCAGGATGTCGTGGGTCGCCTTGCCCGCCACGCCCGCCTGCACCGAAGCAATACGGCCATCGTCTCCGATCTCGATCCGCACGTCGTCGTGCCAGCCGTCGGGCAGCAGGGCGGTCTTGGCGATCAACACGGTCATTCTGAGAACACCTGTTTTTTGTGGGCTTGAATTTATGTATGCACATAATATGAATATACGCAGATCAAGCAAGTCCGATTCTGCGATGTCCGACACCCTCCTTACCCACCTGACGCTGGCCACGATGCTGCCCGGCGGCGCCCCCTACGGGTTGATCCCAGACGGCGCGATTGCCCTGCGCAATGGCCGGATCGACTTTGCCGGCCCCGCCGCCGACCTGCCTGCGAACCTTGCCGCCCTGCCCGCGCGGGACTGCGGCGGACGATTGGCCACGCCGTCGCTGATCGATTGCCATACGCATGTGGTGTTCGGCGGCGACCGCGCACGCGAATTCGAAATGCGCCAGCAGGGGGCCAGCTATCAGGACATCGCAAAAGCGGGCGGCGGCATCGTTTCAACCGTGCGCGCAACGCGCGCCCTGACCGAAGCCGACCTGCTGGCCGCGGCCCTGCCCCGCGTCGATGCGCTGATCGCCGAGGGCGTGACCGCGATCGAGGTCAAATCGGGCTACGGCCTTTCCATCGCGGACGAGCTGAAGATGCTGCGCGCTGCCACGCGGATTGCCGACGCACGCCCGATCCGCGTTCACCGCAGCTTTCTGGGCGCCCACGCGATCCCGCCGGAATACGCGGGCCGCCCGGATGCCTATCTTGACGAGGTCTGTCTGCCCGCGCTGATGGCCGCCCATGCCGAAGGGCTGGTCGATTCCGTCGATGGTTTCTGCGAAGGCATCGCCTTTTCCCCTGACCAGATCGCGCTTGTGTTCGACCGGGCGCAGGCGCTTGGCCTGCCGCTGCGGCTGCATGCCGAACAGCTGTCGAACCTAGGTGGCGCGGCGCTGGCGGCGCAACGCGGGGCGCTGTCGGCCGATCATCTGGAATATCTGGACGGTGCGGGCATCGCCGAAATGGCGCGCGCCGGCACGGTGGCCGTTCTGTTGCCCGGCGCGTTCTACACCCTGCACGAAACCCGCAAACCGCCGGTCGAGGGCTTGCGCGCAGCGGGCGTGCCGATGGCGGTCGCCACCGACTGCAACCCCGGCACCAGCCCGATGACGTCGATCCTGCTGGCGATGAACATGGCGGCGACCTTCTTTGGCCTGACCCCCGAAGAAGCGCTGGCCGGGGCCACGCGCCACGCCGCCCGCGCCCTTGGGCTGACCGATTGCGGCACGCTTGCGCCCGGCATGCGCGGCGATATCGCGCTCTGGAACGTCGGCCACCCGGCGGAACTGTCCTATCGCATCGGGTTCAACCCCCTGCACACCCGCATCTTCGGAGGCACCCTTTGACCGAACTGATCCTGCGCCCCGGCGCAACCACGCTGACCGAACTGGAGCAGGTCTATCGTGGGACAGGCCCTATGGGCCTGCACCCTTCGGCCCACCCGGAAATCGTTGCAGCGGCGCAGGTGATCGCCGGGGCGGCGGCGGGTGACGCCGCAATCTATGGCGTCAACACCGGCTTCGGCAAACTGGCCCATGTCCGCATCGCCCCCGACCAGACCGCAACCTTGCAGCGCAACCTGATCCTGTCGCATTGCGCCGGTGTCGGCGCACCGATGCCCGACAGCGTCTTGCGCCTGATGATGGCGCTGAAACTGCTGTCGCTTGGGCGCGGCGCCTCGGGTGTGCGGCTGGACGTGGTGCACTTGATCGAAGGCATGCTGGCCCGTGGCGTGATGCCCGTGGTGCCCGATCAGGGGTCCGTCGGGGCCTCGGGCGACCTGGCCCCGCTGGCGCATATGGCGGCGGTGATGATCGGCGAAGGGCACGCGCGCGTGGGCGGGGAAACCCTGCCCGGGGCGCAGGCATTGGCGCTGGTCGGGCTGGCGCCGGTGACGCTGGGCCCGAAAGAGGGGCTGGCGCTGATCAACGGCACGCAGTTCAGCACCGCCTATGCCTTGGCGGGCCTGTTCGAAACCTGGCGGCTGGCGGGCGCGGCGCTGGTCACCTCTGCGCTGACCACCGACGCGATCATGGGATCGACTGCGCCGCTCTTGCCGGAAATCCACGCCCTGCGCGGCCACCGCGGCCAGATCGAAGCCGCCGCCGCGATCCGCAGGCTGATGGACGGATCGGAAATCCGCGAAAGCCACCGCGACGGCGACAGTCGGGTGCAGGACCCCTATTGCATCCGCTGCCAGCCACAGGTGATGGGCGCCTGTATCGACCTGCTGCGCCACGCCGCCTCTACGCTGGTGATCGAGGCCAACGCCGCCACCGACAACCCGCTGGTGCTGCGCGACTGCGGGCGCATCGTGTCGGGCGGGAATTTCCATGCCGAACCGGTGGGCTTTGCCGCCGACCAGATCGCGCTGGCCCTGGCCGAGATCGGCGCGATTGCGCAGCGCCGCGTGGCGCTGATGGTGGACCCGACGCTGAGCTTTGACCTGCCGCCGTTCCTGACGAAAGAGCCGGGGCTGAATTCCGGCTACATGATCGCCGAGGTGACGACCGCCGCGCTGATGAGCGAGAACAAGCACCTCGCCAACCCCTGCACCACCGATTCAACCCCCACCTCGGCCAATCAGGAAGACCATGTGTCGATGGCCGCGCATGGGGCCCGGCGGCTGATGCGGATGGCCGACAACCTGGGTCATATCCTTGGGGTCGAACTGTTGTGCGCCGCCCAGGGCGTGCAATACCGCGCGCCGCTGCAAACCAGCCTGACGTTGCAGGCGGTGATCGCGGAACTGCGCGGCCATGTTCCCGAACTGGCGCAGGACCGGTTCCTTGCCCCCGATCTGGAAACCGCCGCCGCGCTGCTGCGCAGCCGCGCACTGCTGGACGCCGCCGATGTCGGGCCGCTGCTGCAGCTGGAGGACGCATGACCATCGAAGTCTCCCGGGGCGACCTGCCCGTCATCCTTGCCCTGCCCCATACCGGCACCGATCTGCCGGACGAGGTCCGCGCGGCCTTGTCGCCTGTTGGGCTGGCCCTCGCCGACACCGACTGGCACATCGACCGGCTGTACGACGGGCTGCTGCCCGGCGCGACCGTGGTGCGCACCGGGACCCATCGCTATGCCGTGGACGTGAACCGCCCGCCGGATGGCGAAAGCCTGTATCCCGGGCAGAACACAACCGCCCTGTGCCCGCTGACCGATTTCGACGGCCGGCCCCTGTATCGCGACGGGCACCAACCAGACGCGGCGGAAATCGCGCGGCGCCGCGATGCCTTTCACGCGCCCTATCACGCCGCGCTGTCGCTGGAACTGCAGCGGCTGCGGTCGAAACACGGCGCGGTGCTGCTGTATGATTGCCATTCGATCCGGTCGCGGATTCCCTATCTGTTTGACGGCACCCTGCCCGATTTCAACATCGGCACCGCCGACGGCCAAAGCTGTGCGCCGGACATCGAACAGGCCGCGCTGCGGATCGCGCAAGGCGCCACGGGCTATCGCACTGTCCTGAACGGCCGGTTCAAGGGCGGCTGGACCACGCGCCACTATGGCCGCCCGGCGGACGGCATCCACGCCATTCAGATGGAACTGGCGCAATCCGCCTACCTGACCGACGAAGCCGCGCCCTGGGCCTATGACACGCCCAAGGCCACGCACCTGCGCCGCTGGCTGGGGGATATCCTGGCCGCGTTGACCGAAACGATACTGGAGCTGCCCCGATGACCCATCTTCCCAACGCCCGCACCATCCGCGCCGCCCGTGGTCCCGAGATCAGCGCGAAAAGCTGGCAGACCGAGGCCCCGCTGCGGATGCTGATGAACAACCTGGACGCCGAGGTGGCCGAAAACCCCGGCGAACTGGTGGTCTATGGCGGCATCGGCCGCGCCGCCCGAACCTGGCAAGATTTCGACCGCATCACCGCCGCCCTGACCGACCTGGAAGCGGATGAAACCCTGCTGGTGCAATCCGGCAAACCGGTCGGCATCTTCCGCACCCATGCGGACGCGCCGCGCGTGCTGATCGCCAATTCCAACCTTGTGCCGCATTGGGCCACGTGGGACCATTTCAACGAATTGGACCGCAAGGGGCTGATGATGTACGGCCAGATGACCGCCGGGTCGTGGATTTACATCGGCTCGCAGGGCATCGTGCAGGGCACCTATGAAACCTTTGTCGAGGCCGGGCGCCAGCACTATGGCGGCAACCTGCGCGGCAAGTGGATCCTGACCGGGGGCCTGGGCGGCATGGGCGGCGCGCAGCCGCTGGCCGCCGTCATGGCCGGGGCCTGTTGTCTGGCGGTCGAATGCGACCCCGACCGGATCGCGTTCCGCAAGCGCACCCGCTATGTCGACGAACAGGCCGAAACGCTGGACGAGGCGCTGGAAATGATCGCGCGCTGGACCGCCGCGGGCGAGGCGAAATCGGTGGGCCTGCACGGCAATGCCGCCGACATCTTCCCCGAACTGGTGCGCCGGGGCGTGCGCCCGGATATCGTGACCGACCAGACCTCGGCCCATGACCCGGTGAACGGCTATCTGCCGCAGGGCTGGACGCTGGCGGACTGGCGCGCGAAACGCGAAACCGCCCCGAAAGAGGTCGAGGCCGCTGCCCGTGCCAGCATGAAGATCCATGTCGCCGCGATGGTGGATTTCTGGAACGCGGGCGTGCCGACGCTGGATTACGGCAACAACATCCGCCAGGTCGCGCTGGAAGAAGGGCTGGACGATGCCTTTGCCTTCCCCGGCTTCGTGCCCGCCTATATCCGCCCGCTGTTCTGCCGGGGCGTCGGTCCGTTCCGCTGGGCCGCGCTGTCGGGCGACCCCGAGGACATCTATCGCACCGACCAGAAGGTCAAGGAACTGACCCCCGGCAACACCCACCTGCACAACTGGCTGGACATGGCCCGCGACCGCATCGCCTTTCAGGGTCTGCCGGCGCGGATCTGCTGGGTGGGGCTGGGCGACCGGCACCGGCTGGGGCTAGCGTTCAACGACATGGTGGCCAAGGGCGAACTGAAGGCCCCGGTGGTGATCGGGCGTGACCACCTTGACAGCGGATCGGTCGCCAGCCCGAACCGGGAAACCGAAGCGATGAAGGACGGCTCTGACGCGGTCAGCGACTGGCCGCTGCTGAACGCGCTGCTGAACACCGCCAGCGGCGCAACCTGGGTCAGCCTGCATCACGGCGGCGGCGTCGGCATGGGCTTTTCCCAGCACGCCGGCATGGTGATCTGCGCCGACGGCACCGACGACGCGGCGCGCCGGCTGGAACGTGTGCTGTGGAACGACCCCGCCACCGGCGTCATGCGCCACGCAGACGCCGGCTATGACGAGGCGCTGGACTGCGCCCGCACCCACGGGCTGCGCTTGCCAGGCATCCTTGGCTGACCTATGTCGTGGCGCGGCCGCAATGGCCGCGCTGCATAAAAAAATTGCACCGCTTCAGGAAAAATCTTTTACTGCCAGTAAAATCTTTCCTGATGTCTGTGCAAATCCGCGCGCAGAAAATACCCTTGGTCCGAGCGCGAGGCACAGATGACCACACCCGGACCAGACACCATCGAAATGCTTCGGGCACATGACCGCAAGGCGCGGCTTGGCCTGTTGCGGCGCAACACGTCGGACTGGGTGATCTTCTTGGCCGGTGTGGCGCTGATCATCTGGGGCGTCGTCGCCGGTGCCGGCGCGATGCGCTATAACTGGCAGTGGTACCGCGTGCCGCGCTATTTCTATCGCGAAATCGACGGGGAAATCATCTGGGGCCCGCTGATCAAGGGCCTGATCGTCACGCTGCAAATCACGCTTTGGGGTGCGGTGCTGGCCTTTGGCATCGGGCTGGCGGTGGCGTTGCTGCGCCTGTCGCGGTCCTATGCCGGGCATGCGCTGGCGACGGTTTATCTTGAGCTGATCCGCAATACGCCGCTGTTGGTGCAGATGTACCTGTTCTACTTCGTCCTGTCCCCCATTCTGGGGATCGAACGATTCTGGACCGGCGTCCTGTGCCTTGCGGTGTTCGAGGCGTCTTTCATTTCGGAAATCATTCGCGGCGGCATTCTGTCGGTACCCCGCGACCAGTGGGAAGCCGCATCATCGCTGGGCCTGCGCTCGCGGGTGGTCTATGGCAAGGTCGTGCTGCCGCAGGCGGTGCCGCTGATGCTGCCGCCGCTGACATCCTCCATGGTCAACCTGACCAAAAGCTCGGCCATCGTGTCGACGATCGCGATCTTCGACCTGACCAACGAAGGCCGAACCGTCATCGCCGACACGTTCATGACCTTTGAAATCTGGCTGACCGTTGCCGGCATCTACCTGTGCCTGACGATCACCCTGTCGGCCATTGCAGGATGGCTGGAACGGCGCAGCAGACGCGCCCAACGATAACAATGCAGCAAACGCCTTCATCCAACGGGAGTAAGACAATGAAATTCCTTCGAAACCTTGCCATCGCCGCGGTCGCGGCTCTTGCCTTGACCGGCCCCGCGCCGGTGCAGGCGCAGGACACCCAGCAAGCGTTGTCCGGCGACAGCGTGATCGAAACCATCAAGCGCCGCGGCGTGCTCAAGGTCGGCATGGCCACCTTCGTGCCCTGGGCGATGCGCGACAAGGACGGCAACCTGATCGGCTTTGAAATCGACGTCGCCAAGAAAGTCGCCGAAGACATGGGCGTCGAGGTTGAATTCGTGCCCACCGCCTGGGACGGCATCATTCCCGCCCTGATCTCTGGCAAGTTCGACGTGATCATCGGCGGCATGTCGGTCACCCCGGCGCGCAACCTGACCGTCAATTTCACCGAGCCTTACGCCCATTCGTCCGTGGGCACGATGGCCAACATCGGCAATTCCAAGGATATCGTCTGGCCCGAAGGCTACAATTCGACCGACGTGACCTTCTCGTGCCGTCGCGGTGCAACCCCGTGCGAATACATCAAGAAACATTTCCCCAAGGCCACGCTGCGGCTGTTCGACGACCAGAACCAGGTGGTGCAGGAAGTGCTGAACGGCAATGCCAACATCATGCTTGGCTCGCAGCCGCTGCCCGCCTTCGTGATCTATGACAACCCCGAGGTGGTCTTTGCCGCGACCGACACCAAGATCGACCCGTCGGACGAAGCCTTTGCCCTGCGCAAGGGGGATCCGGATGCGCTGAACTTCTTCAACAACTGGATCCGCCTGCGCACCCGCGACGGCTGGCTGGAAGAGCGGCACCAGTACTGGTTCGGCGGTCGTCCCTGGGCCGACCAGGTTCCGGACTGAGTTTGAAAACAGTCGGGGCGGTCACGTGCCGCCCCACATCGCAAGACCACGACAGGCGCCTTCATGTATCCAGATCCCGACCGGAAACGCCACTTCGGCCTCTTTGACCTGGTGATCATCGGCCTTGTGCTGGGGTTCGTGCTGTTCTTGTGGTACCGCGTGTCCGACGTGCTGGTCTACAAATGGAACTGGAGCTTTCTGCCCCGCGCCCTGTTCCGCCCCAACGCCGAAACCGGCTGGTGGGAACCGAACCTCCTGCTCGAAGGGTTCCTGACCACGATCCGCCTGTCGCTGTGGTCCATGCTTCTGGCCAGCATCATCGGGCTGACCCTTGGGATCCTCGCCAGTCGCACGCGGCTGCTTCCGCGTCTGACCAGCAGCGCCTATGTCGGGCTGATCCGCAACGTGCCGCCGCTGGTTTTCATCTTCGTCTTCTATTTCTTCGTGTCGTCCCAGATCATCCCGGCGCTCGGCATCGACAGCTGGGCCCGCAACATGGGCCCCAGCGCCGAACGCATCACCGGCCTTGTTGCCGGGCCGCCGGTATTGCTGGAAAACTTCATCGCGGGCGTCATCAGCCTTGCCATGTTCGAGGCGGCCTATATCGCGGTCATCGTCCGGGCCGGAATCGAATCCGTCCCGCAATCGCAGATCGAAGCCGCCAAGAGCGTCGGGCTGAAGCCGTTCTACGTTTTCCGGCTGGTAGTCTTTCCGCAGGCGCTGCGCGCGGTGACGCCGCCGCTGGCCAACCAGTTCATCATGCTGGTCAAGGACAGTTCCATCGTATCGCTGATTTCCGTACAGGAATTGACCTTTGTCGGTACGGAAATCGCCGTGTCGTCGCAACGCCGGTTCGAAACCTATATCGTCGTCGCGGTTCTGTATTTCGTGCTGTGTTTCGGCCTGTCGCGGCTGTTTGCCCGGCTGGAAAGCCGCCAGCGCCTGTCAGACCAACGCTGACCAAGCGCGACCAAGGTCCAATGGTTCCCGCAGGGGCGCTGGTCCTAACCTGTGCCCATGCGCCTTGTCCTTGCCCTTCTTGTGTTGCTGCTGTCCGTGACCGGACCGGTTCTGGCCGATCCGCTGGATCGTGACGGGCTGGCCGCGCTGATCCTGCCGCCCTACGCCCTGGGCGAGCCGCTGGGTGAGGACGGTGTTCATGCCCTGCTCAATTCCGGCGGGGCCGAGGCGGGCTATGTCTTTCAGACCGAGCCATTGGCGCCCCTGCCCGGCTTTTCCGGCGCACCGATCAACCTGCTGGTCCTGCTGGATCTGGATGGCCGGTTCATCGACGTGCGCCTGATCGAACACAACGAGCCGATCTTTGTCTCTGGCCTTGGCCAGGCGCCGTTCCACAAGTTCGTGGAACAATACCAGGGCCTGTCGATCAACCAGCCGATGGTTGTCGGTACCCCCTATGGCCATGGCGCGACGGGCAGCGGGGTCACCTATCTGGACGGAGTGACCAAGGCCACCGCCTCGGTCCGGATCGCGCATGAATCGATCATGGGCGCAGCGCTGGCGGTGGCGCGCGAAAAGATGCAGGGCATCGCCAAGGGTCCCACCGGCTTTCCCGACCCCGACCATTCCGAGCCGCTGACCTGGGCCGATCTGGTCGCGCAAGGGCTGGCGACGCACAAGGTGGTCACCAACGCCCGGATCGACGCCGAATTTGCCGGCACGATCTGGGCCGAGGACGATCCAGAGGCGCAGGCCGATCCCGATGCGCCCTATCTGGATCTTTGGGTCGTCGATCTTGGCCCCGCCTCGATCGCCCGCGCGGCACTGTCGGACGCGGGCTATGACGAATTGCGGGGCTTCCTGTCGATTTTCCCCGACGAGGAACCGATCCTTGTCATCGAAACCGCCCGTCACGGGCTGGTCAGCCCTGATTTCGTGCGCAACACCGCGCCCGACTGGTTGCAGGCGGAACAGGACGGGCTGCCGGTGGCGCTGCGCGACAGCGACCTGTTGGTCGAGCTGGCCAGCGGCGTGCCCGAGGGCGTGGCGATGATCCTGCGCACCGACCGGCGGTTGGGGTTCGACCCAAGCCGCGACTGGGTTCTGAAGGTTGCCGCCGTGCGCGAACACGGCATGTTCCAGCCACAGATCGGCACCGTCACCCTTGATGTGCCGCATCGGACAGCGGCGCGGTTCTTCACCCATCCCAAGGCGCCCGCGGCCCCCGCGCCGCCGTGGCTGACCGCGCTGCGCGACCGGGCGACAGACCTGATCGCCCTGTCGCTGATGCTGACGGGTCTGTGCGCCATCCTGCTGCTGCGGATGAACCGCCTGGCCGGGCTGCGCGCCTTTCCGGCGATCCGCCTGACGGTTCTGGCCGCCGTTCTGGGCTTTGTCGGCTGGTGGGGACAGGGGCAGTTGTCGATCGTCACCGTGCTGGGCGTGCTGCGCACCGTGACCGAGGGCGGCAGCCTTGCCTTCCTGCTTTACGATCCGTTTTCGTTGATCGTCTGGGCCTTTGCCATCCTCGGCTTCGTGCTATGGGGGCGCGGGCTGTTCTGCGGCTGGCTTTGCCCCTTCGGTGCGATGCAGGAATTCGCCTTTGCCCTTGGCCGCCGTATGCGCCTGCCCACGGTAGAGCCCACGGCACTGTGGGACGAACGGATGAAACTGGGGAAATATGTCTTGCTGGCGGGGTTGGTCGCGACCGTGTTCGTCGCCCCGGACGAGATCGATACCGTGGCCGAGGTCGAACCGTTCAAGACCGCGATCACCACCGTCTTCCTTCGTGACTGGCCCTTTGTCGCCTATGCCGTGGCGATCCTTGCGACATCGCTGCTGCTGTTCAAGGGCTACTGCCGCTATGTCTGCCCGCTGGGCGCGGTGATGGCACTTGGCGGGCTCTTGCGCGGACGTGACTGGATCGCGCGGCGGCGGGACTGCGGCAGCCCGTGCCAGTTGTGCCGGGTGAAATGCGCCTATGGCGCGATCCGGCCTACCGGCGGCATCGACTATTCCGAATGCTTCCAGTGCCTTGACTGCGTAACCATCCACGACGATCCAAACCGTTGCGTGCCGTTGATCCTGTCGGCGAAGCGCGCGGCGCGTGCCCCCCGGAAGGACGCCGCCGAATGACCCTGACCCGCCGCCGTTTCCTGACCCTCAGCGCCGCCGCGCTGGCCCTGCCCGCGGATGCCGCGCCATTGCGCTGGCAAGGCTACGCCCTGGGGGCAGAGGTGGCGCTGACCCTTCATGCGCCCGCGCCACAGGCAAAGGCCGCCCTGACCGCGGTGCGCGCCGTGCTGACCCATATCGAGCAACAGTTCAGCCTGTATGACCCCGGGTCCGCCCTGTCGCGGTTGAACCGGGACGGGCGTTTGGCGCGGCCTGATCCCGATTTCGCGGCACTGATGCACCTGTGTGACGATCTGCACCTTGCTACGGCGGACCTGTTCGACCCGTCGGTGCAGCCCATGTGGCAGGCCCTGGCACGCGGCGACAGCGTCCCCGATGTGCCGGACTGGACCGCGCTGCGCCAGGATGCGACAGGCATCCGGCTTGCCCCCGGTCAGGCGCTGACGTTCAACGGCATCGCGCAGGGATATGCCACCGACCTTGCCCGCGCCTGTCTTGTGCGCCACGGGCTGACGCGGGCATTGGTCAATATCGGGGAATTCGCGGCGCTTGGCGGGCCGTTTCGCCTGGGCGTCGCGGATCCGGCGGGCGCCATGCTGGCGGTAGAGCCCCTGACCAACCGCGCGCGCGCGACCTCCAGCCCCGGGGCGATGGTGCTGAACTCTGGCACGCCGCATATCCTGGACCCCAAAGGCCAGCGCCAACCGCTGTGGTCCACGGTCAGCGTCGAGGCCGACAGCGCGGCGGTGGCCGACGCGGCCTCGACCGCGTTCTGCCTGATGTCAGAAACGGAAATCGACGGTTGCCTGTCCCGCCTGCCGGGTCAGGGCGCGCGGGTGCTGCTGGTCGATGCCACGGGGCGGATTACCCGGATCGGCTAGCGCATCTCGGGCGGGCGAAAGCTGAGGCCATGGGCGGCAAAGATCTGCGCCATCCGCCCGTCCTGAATGGCCGCGACGATCGCGTCATCGACGGCATAGGCCAGCGCGCGATAGCGGACATGCACCCCGACGCCGGCGACCCAACTGCCAACGGCAAACCCCGGCAGCGGCGGCGCGTGGACGGCCAGTTCATCGCTCAAACCGGCCTCGAGCTGCGCAAGCGGGCCCATCGCGGCCTTGGTCTTTCCGTCTGTCAGGCCCTTCATCGCCGCTGCCATGGTCGGAAAGCGTTGGACGTTGCGCGACACCTGCCCGCCCGGAAAGGCAGACAGGTAGAAATCGGCAATCGAGTCATTTTCGACCGCCACGCTGTCAAAGCGGAAATAGGCCGGAACCGGCGGATCGTCGGGATAGGCGTCGCGGCGATAGGCGATGGCGACCTCTTCGACATGGTATTGACCGGTAAAGACAAACTGTTCCACCCGGCAGGCAAAAGCGCTGTCATAGGGCACATGCAGCATCACGTTGGCCACCGATCCGCCCACCACCGGGCCTTTCCAGATCCAGTTGCGCAGGTCGTCTTCCAGTGTTTCGCCAGGGGCGACCAGGATGAAACGCGCCGTCACGCCCAAAGCCTCGGCGATCAAGCGGCCGATATCGATATCGACGCCGACGGGGTTGCCGCCCTGTTCATAGGACCAGGGCGGGAAATCCTCGTAGGCGGCGAAGGTGATGAACCCGCGCTCCAGGATCGTGTCGAGGTCCTGTCCGACGATATCGCGCGATGCGTTCTGCGGCCGTGCCTGGGGCACATGCTCGGAACAGCGGGCCTGCGCGGGCAAAGCCGGCCAAATGGCCAGAAGCAGTGAGGAGAGCAGCCCCGCGCGCAGTGTTCCCGGCATGTGCCCCATCCCTCAATGCGCGGCGGACAGGCCGATGGTCAGCGCCTCGGCCGCCGCGGCAGGGTTCGGGGTGTCGCCAGAAATCAGGTGTGCGGCGCGGAAGGCCACGCTGTCGGCCACCGGCGCGCCAGAAGCGGTTTCGATTTCCGCCGCAATGTCTGTCAGCTCCGCCTGCAAGGCCGCGATGTCCGCCCCTTGCCCGCCCTGCGCCATATCCATCAGAGTGTCGCGGATCTCGGTCAGGCGCGGTGTGGCCTCCTCGACCCCGTAGTCATCGGGCCGGGTTTCGATATAGGTGCGGATCGCCCAAGCGGCTTTCTGGCCCAGAAGCTCTCCGAAGGCAGGCATCTTGGTGGTGCCGTTCTGGGTATAGCCGTGGCGGAACCGCTCTATGAACCATTCGTCGCCGTATTCCTCGGCCTCGAGAAAGCGCAGGTCGGGGGCCAGACCGCCCGACACGACGCCCAGACCATGACAGCGCGCGCAATTCTGGTTGTACCCGCTGTCGCCGATTTCGACCGCGGTCTGCCAGACGTCGGGGCCCATGTCGCGATAAGGGTTCTCGGTCAGCCAGTCCTCGCCCACCTCGGGCAGCGCGTCGGTGTTCATCGGCTGGGGGGCCACGTCGCCATGGGCCTGCACAAGCACGGCAGAAGCAATGAGCGCGGCGGCGGTGGCGTGGGGCAGTCTGAACATCTCGGTCCTCCCTTTCGTCAGTGGTGCCCCGTTCTATCCCGCCCCCGGACCGGACGATATTCGACCAAGGTTCAGGTTGGGCCGTGCGGGCCTACGACGATGGTCGAATGGCCGCGCGGGTGGCGCGCGCCGTATCGTCGGGGCCTGACACCCGCAGCGTGGATCGAGGGAGGAGACATGCGCGTCCTGTTTCTGCTTTTCGCGCTTTTCGCCGCCCTGCCCCTGCGCGCAGAGGTCACCGTGACCATGGTCTACCTGCGCGTCGAACAGGACCGCCCGCCGGTTCTGTCCAACCTTGACCCGGTGCCGGATCGGCTGGGCCTTGACGGGGCCGAGATCGCGCTGGCCGACAACGTCACGACGGGGCGGTTTCTTGGCCAGACCCATCGGCTGGAAATCATGGACGTGCCGCCGGGCGCGGACCCGCTGAAAACCGCGAAAAACGCGCTGGCGCTGGCGTCGCTGCTGATCGTTGATGCGCCCGCGCCGGTGCTCGTGCGGATCGCCGACCTGCCAGAGGCGCGGGGCGCGCTGTTGTTCAACACCGCCCGCGCCGATGACGCGCTGCGTGGGGCGGACTGCCGCGCCAACCTGCTGCACAGCCTGCCGTCCTTTGCCATGCGGGCCGATGCGCTGATGCAATTTGCCCGGTTCAAGCGCTGGTCCGACCTTGCGTTGATTTCCGGCACGCACCCCGACGATACCGCCTTTGCCCAGGCCCTGCGGGTCAGCGCGCGCAAATACGGGCTGACGCTGCGGGCCGAGAAAACCTGGGCCTTCGATGCCGACATGCGCCGCAACGCCGCGCAGGAAGTGCCGGTTTTCACGCAGGAGCTTGGCGCCTACGACCTGCTGCTGGTGGCGGACGAACTGCACGACTTCGCCCGCTACATCCCCTTCAACACCTGGCTGCCGCGCCCGGTGGCCGGGTCGGAAGGGTTGCGCGCGCTGGCCTGGGCGGCACCGGTCGAACAATGGGGCGCGGCGCAACTGCAAGCGCGGTTCACCGACCACGCCGGCCGGGACATGCAGGCGCAGGACTATGCCGCCTGGGCCGCCGTCCGCGCGATCGGAGAGGCGGTAACCCGCACCGGCTCTGCCGACCCCGCCACGCTGCGCGCCTACCTGCTTGGGCCCGATTTCGCGCTGGCGGGTTTCAAGGGCCGTCCGCTGTCCTTCCGCGCCTGGAACGGCCAGATGCGCCAGCCCATTCCGCTGGTCACCCGAACGGCGCTTGCCGAACAGGCGCCCCTGCCCGGTTACCTGCACCAGCACAGCGAGTTGGACACGCTGGGGCAGGATCGCCCCGAAACCACCTGCGAGGCTTTCCGATGACCCTGCGCCTGACCACCGCGCTTTGCGCCATGCTGACCGCCAGCCCCCTGATCGCCGGCGAAATCTGGGTATCGAACGAAAAGGACGACACGCTGAGCGTGATCGACATCGACACGCTGGCGGTGATCCGCACCCTGCCCACCGGCGACCGCCCGCGCGGGATCACCTTCAACCAGGATTATTCGCGGCTGTATATCTGCGCCTCGGACAGCGACACGGTGCAGGTGATGGACCCGGAAACCGGTGAAATCCTGCACAACCTGCCGTCGGGCGAAGACCCTGAACAGTTCGTGCTGCACCCGAACGACCGGCACCTCTACATTGCGAACGAAGACGACGCGATCACCACCGTGGTCGATACCGAAACCCGCACCGTCCTGGCCCAGATCGACGTGGGGATCGAACCCGAAGGCATGGCCATCAGCCCCGACGGCACGATCGCGATCACCACGTCGGAAACCACCAACATGGCGCATTGGATCGACACCGGAACCCGCCAGCTGTTTGCCAATACGCTGGTCGATGCCCGCCCGCGCCATGCCGAATTCGTCAAGCGCGGAACAGAGCTGTGGGTGAGCGCGGAAATTGGCGGGACGATTTCCGTCTTCGACACCGCGACACAGGGTGAAAAGGGCAAGATCCGCTTCGCTGTCAAAGGCGTGCATCCCGACCGGGTGCAGCCCGTGGGATTCGAGCTGACCGCCGATGAAAAGACCGCGTTCGTGGCGCTTGGCCCGGCCAATCATGTCGCCGTGGTCAATGCCGAAACCTACGAGGTCGAGGACTACATCCTGGTCGGGCGCAGGGTCTGGCACATGGCCTTCAACGGCGACAAGTCGCTGCTGTTTACCACCAACGGCGTGTCCGGTGACGTCACCGTGATCGACGTCGCCCGCCGCAAGCCGATCAAGACCATCAAGGTTGGCCGCTTCCCCTGGGGCGCGGCCTTTCGCCCCTGACCCAGCCCGAAGGAACCCGCCATGCACCGTCTGCCCCTGATCCTTGCCCTGATCGCCACGCCCGCGCTGGCGGTTGAAGACGGCCACGCCTTCGGCCTTGCCGGGCTGTTGTCCCGCAGCAACAAACACGACCTGCGGCCCATCACCCTGTCGGCGGGAATGCCGCTGGCAGACACCGCGTGGGCGCTGCGGTCCGGCACCTATTACGAGGTCGAAATCCAGTCCGACGGCAGCCAGGAACTGGGGCTTGTCGGGCCCGGGTTCTTTCGCGCGATCTGGATCGACGAGATCGTGATCGAGGGGCTGGAGATCCGTCCGCTGGGCCTCGACAGCGTCGAATTCGACGCGGCGGGCGTGATGGAGATCGGCTTTGTCGCGATCAAGCCGGGGCGCTATCACCTGAAGGTTCCCGGCACGACCGGCGACACCCAGCGGCTGGAGATCGAGATCAAATGACCGGGCTGGTGGTCGACGGCCTGTCGTTCAGCTACGGCCGAAAACAGGCGCTGCGCGATGTCAGTTTTCGGGTCGAGCCGGGACGGTTCTGCGCGCTGCTGGGCCCGAACGGGGCCGGGAAATCGACGTTGTTCGCCCTGCTGACACGGCTTTTCACGACGCGGACGGGGCGGATTCAGATCATGGGGCACGACCTTGCCCGGACCCCGCGCAAGGCGCTGGCGCAGATCGGCGTGGTGTTCCAGCAACCGACGCTGGACCTGGACCTGACGGTGCAGGCCAACCTGACCTATTTCGCTGCGCTGCAGGGGCTGTGCGGGCGCGACGCGCGGCGCCGGATCGCCGCAGCGCTGGACCGGCTGGACATGGGCGAACGCGCCCGTGAACGGGTGCGCGACCTGAACGGCGGGCACCGGCGCCGGACGGAAATCGCCCGCTGCCTGCTGCACGATCCGGCGGTCCTTTTGCTGGACGAACCAACCGTGGGGCTTGACGCGGCCAGCCGCGCGGCGATCACGCGCCATGTGCACGACCTGTCGGAAAATAACGGGAAAACAATTCTCTGGACCACACATTTGTCAGATGAGGTGCGCGATTCAGACCAGCTTGTGATCCTGAACCACGGCCAGGTCCGCACTGATGGCACCTGCGCCACCCTGCGCGGCGCGCAGCCGCTGGCCGACTATTTCCAAAGACAAAGCAAGGCCCCGACATGCGCGGCAGCCTGATCGCCCTGCGCGCCATCGCCCTGCGCGAGGCCGCCCGCTTCGTCCGCCAGCGCGGGCGCTTCCTGTCCGCGCTGGTGCGACCGCTGGTCTGGCTCTTGGTCTTTGCCGCGGGCTTTCGCGCCGCGCTTGGCTTGTCGATCACGCCGCCCTACGAGACCTACATCACCTATGAAATCTACATCGTTCCAGGGCTTTGCGGGATGATCTTGCTGTTCAACGGGATGCAAAGCTCGCTTTCTCTGGTCTATGACCGGGAAATGGGCTCGATGCGCCTTTTGCTGACCAGTCCACAGCCACGCTGGTGGCTGCTCTTGTCCCGCATCCTTGCCAGCACGCTGGTGTCGATCCTTCAGGTTGCCGCGTTCCTTGGCATCGCCGCCGGGTTTGGCATCACCTTTCCGGCGCTGGGGTATGTCACCGCCCTGCCGGCGCTGGCATTGGCGGGGATCATGCTGGGGGCGCTGGGGCTGGCGCTGTCTTCGGCGATCCGGCAGCTGGAGAATTTCGCCGGGGTGATGAACTTTGTCATCTTCCCGATGTTCTTTCTGTCTTCGGCGCTGTACCCGCTGTGGAAAATGGCCGAAAGTTCGGCTTTTTTGTACGGTATCTGCGCCGCCAACCCCTTTACCCAGGCGGTCGAGGCGATCCGTTTCGCGCTTTACGCCCAGGCGAACCTGCCGGCGCTTGGCTGGACCGGCCTTTGGGCGGCAGGATTTCTGGCGCTGGCGCTTTGGGGATACGACCCGGCGCGCGGAATGCTACGCCGCAAGACTTAAAAACCCTCAACAAGGCCCTATAACCTTTTGCAAAGGTTACTCTATCACCAAGGGTACGACCAAAGGACAAATGCAATTCAGGGCGTTTTGCGCTTGGATCCGCGAAGGGCGCATGCCTGCCCGGAACCGTCCAAGCCAAAGGATACGATCCATGAAACCCCTGTTCTCCCCCCTTGTTCTGGCGCTGTGCGTGCCGGGCCTGCCCGCGATTGCCAGTGAAACCACCTTTCAGCAGGTGAAGGTCGCCGCCGGCGCCACCCTGTTCGAGGCCGAATGCCGCCGCTGCCATGCCGCGGATGCGTCGGACGCCAGCTATGGCCCGCCGCTGGAAAACATCATCGGGCGCGCCGCGGGCAGCTATCCCGACTATGACTATTCCATCGCGCTGGAGGCGTCGGGCATCGTCTGGACACCCGCCGCGCTGCGCGCATGGATGGAAGACAATGACGGGTTCATGCCCGGCACCAAGATGCGCCATGTGGGCATCGAAGACGCCACGGTTCAAGCGTTCATCCTCGCGTATCTGGAATCGATCACCACGCGGGATGGGTCCGAGATTTCTAAGTAAAATCAGCAGATAATCAGCCGATCCTCTTTCAAACACAGCGTTGCACGCCGGTTTCGACCAGGGACCGGCGTGCCCTTTGGCGTTTGCCGCCGCGCGCCCGGGCCCGACTGCCGCGCCCTACGACCATTGTGCAATTTCGCCGTGCCAAGGCCGCCCCGATACTGTCAGCGCCGGGGGGGCATCCGCCCCGTCGGAGCAACTGATTTTTCGGCGGGAGGACGCAAATGAACCGGTTTATGACAGCAGTCGTCGCTGGCACCCTGATCGCGGGCATGGCCCAGGCAGGCGTGACCGAGGACGATCTGGCCAACGACCAGACGATCACCACCCAGGTGGTCACCAACGGGATGGGGCGGCACCTGCAACGCTACAGCCCGCTGGACACGCTCAACAAGGACAATATCGACAACCTTATCCCGGCCTGGGCCTTCAGCCTTGGCGGCGAAAAGCAGCGCGGGCAGGAAACCCAGCCGCTGATCTATGACGGCATCATGTATATCACCGGCTCTTACAGCCGGATCTATGCCATCGACGTGAAGACTGGCACTGAGCTTTGGCAATACGACGCCCGCCTGCCCGAAGGGATCCTGCCCTGCTGCGACGTGATCAACCGCGGTGCCACGATCTATGGTGACAACGTCTATTTCGGCACGCTGGACGCGCGGCTGGTGGCGTTGGACCGCAAGACCGGCAACGTGGTCTGGCGCAAGAAGATCGCGGACTACAAGGCGGGCTACAGCTATACCGCCGCGCCGCTGATCGTCGACGGCAAGGTGATCGTCGGCAATTCCGGCGGCGAATTCGGGATTGTCGGCATGGTCTATGCCTATGACGCCGAAAACGGCGACCTGGTCTGGACCCGCCCGATGATCGAGGGCCACATGGGCACTTACATGGGGCAGGAAAGTACCATGACCGGCACGCTGAACGCGACCTGGCCGGGCGACATGTGGAAGACCGGCGGCGGCGCGACCTGGCTGGGCGGATCGTATGACGCCGACACCGACACGCTGGTCTTTGGCGCCGGCAACCCGGCACCGTGGAACAGCCACCTGCGCGGCGCGGGCACGCCGGTCGACGGCAACACCGGCGACAATCTCTATGCCGCCAGCCGCGTTGGCATCGACCCCGAGACAGGCGAAATCAAGTGGCACTTCCAGACCACCCCGCGCGAAGGCTGGGACTATGACGGCGTGAACGAGGTGGTGGCCTTTACCGACGCCGCCGGCAACAAACGCTTTGCCACCGCCGACCGCAACGGGTTCTTCTATGTGCTGAACCGCGAAGACGGCGCGTTCGTCTCTGCCACCCCTTTCGTCAAGGACATTTCCTGGGCCGAGGGCATCGACGACACCGGCCGGCCGATTTTTGTCGAGGCCAACCGCCCCGGCAACCCGGCCGCCGCCGCCGATGGCAAGAAGGGCGACGTGATCTTCGCCTCGCCGTCCTTCCTGGGGGGCAAGAACTGGATGCCGATGGCCTATAGCCAGAAGACCGGCAATTTCTACGTGCCGTCGAACGAATGGGGCATGGACATCTGGAACGAGCCGATCAGCTACAAGAAGGGCGCGGCCTATCTTGGCGCGGGCTTTACCATCAAGCCCAACTACGAGGACCATATCGGCAGCCTCAAGGCGATCGACCCCAACACCGGCGAATGGAAGTGGGAATACAAGAACGACGCCCCGCTTTGGGGCGGCGTGATGACCACCGCTGGCGGGCTGGTGTTCTTTGGCACGCCCGAGGGCAAGTTCCTCGCGCTGGATGACGAGACCGGCGAGGTGCTGTGGTCGTTCCAGACCGGCTCTGGCATCGTTGGCCAGCCGGTGACCTGGGAAAGCGACGGCGAGCAATATGTCTCGATCGTATCCGGCTGGGGCGGCGCGGTTCCGCTCTGGGGGGGCGAGGTCGCCAAGAAGGTGAACTACCTCAACCAGGGCGGCATGGTCTGGACGTTCAAACTGCCCAAGCAACTGGCCTCGGCGAACTGACCCTTCCCCCGACAGGCCAAACCGGAACGCGCGCCCTGCGAGGCGCGCGTTCTCTTTGTCCGCTCTACGACTTTAGGCGTATTTGGATTTGCGCCCTCTGTGCGCTACGCTTCGACAGGTTGGGAGAAAGGACATCGGCCATGCTTGCTGCCGTGCTGGACCGGAACGCGGACAAGACCGCGTTCGACAAGGCTCTGATCGTCGACGATCACCCGTTGTTCTGCGATGCGCTGTCGATGACGTTGAAGGCGCTGTCATCGGTCAACACCATCACCACCGCCGCCTGCCTGCAGGACGCACTGGACCGGATCGCAAGCGATGGCAAGCCCGACCTTGTGATCCTTGACCTGAACCTGCCCGACGTGAACGGGCTGGAGGGGCTGTTGCGGCTGCGGAACGCCAGCGACACGCCGATCATCGTGGTGTCGTCCATGGCCGACAACCGCATCGTGAGTTCGGTCATTCATGCCGGGGCCGCGGGCTTCGTGCCCAAGCACAGCCAGCGCGACGTTTTCCGCGAGGCGATCGACGCGATTGCGGGCGGCGGGCGGTATATCCCCGCGGGTTACGTGCTGTTGGAGGACAGCACGGCGCCCGACACCGATGACGCCATCAGCCGCCTGTCGACACTGACCAACCAACAGGCCCGCATCCTGCAACTGATCTGCGCGGGCAAGCTGAACAAACAGATCGCCTATGACCTGTCGATTGCCGAGACAACGGTAAAGGCGCATGTCACGGCGATCATGCGCAAACTGGGGGTGCAAAGCCGCACCCAGGCTGTGCTGCTGGCCTCTGAAGCCAGCTTTGCAAACGTCTTGCACGATCCGGGCCCGTCCGCCTAACCTGCACGACGTTTTGAGGGAGGAGAGGAGATGGACCAGCTTTCAGGTCCGTCCGGGGCGCGTGTCTGCGCCCCGGAAATCGTGCGTGCAGCAACGGTCGAACACGACATGCCGACCCCTGTGACCAAACTGGCCGGATTGATGGGCGATGCGCCGTTGACGCTTGTGGCCCTGTTCATTTCGTCCAGTGCCGACATTCCCGCGATTGCCGCCGAGGCAAATGCCGCGTTTCCCGGTACGTTGGTCATCGGCTGCACCACCGCCGGGGAAATTTCCTGTCAGGGTTATGACTCTGGCAAGATCGTCGCCGTCGGGTTTCCGCAGGCCCATTTCCGCGCCAATACCGTGGTGGTCGAGGACCTGGACAACTTCGACGCCACCGCCGTGATCGACCGCATGATCCAAAGCCGCAACGCCCTGATCCGGGAAACCCCCGATTGGGAATCCGACTTCAACTTCCTGATGATCGACGGTGTTTCGACCCAGGAAGACACGCTGACGTCGCAGATCGCCGCGGGGCTGGGTCCGGTGCCGCTGTTCGGCGGATCGGCGGGCGATGACGACCGGTTCGAAGCCACCTTTGTGCTGCATGACGGCGCGGTGCTGACCAACGCCGCCGTCATTGCGCAACTGCGCACCCGCTGTCGGGTCAAGGTGTTCAAGACCGACCATTATGAACCGACAGAGCGGCGCATGGTCGTCACCCGCGCCTCGCCCGACCGGCGGATCGTGCATGAAATCAACGCCGAACCCGCCGCGCGCGAATACGCGCGGATGCTGGGCAAGGATCCCGAACAGCTGTCCACCTTCACCTTTGCCGCAAACCCGCTGGTGGTGCGGATCGGCGGGCGGCACCATGTCCGTTCGATCCAGCAGGTGACCGAGGAAGGTGACTTGGCGTTTTTCTCGGCCATAGACGAGGGCCTGGTGCTGACACTGGCGCGGGCCAGCGACATGATCGAGCACCTGGAAACCCAGCTTCGGACGCTGGAAACCCACGGCAAGCCCGACGCGATCCTGGCCTGCGACTGCCTGTTCCGCCGGATCGAGGCAGAGCAGCAACAGCTGACCGGGCGCATTTCCCAACTGTTTCGCGAACACCGGGTGGTGGGTTTTTCAACCTATGGCGAGCAGATCAATTCCATGCATGTCAACCAGACGCTGACCGGCGTTGCCATCTATCCGCCCCCAGAGTGACCATGCTGACAAGCCTTATCAACGACGCGGATTCGCTTGAGCGCCAAAACGAAAAGCTGCGCAAGATCACCGAGGCGCTGATGCGCCGCGTCGAGCAAAGCACCGACGATTCCGGGGCCGCCTATGCCCAGTTCCAGCGCGCCGCGATGCTGGAAGAGGTCGTGCGCGACCGCACCCGCGAACTGGAACGCACGCTGGAATTGCTGAACGTTTCGAACGCGAAGCTGGCCAGCGCCAATGCCGAGGCAGAAGAGGCGCGCGCCAACCTCGCCAACGCGATCGAAACCGTGCAGGAAGGGTTCGCGCTGTTCGATGCCGAGGAACGGCTGGTCATGTGCAACAGCCGCTTCGGCAAGCACATGCGCGACATCTATCACCTGTTCCGCCCCGGGCTGGCCTTTGCCGATTACGTCCGGCTGGTGTCGCGCAGCCCTTACCTGTCCCTGCCCGATGGCGAAACGCCGGAAAACTGGGCCGCACAGCGGATGCTGCGGCACCGCGACAACCACGTTGTGTTCAATGCCCGCATGGCCGGCAGCCGCTGGTTGCAAGTCAGTGAACACCGCACGCCGGACGGCGGCACCGTGGTGCTGCAAACCGACGTGACCGACATCATGCGGCTGGAGCGGCAGGAACGCGAGCGCCTGCTGGACGACCAGGACAAGCTGATCCGCGCCACGCTGGAACACCTGAACCAGGGGGTCTGCATCTTCGACCGGCAAGGACGCCTTCTGGGCTGGAACCGGCGCGCGGGGGAATTGCTGTCGATCCCGATCAACCGGTTTCACCTGGGCGCGTTCTTCGGCACGCTCTATGACCGCATCCGGTCGGAACTGCGTTTCATCGACCATGCCGACGAACGCAGCATCGAGGACTGGGTCGCCCATTCCACCCGGCGTGTGCCGCTGTCGTTCGAAATCGGCATCGGCAGCCGGACCCTGGCCGTCTTTGCCCAACAAATGCCGAACGAAGGCTTCGTGATGAGCTTTACCGACATCACGTCGGAACGCGACGCGATCCGCGCGGTGAACGAAGTGAACGAAACGCTGGAACGGCGGGTCGCGGAACGCACGCTGGAATTGCAGGATGCGCTGCGGGTGGCCGAACGCGCCAACGCGTCGAAATCGCGCTTCGTCGCAGCGGCCAGCCATGACCTGCTGCAACCACTGTCGGCAGCCAAGCTATATGTCGCCTCGCTGGAAAACGATGTGCATTCGCCAGAGCTGGCCGAACGGCTGTCGAAAGCCAGCAGCGCGCTGGCCAGCGTGGAAAACATCCTTGGTGCGCTTCTGGACATTTCGAAACTGGACTCCGGGCGGACCGAACTGAACGTCGGCGCGGTTTCTCTTGGGGTGATGCTTGACCAGCTCAGGGACGAATTGCAGCCCATGGCCGAACGCAAAGGCCTGCGGTTCCGCATGGTGCCGACGCGGGCCTTTGCCCAAAGCGATGCCACCTATCTGCGCCGCATCCTGCAAAACCTGCTGTCGAACGCGATCCGCTATACCCAGACCGGCAAGGTCCTTGTCGGGGCACGTCGCACCGCCCGCACCCTGCGGGTCGAGATCTGGGATACCGGCCCCGGCATCCCAGACAACCAGCAGGACCGCGTCTTTGACGAATTCCACCGGCTCGACGCCGCCAGCAGCGCCGAAGACCTGGGGCTGGGCCTTGCCATCGTCGAACGCGCCTGCCGGCTGCTGGGCCACCCGCTGCGACTGCGCTCAGAGGTCGGCAAGGGCACGGTGTTTTCCGTCGAACTGCCACTTGCCGCCCCCGACGGGCTGCCAAAACCCGACGACAGCGGATCAGCCACCGGCATCGGCAGCCTGCACAACCGCATCGTCCTGCTGATCGAAAACGACGACAACCTGCGCAATGCCATCACCCTGACGCTGGAAGGCTGGGGCATCGACGCCCTGCCCTGTGCCGGGCTGGAAGAGGCAGAAACGCTGTTGGATGAAATCGACATCGCCCCAGATGCGATCCTGGCCGATTACCAGCTGGATCACGGGACGTTCGGCACCGATGCGATCCAGCGGCTCAAGGACCGCTATGGCCCGCTGCCGTCCTGCGTGATCACCGCCAACCGCGCGCCCGACCTGCAACAGACCTGCGACCGGATCGGCGCCGCGCTGCTGCACAAGCCGCTGAACCTGGCCGACCTGCGCCGGTTCCTGACGCAGGCCGTGGCCTGACCCCCCTATCGGATGCAGACATCCGACCGGGTCAGAAAGCGCCAGTCCGTCCCGTTGTCGAGCGAGAACATCCCGCCGATCCCCCGGATCGCATCGATCACAAGGTCGGTATGCTTCCACTTTTCGTACTGTTCGCCGTTCATGTAGAACGGAACGCCGCCGATCCGCCCGACCATCACGTCATAGTCCCCGACGATGTAGTCGCCTTGCGCGAAACACATCGGTGCCGACCCGTCGCAGCAGCCCCCCGATTGGTGAAACAGCAAGTCCGCCCCGTGGCGCGCCTTGATCTGGTCCAGCAGGTCCAGCGCGGCGGGGGTTGCGGTCACCGTCATCTCTGACACTTTTGCCTGTGGCATCGTAGGCTCCTTTCCATGGTCTGCAAAAACATACACCGGCCCCACCACGGGGGCGGGACCGGCCAGGAAGGTCAGAACTGACCCAGGGAGGTGGTTTCAGAAGAACCCGAGCGCATTGGGGCTGTAGCTGACCAGCAGGTTCTTGGTCTGGCGGTAGTGATCCAGCATCATCTTGTGGGTCTCGCGGCCGATGCCCGACTGCTTGTATCCGCCAAAGGCCGCATGCGCCGGATAGGCGTGGTAGCAGTTGGTCCAGACCCGGCCGGCCTGGATTTCGCGGCCGAACTGGAAGGCGCGGTTGCCATTGCGGGTCCAGACGCCGGCACCAAGGCCGTACAGCGTGTCATTGGCGATTTCCAGCGCCTCGGCGTCGTCCTTGAAGGTCGTGACCGACAGCACCGGGCCAAAGATCTCTTCCTGGAAAATCCGCATCTTGTTGTCGCCCTTGAACACGGTCGGAGTGATGTAGTTGCCGCCCTCAAGACCCGCCAGCGTGGCGACGTCGCCGCCGCACAGCACCTCGGCCCCTTCGTCCTTGCCCAGTTGCAGATAGGAACTGATCTTTTCCTTTTGCTCGGTCGAGGCCTGGGCGCCGATCATCGTACCCATTTCAAGCGGGTTGCCTTGCTTGATCGCCTTCACCCGTTCGATGGCGCGGGCGATGAAATCGTCATAGATCGATTCCTGGATCAACGCGCGGCTCGGGCAGGTGCAGACCTCGCCCTGGTTCAGCGCAAACATGGCAAAGCCTTCCAGGCATTTGTCGAAATAGGTGTCGTCGGCATCCATCACGTCGGCAAAGAAGATGTTGGGCGACTTGCCCCCCAGTTCCAGCGTCACCGGGATCAGGTTCTGGCTGGCATATTGCATGATCAGCCGGCCGGTGGTGGTTTCGCCGGTGAAGGCGATCTTGGCGATCCGGTTGGAGCTGGCCAGCGGCTTGCCTGCCTCAAGGCCGAAACCGTTGACCACGTTCAGCACGCCCGCAGGCAGAACGTCAGCGATCAGTTCCATCAGCACCATGATCGACGCCGGGGTCTGTTCCGCAGGCTTCAGCACCACGCAATTGCCCGCTGCCAGCGCCGGGGCCAGTTTCCAGATCGCCATCAGCAGCGGAAAGTTCCACGGGATGATCTGGCCGACGACGCCCAGCGGCTCGGGGATGTGATAGGCATAGGTGGTCGCGTCGATTTCCGAGATATGCCCTTCTTCGGCGCGGATGCAGCCCGCGAAATACCGCCAGTGGTCGATCCCCAGCGCCACGTCGGCGGCGATGGATTCCCGGATCGGCTTGCCATTGTCCAGCGTTTCCGCCGCCGCCAGCAGGTTGATGTTGGCCTCCATGATGTCCGCGATCTTCAGCAGCATGTTCGACCGTTCCGTGGTCGAGGTCTTGCCCCAGGCCGGGAACGCCGCATGTGCCGCGTCCAGGGCTGCGTCGATGTCATCGGCGTTCGACCGGGCGCATTCGCAGATCACTTCGCCGGTGATCGGCGTGGTGTTTTCGAAATACTGGCCCGACTTCGGCTCGACGAACTGGCCGTTGATGAAGTTGCCGTAACGCGCCTTGAACGGGAACGCGACCCCAAGGTGCGTGGTATCGAGAGCGGCGCTCATCTGGCGTGCGGATTGTACGTTCATGTCAGTCCTCCCATGGAACAGTGATGTTGAATTCAGCGTCCCGGAGGGGATGAGCAGCGGCTCTGCGCACCCGGTCTCCGGCGATGGTTTGGACCTTATGAGCGACGGATGAAGGGGCAAATTGGACCATGGTCGTAGCGGCTTTTCCCTGGATCGCACGGGGGGCCCACACCGGGGGAAGCCGGGACAATTCCCAAGTATATTTCATCACATAAATATATCTTTTTCAGTCGGTTGTGCGCCGCTTTCAATCTATCGCATCAGCAGCCGCCCGGCTTTCCGATCTCACCGGATGCGACCAAAGCACAAGGCCCGACCGCCCCCTTTCAAGCGGTCCGGATCAGTCGCCGGAAACCGCACGCCGCAAAGGCTCTAACCGGCTTTCCAACGGCACCAGCCGGGCCGGTTGGCCGATCAGCCGGTACGACTTGTCGGCCAGCATCTGCGCCTCGTTCAGGCTGTGCGTGACAAGCAGGCAGGTCGCGCCACGGCCCCGCACCGCGCGGCGGATCAGCATCGCCATGTCCGCGACCAGCGCGGGGTCAAGCGACGCGAAGGGTTCATCAAGCAGCAGCACCTGCGGCTCTGCCGCCAGCGCGCGGGCGATGGACAGGCGGCGTTGCTGACCAAGCGACAGCTGGCCGGGGAACAGATGCGCTTTGCCTGACAGCCCGACCTCTGCCAGCAGGTCAAGGGCACCGGCCCGAGACACACCCGTCATCAGCGTCAGGTTCTTGACCACGCTGCGCCATTTCAACAGCGCGGGTTCCTGGAACACCACGCCCAGACGCCCGGGCACCTGCCGCGTGCCGTCAAACGCGCTGTCCAATCCCGCCACGATCCGCAGAAGCGTGGACTTGCCCACCCCCGACGGCCCCAGGATCGCTGCGGTTTCACCCGGTGGCACCAACAGTTCCATCGGACCCAGCACCGGCACAGCGCCTTGCCCCTTGCGGTTCAGCGAGACCCGGATCACGCCAGCCTCCAGCGGTTGGCGCGGGCTTCCCACGGGCGCAGGATCGCGCCTTCGACACACAGCATCACCACCACGAAGCAGAGCGCATAGGCCAGCACCAGTCCCACGTCGAACAGTTGAAACCCGAGGTGGATCTGAAAGCCGACCCCGTCCGGGCGGCCCAGGAATTCCACCACCAGCACGATCTTCCAGATCAGCGCCAGCCCGGACCGGCCGGCGGCGGCGATCTGCGGGGCCATCTGCGGCAGCATCACGTCGCGCAGCACGATCACCGCAGACGGACGGTAGACCCGTACCATCGCCGACAGTTGGGCATCCACCGCCCGCGCGCCTTCGCGGATCATCAATGTCACCATCGGGATCTTGTTCAGCGCGACCGCGGTGATCGCCGCGACCTCGTTCAGCCCGATCCAGACATAGCACAGCACGATCACCACCAGCGCGGGCAGGTTCAGCATCACCACCAGCAGGTTGTCGACCCAGGCATTCAGCCCCGGCCTGCGCCCCAGCGCCAGCCCGGCGGCCAGCCCCGCAGACATGGCCAGCAGAAAGGCCGCGGTAACGCGGCCCAGCGTGGCGATCATGTGGTGGGCCAAATCCCCGTTGCGCGCTTCGGTCACGATGATCCCGCCCACGGTCAACGGCGTGGGCAGGGTCTGCGGGTCGGCCACCCAATGCGCCGCCAGCGCCCAGGCACCCAGCATGATCAGCAAAGAGGCTGCGCGACCGACCCACATGTCAGTTCAGCGGCTGGACAAAGACGCCCTCGGGCAGACTGTCCGCCGCGCCGACCAGCTTTTCGCCCCCCAGTTCGGCCATCAGGTGCAGCATCTTCGCGGCGGCGTCGGTGTCGATCGGACCGGGGGCCGGGATCCCGGCCAGAAACCCGGCTTTCAGCGCCGCGAAATCGGCATCTGATGCGGCCCGCATCATCGGGCGCAAACGGTCCCACGCGGCGGGATCGGTGGCCAGCGCATCCTTGGCTGCGCGCGAGGCGGCGACAAACCCCGCGACAAGCTCGGGGTGTTCGGCCACCATCGCCCCGTGAAAGACATAGCCCAGCAGCGGCACCTCCGGGTCCAGCCCCAGCGCCATGGCCGCGTCGGACACGGTGATCAGCGGGCGCATGCCCTTGGCCTCCATCTTTGCGGCGAAGTGCCAGAAATTGATCGCCCCGTCGATGTCACCCGACAGGCCCGCCTTGAAAATCAGCGGCGGCGCGCCGAAGACCTGTTCGGTTTCCGCCGCAAGGTCCATGCCATACGCCTGCCGGGCATAGGCGCGCAGGATCAGCCAGCTTTTGTCGACGGGCCCGCCCGCGATGCCGATCTTGCGGCCTGCCATGTCGGCCAGTGTCCGTGCCGGGTCGTCCGCGGCAACCAGCAGCGCCCCCACCGCCTTGGAATAGGGCACGAAGACGTAATCCTTGCCGGCCGCGCGCTGCCGCGCCACCCAGATCCAGTCGGCCACCATAAGATCGGCCTCGCCCGCCTGGAACGCGATGCGGGTCGCGGGGTTGCCCGCCATGCCTTGCACCTGCAAATCGAACCCGTTCGCGGCGTCGAACCCGTTGTGCTTGATCGTGTCCAGTTCCCAGTTCACCGTGCCGGTTTCCAGCATGGCGGCGCGCAGCACCGGCATATCCGCCTGGGCCAGCGTGGTCGCGCCCAGCCACAGGGCCGCGGCGCACAGGATGTGCTTGAGCATGGTATGTCCTCCCTTGCGGCGGGGCCGGACAGGCACCGCGCCTCGGGTCAGACTAGGCAAGCCACGCGGGCACGGAAATTCCACTTTGGTCTTAGGCGGCAAACGCAAAAGCGCCCGGCACGCGGGGCCGGGCGCTTTCAGCATCGACGAAAGGCTCAGGCGTTGGCACCCTGCCCCATCGCGTCGGCCAGAACCTCGGGCCAGTGCGGTTCCGTCAGGTCCGCGATGATCGCCACGGCGCCGCTGAAATCATCCGTTTCGGTATAGGCCGACGGGGTGACGATGGTGGCGATCCCCGCCCCCGTGGCGGACAGCACACCGTTGCGGCTGTCCTCGAACGCCAGCGCCTTGTCGGCGGTGATGCCCAGCCGGTCCAGCGCAAGCTGGAACACGTCGGGCGCGGGTTTCTTGGCGGCGACCTCGTCGCCGGCGGCGATGACCTCGAACACCTCTTCCGCCTCTTTGCCCCAGCAGGACCGGCACAGCGCCTCGACGTTCGGGCGGTTGGTGGTGGTGGCCACGGCCACGCGCAGACCGGCCGCGCGCGCCCGGAAGATCAGGTCGGCCACGCCGGGGCGCAGCCCCAGCCCGCCGCTTTCGACCAGCGCGGCATAGCGCGCGGTCTTTTCCTTGTGCAGCGCCGCGATCGTGTCGTCGTCGGGGCCGTCCAGCCCCTCGGCATCGCGATGGGCGCGCATCCGTTCCTTGCCGCCGGTGGTCTTCAGCAGCCGGGTGTAATCCGCGCGTGTCCAGTGCCAGCCCATGTCATGGGCGTCGAAGGTCTGGTTGAACGCGGCGCGATGCGCCTCTTCGGTTTCCGAAAGCGTGCCGTCCACGTCGAAGATCAGCGCCTCGATCGTCATGCGGCATCCACCAGCATCTGCGCCACGATCCCCGGAAGGTCGGCAAAGTCGGAAAACGCCACGTCATGCGGCATCTCGGCGACCGGCTGCTTGCGGTAGCCTTCGGTAAACAGCAGGAACGGCACCTTGGCGTTCACAGCGGTGCCCGCGTCCACGTCGCTGTCCCCGACATAAAGCATCGGGCCATCGCCCAGCGCCTCGAACGCGGCGAACAGCGGCGCCGGGTCGGGCTTGTGCGTGGGCAGGCTGTCGCCGCCCCAGAACGTGTCGAAATAGCCATCGAGCTTCAGGTGCTTCAGTACCGCGTGGGTCGGGCGGATCGGCTTGTTGGTGCAAATGCCAAGGATATGCCCCTCGGCCTTCAGCGCCTTCAGCGCGGCTTCGACATGGGGGTACGGCACGGTCAGGTTGACCGCATCGTCATAGCGCCCGACGAAGGCCTCGTGCAGCCGGTCCTGCTCGCTGTCGGGAATGCCGCAGGCCAGGCGCATTTTCTTGACGAACACCGCCGCGCCGTTGCCGATGAAATCGCGCGCCTGGGCCAGCGTGATCGGGTCGATCCCCTCTTCGGCCAGCAGGGCATTGGCGATGCCGTGAATGTCCGGCGCGCTGTCGATCAGCGTGCCGTCTAGGTCGAATACGATACGGGCCATGGTTATGCCGCCTTCCATTTGATTGAACACCCCATGGAGGGGATCTGATCCGCGGGCCCCTGACCGGTTTCGGCAACCTGCTTCATCGCCTCGAACAGGTCGCGGCGCAGGTCGGGCGGGCCGGCTTCTTTGCGGCTGGCATCCAGGCGGCCGCGGTATTGCAGACCAAGCCCGGCGTCGAAGCCGAAGAAATCCGGCGTACAGGCCGCGTCATAGGCGCGGGCGACGTCCTGGCTTTCGTCATAGAGATAGGGGAAGGTAAAGCCGCGATCTTGGGCGAAGACTTTCATGTTGTCAAAGCTGTCCGCGGGATAGCTTTCGGCGTCATTGGCGCTGATCGCGACCACGCCGATGCCCATGGCCTGCAGGTCGCGCGCATCGCGCAGGATGCGGTCCATCACGGCCAGCACATAGGGGCAGTGGTTGCAGATGAACATCACCAGCGTGCCCTTTTCACCCTTCACGTCGGCAAGGGTCCAGGTCTTGCCGTCGGTGCCGGGCAGCGCGAAATCCGCCGCCGCCCAGCCGAAGTCACAGACAGGGGGGGTAACCGCCATGCCTCAGGCCGCCTTCAGCGCGCCTTCCGCGGCGTCGCGGATCGCGCGGATGTTGGCGCCATAGACATCGGGGTTGTCGACAGACCCGCCCTTGAACACGGCAGAGCCCGCAACGAAGCAATCGGCCCCGGCAGCAACCAGCGGGCCAACGGTGGTCGGATCGACACCGCCATCCACCTGGATGTGGATTTCACGGTCGCCGATCATTTCACGCACCTGGCGCACCTTTTCGATACTGGTGGGGATGAACTTCTGACCGCCGAAACCGGGGTTGACGCTCATCACCAGAACCATGTCGACGAGGTCCAGCAGCTCGGAAATGACCGATGCGGGGGTGCCCGGGTTCAGGCTGATGCCGCATTTGACGCCCTGCGCCTTGATCGCCTGAAGCGTGCGGTGCGGGTGCGGGCCGGCTTCCCAGTGGGCGACGATCATGTCGGCACCGGCCTCGGCATAGGCCTCGATATAAGGGTCCACCGGGGCGATCATCAGGTGCACGTCCATGAAGGTCTTGACGTGCGGGCGGAACGCCTTGACGGCGGGCGGGCCGAAAGTGAGGTTCGGCACGAAATGGCCGTCCATCACGTCGACATGGACCCAGTCGGCGCCCTGCGCCTCGATGGCGCGGATCTCGGCACCGAAATTGGCAAAATCGGCGGACAGGATCGACGGGGCGATCTTGATCGAACGGTCAAAGGACATCTTGCCACTCCTCCTTGGGCAATGTTGCTGGCACGGCGGGGGTAGCCCCGCCATGCCGCTCTTGGCAAGCCGTTACTCGGCTGCGGCTTTCGGCGCCACCTGCGGGTCAAGTGCGCCCGAGGCATAGCGCTTGGCCATTTCGTCCTGGTCGATGACCTTGATCTTGGACGCGTTGCCGGCGGTGCCGAACCGTTCGAAACGATCCAGGCACAGCTTTTCCATTTCCTGCATGGCGGGGATGGTGAACTTGCGCGGGTCGAATTCGGTCTTTTTCTCCATCGCAACCTTGCGGAACTGGCCGGTGATGGCCATCCGGTTGTCGGTGTCGATGTTGACCTTGCGCACACCCGACTTGATGCCGCGCTCGATTTCCTCGACCGGCACGCCGTAGGTCTGGGGCATCTCGCCGCCGAAATCGTTGATCAGGTCCTGCAGGTATTGCGGCACCGACGACGAACCGTGCATGACAAGGTGCACGTCCGGGATACGGGCGTGGATTTCCTCGATCCGCGAAATCGCGAGCGTTTCGCCGGTCGGTTTGGAACTGAACTTGTACGCCCCGTGCGACGTGCCGCAGGCAATCGCCAGCGCGTCGACCTTGGTCATCTTGACGAACTCGGCCGCCTCGTCCGGGTCGGTCAGCAACTGGTCATGGCTGAGCTTGCCTTCGGCACCCGAACCATCTTCCTGCGCTGCCTCGCCGGTTTCCAGAGAACCCAGAACACCCAGTTCGCCTTCGACAGACGCACCGACCCAATGCGCCATCTCGGCCACGCGGCGGGTGATGTCGACGTTGTAGTCCCAGTCGGCGGGGGTCTTCATGTCAGCCTTGAGCGAGCCGTCCATCATCACCGAGGTGAAGCCGTGCTTGATCGCCGACAGGCAGGTCTGTTCGTTGTTGCCATGGTCCTGGTGCATACAGATCGGAATGTCGGGATACATTTCCGACAGGGCCTGGATCATGTGGCTCAGCATGATGTCGCCGGCATAGGACCGGGCGCCGCGGCTGGCCTGCATGATGACCGGGCTGTCACATTTCTGCGCCGCCTGCATGATTGCAAGGCCCTGTTCCATGTTGTTGATATTGAAGGCCGGAACGCCATAGCCGTACTCGGCGGCGTGATCCAGCAGCTGGCGCAGGGTGATGAGTGCCATTTGTCGTTCTCTCCTGTCTGTTCCGGTCTCAGCCGATCACGCGGCCCATGTGCACGGCGTTGTCTGCCATGCGGCAGCTGAAGCCCCATTCGTTGTCGTACCACGCCATCACGCGCACCAGCCGCGTGCCCATGATCTTGGTCTGGTCACTGGCAAAGTTGCAGCTGTGGCTGTCGTGGTTGTAGTCGACCGACACTTTGGGCTCGGTCTCATAGCTCATCACGCCATGCATGGAGCCGGCGGCGGCCTCGGCCATGATCTCGTTGATGTCGGCGACGGTCACGTCCTTGCTGGCGACAAAGGTCAGGTCGACGGCAGAGACATTCGGCGTCGGCACCCGGATCGCAGAGCCGTCCAGCTTGCCCTTCAACTCTGGCAGCACTTCGCCAATCGCGGCGGCGGCCCCGGTCGAGGTCGGGATCAGCGACATCGCCGCAGCGCGGGCGCGGTACAGGTCCTTGTGGCGACGGTCCAGCGTCGGCTGATCGCCGGTGTAGCTGTGCACGGTGGTCATGATGCCCTGCTCGATGCCGATTGTGTCGTTCAGGACCTTGGCCATAGGCGCCAGGCAGTTTGTGGTGCAAGAGCCGTTCGACACGAAAATCTGGTCCTTGGTCAGATCGCGGTGGTTCACACCAAAGACCATGGTCTTGTCCACGCCCTTGGCCGGGGCCGAGATCAGCACCGACTTGGCGCCGTTCTTGACGTGAATCTGGGTCTGCTCCTTCGAGTTGAACACACCCGAGCATTCCAGCACCACGTCGCAGCCCGACCAGTCCAGTTCTTCGGGGTTGTAGGTCGACATCACCTCGATCGGACCGTTGCCCACGTCCATGGTGTTGCCGTCCACCCGGATATCGCCGCGGAACCGGCCATGAACCGAGTCATACCGCAGCAGGTGGGCGTTGGTTTCAATCGGCCCGGTGGCGTTCATCTTGACGACCTGAATGTCGTTCCGGCCGCTTTCTGCAATGTGGTTGAAGGTACAGCGGCCAATCCGGCCCATACCATTGATACCAATCTTGATCGTCATGGATTATGTCCTCACTTGCAAAGGCTGCGCGCCAGGTCGGCGGTGGCCTCGGGGGTGATGCCAAAATGGCGGTAAAGCTCGGGCGCCGGGGCCGATGCCCCGAAACCGGTCATGCCGACAAACCCGTCTTCGGGGCGCAGCAGCAGGTCCCAGCCCTGGCGGATGGCGGCTTCGATCCCGATCCGGGGCGCATCGCCCAGAACCTCGGCGTGATAGGCCGCGTCCTGCTTGGCGAAAAGCTCGAAACACGGGGCCGAGACCACCGCCGCCTTGATCCCGTCGCTGGCCAGCGCTTCGGCGGCTGCGATGGCGATCTCGACCTCAGAGCCGGTGGCGATCAGGGTCACGTCGCGGGCACCATCGGTGTCGCGCAGGACGTAGGCGCCCTTGGCGGTCAAGTTCGCGTCGCTGTGCGTGGTGCGCACGGTCGGCAGGTTCTGCCGCGACAGGCACAACGCGGAGGGCGTGGTTTCCTCGGTCATCGCGATCTGCCAGGCCTCGGCGGTTTCCACGGTATCGGCGGGGCGGAACACCAGCATGTTCGGCATGGCGCGCAGGCTGGCGACGGTTTCCACCGGCTGGTGGGTCGGCCCGTCTTCGCCCAACCCGATCGAGTCGTGGGTCAGCACATAGGCCACCGGCACCCCCATCAGCGCCGACAGGCGCATCGAGCCGCGCATGTAGTCGGCAAAGGCCAGGAAGGTGCCGCCATAGGGCTTCAGCCCACCGTGCAGCGCGATCCCGTTCATCGCCGCGGCCATGCCGTGTTCCCGGATGCCATAGTGCATGTAGTTGCCGCTGTAGTCCGCCGACTTGACCGGGGTCATGCCCGAGGTCTTGGTGTTGTTCGAGCCGGTCAGGTCGGCAGACCCGCCCACGGTGTTGGGCAGGCAGCCATTGACCACCTCCAGCGCCATTTCGCTGGACTTGCGGGTGGCAACCTTGGGGGCGCTTTCGCTGATCTGGTGCTTGAATGCGTTGATCGAGGCGTCCAGCGCGGCGGCATCCACCGGCGCGAAATCGGCGCGGAACGCGTCTTTCTTGTCGCTCTTGGCCAGGCGCGCAACCCAGGCTTCGCGGGCCGCGCGACCGCGGGCAGCAATCGCGTGCCAACCGTCATAGACCTCTTGCGGCATTTCGAACGGCGGCAGGTCCCAGCCCATGCCTTCGCGGGCAGCGGCGATTTCCGCGTCACCCAGCGGCGCGCCGTGAACCGAATGGCTGCCCTGCTTGTTGGGCGCGCCGAAACCGATGATGGTCTTGCAGGCGATCATCGAAGGACGGTCATCGGCGCGGGCGGCCTCGATCGCCTTGGCGACGGCGTCGGGGTCGTGGCCATCGACGCCCTGCACGTGCCAGCCGCTGGCGGCAAAGCGCGCCTGCTGGTCGGTCGAGGTCGACATGTCGGTGCCACCGTCGATGGTAATGCCGTTGTCATCCCACAGCACAATCAGGCGGCCCAGCTTCATGTGGCCGGCCATGTCGATGGCTTCGTGGCTGATGCCTTCCATCAGGCAGCCGTCGCCCGCGATCACATATGTATAGTGATCGACCAGGTCGTCGCCATACCGGGCGTTCAGCATGCGTTCGGCCAGCGCCATGCCAACTGCGGTCGAAATCCCCTGCCCCAGCGGGCCGGTGGTGGTTTCGATGCCCTTGGCGTGACCATATTCCGGATGACCCGCGGTGCGCGCGCCCATCTGGCGGAAGTTGCGCAACTGGTCCATGTCCATGTCGTCATAGCCCAGCAGGTGGTTTATGGCATAGACCAGCATCGATCCGTGGCCCGCGCTCATGACAAAGCGGTCGCGGTCGGCCCATTTGTCGGCGCTGGGGTCGATGTTCATGAACCGGTTGAACAGGACGGTGGCGACATCGGCCATGCCCATGGGCGCACCGGGGTGGCCCGAATTGGCGGCCTGAACCGCGTCCATGGCCAGAACGCGAATGGCATTGGCCATCAGTTGTTCCGACGCGACTGGCGTGCTGTGGGTGTTCATGGCGTCTCCTCCTCAGGCGCGCTTGGATTCGTGGACCAGACGGTGAACCATCGGCGTAAAGATCAGCTGCATCGCCAGGTCCATCTTGCCGCCCGGGATGACGATCGAGTTCGCACGGCTCATCCAGCTGTCGTGGATCATCGAGGTCAGATACGGGAAGTCGATGCCGCGCGGGTTCTTGAACCGGATCACGACAAGGCTTTCGTCGGCGGTGGGGATCCAGCGGGCGCAGAACGGATCCGAGGTATCGACCACCGGCACGCGCTGGAAGTTCACGTCGGTTTCGATGAACTGCGGGCAGATGCAGTGCACATAGGCGTGCATGCGGCGTAGGATCGTGTCGGTCACCGCCTCGGTGGTATAGCCACGCTGCGCCTTGTCGCGGTGGATCTTCTGGATCCACTCCAGGTTGATGACCGGCACCACGCCGATTTTCAGATCGGCGTATTTGGCCAGGTTGACCTCTTCGTTCACAACCGCGCCGTGCAGGCCTTCGTAGAACAGCAGGTCAGACCCGTCCTCGAAGGACGACCACTCGGTGAACGTGCCGGGGGCGGCGCCGTAACGCTCGGCTTCGTTGTCGTCATGGATATAGTGGCGGGTTTCGCCCTTGCCGGTTTCGCCGTAGGTGCGGAACACTTCTTCCAGCTTGGCCAGTTCGTTGGCGTCGTACGAGAAGTGGCTGAACGTCTGGTCGCCTTCTTCATAGCGGCGCTGAAGCTCTGCCTTCATCGCGGCGCGGTCAAAGCGGTGGAAGGCGTCGCCTTCGATCGAAACCGCGTTGAACCCTTCGCGGCGGAAGATCTGGTCGAAGGTGGATTTCACCGTGGTGGTGCCTGCGCCAGAGGAACCGGTGACGGAAATGATCGGATGCTTGCGTGACATGGGTATTCCTTTGGGAAAACGGTCAGTGCCGCTGGTCGTTTTTTATCGCTGTCAGACGCGGAACAGGCCGCGGCTGCCGAAAAGCGCAGAGACTTCCTGCTCGGGCAGGTCATGATAGGCTGCGACGCGGTCCACTTTGTCGGCGGTGCCGAAGACAAACGGCGTGCGTGCGTGCAGTTCCGTAACCGACCGGTCAAGGATGCGATCCAGCCCGTTGGTGGCGCGGCCGCCGGCCTGCTCCACCAGCATTGCGATCGGCGCGCATTCATAGATCATGCGAAGACGGCCCTGTTCGTACCCTTTCCGGTCGTCGCCCGGATACAGGAAAATGCCGCCACGGCTGATGATGCGGTGGGTTTCGGCCACCAGCGACGCGACCCAGCGCATGTTGAAATTGCGTTCGCGCGGGCCTTCGGTGCCGGCGATGCAATCGTCGACATAGGCGCGCACCGGTTTTGGCCAGTGACGGTAGTTCGAGGCGTTGATGGCGAATTCGACCGAGTCCTCGCGGATCATCATCCGCTCGTTGACCAGCTTGAACAGACCATCGCGCGGATCAAGGATGAATTCCATCACCCCATCGCCGAAGGTCACCACCAGGGCGGTTTGCGGGCCGTAGATGAAATAGCCGGCTGCGCGCAGGTTCTTGCCCGCGACCAGAAAGGTTTCCTCGCCGCTCTCGGCGGCGGGCGAGATGCCCCAGATCGTGCCGATCGAGACGTTGCAGTCGATGTTGGACGAACCGTCCAGCGGGTCGATCGCCAGGCCCAGGGTGCCGTCGGTGTCGATTTCGACAACCACATCCTGCTCTTCCGAGGCGTACCAGCGGACACCGGTGCCCTGCAGCGCTTCGGCAAAGGCGTCATCGGCAATCACGTCCAGGGCCTTTTGCTGATCGCCGCCGAAGTTGTCGCCAACCGCTTCCGCCAGCTTGGACTCGATACCGCCAAGCGCGATCAGTCGCGCAACGTCCTTGGCCACCTTGCACATGGCGTCGATGGCGGGTGTAAGGTCTTCCGGGCAACGGCCAGCCGGCATGTCGCTTAAGTGGTCCACGCTCAAGGCCTCCTCTCCTTGGGTTTCGTCAGCCTTGATATCGGGAAAAGTGAATTGTAAGGAAATTTAAAAGTTTCGAAGCGGGATTAGAAAATCTTGAAAAGACTAGACACAGTCACCCTCAAACAGTTGCGCGCCCTTCAGGTCGTTTCCGAAACCGGATCGATCTCTGTGGCCGCGTCGAACCTGTCCTTGACCCCGCCCGCGGTTCACAACCAGATCAAGCAACTTGAGACCAGCTTTGGCTGCCGCCTGTTGCGGCGCGATGGTGCCGAAGGCTTTACGCCCAGCCCAGAGGGAGAGGTTCTTTTGCGGGCGCAGCACAAGTTGCGCGCGGCACTGGAAAACGCGGTACATGAGATTGATTCCCTTGGAAAAGGCCTGTCCGGGATCGTTGTTCTGGGGGTCGTCAGCACCGGAAAGTACTTCGCTCCGCGCCTGGTTGCGCTGCTGCGCAGCGCGCTTCCGGATGTCGAGGTGATCCTGAAAATTGGCAATCGTTCCGAGATCTTGGCAGCGCTAACAGCCGGGGAACTACATCTGGCGATCATGGGCCGCCCGCCGCGTCTGCCAGAGGTGCACGCCAACGTCATCGGAGAGCATCCCCACCTCATGGTGGCGCCCCCGGATCACCCCCTGATCGACGGCCCGAGAGAGGTCAAAGACATTCTGTCGCAGACCTTCATCATGCGCGAGAGCGGATCGGGCACCCGGATCCTGACCATGAGGTTCCTTGATGAGCTTGGCCGCGGGCAGGACTTTGCGAGAATCGAGATGGATTCGAACGAAACCATCAAGCAGGCGGTGATCGCCGGGCTGGGGGTCGCCATCCTGTCCGGCCACACGGTCTATGACGAATTGAAAGCCGGCCGCCTCGTGGCGGTGGCGATTCCGGGACTGCCGATCATCCGGCACTGGTTCGTGGTCTATCCCGCCGGGGTAGAACTGACCCAGACCGCCGTTTCGGTTCTGACCTGGCTCAAGAACAACGCGGGCGACCATTTGCCGGATATCGAGGGTTTGCAGTTGCCACAGGCCTGACGCCTAGCCCGGGAACCGCAGGCTGACTCGCAGGCCGGGCGCGTTGTCGGACAAGGTCAGGTCCGCGTCATGAAGCGCCGCCACGGCGGCCACCAGCGACAGGCCCAGCCCGTGACCCGGGGTCGTGCGGCTTTGTTCCAGCCGGTAAAGCCGCCGCAGCACCTTGTCCCGTTCCGCACCCGGAATGCCCGGGCCAGTGTCGGACACGACCAGGACACCACCCGCGCCGCGCGCCCGCACCACCACCGTCAGCGTGCCGCCCGCCGGAGCATGGCGCAGCGCGTTTTCGATCAGGTTGGACAGCGCCTGCCCGACAAGGTTGGCGTCCCCCGTCACCGTCACCGGTCGCTCCGGGACCTCCAGAACGAACCGGTCCCCGCGATCTTCGGCCATCGGCTGGTAAAGCTCGGCGATCGCGCGCGCGGTCTGGGAAAGGTCGAAGGGTTTGAAGTGCTGCGCCTGGCTGCCGCCTTCGATCTGCGCGATCTGCAACAGCGACCGGAAGACCGACACCGCGCGCGCCGCCTCGTCCGAGGCGCGGCTGGCCAATTCGGCCGCGCGACTGTCGTCGGGCAAGTGGGTCTGCAAATCCTCTAGCAAGACGGCAATGCGTTGCAACGGGGTGCGCAGGTCATGCGCGATGTCTGACGACACCTGCCGCAGCGCCTCGGTCGCGGCCTGCTGTTTCTCGGCCATCCGGTTCAGCCCGCGCCCGATGCGGGTCAGGTCATCCTCTTCCCGCGCAACCTCGACCCGGGCGGCCAGATCGCCGCCCGCAATGCGGTTCAGCGTGGCCTCCAGCGCCTCGACCCGCCGCGCGGCGCGGCCCGCGACCAGCGCGGCCAGCCCCAGGGAAATCAGGACCGTCGGCACCAGGCTGAACACCACCAGCCCAAGAAACGTTTCCGCCAACTGCCGCACCGGCTGAAGGCTTTGCGCCACGATCAGCACGCCCCCCGACAACCGCCGCATTTCGTGCATATAGCCCGCCTGTGACAGCGGCTGGCGGGGCGAGGCTTCACTCAGCGTGACCTCGGTGTCGGTGATCCGCACCCGCGCGTTTCCGGCGAACCGCCCGTCATCGCCGACAAAGGCAAAGATCGTGCGTGCCGGATCGGTGGCCCGCGCCCGCGCATCGACCAACGTGGCCAGCGCCCCCGGCGTGGCCGACACGTCGAAACCCGCCAGTTCCCGCGTCAGGTCGGCGCGCAATCCCGCCTGCAAGTCGCTGCGCATCTTCAGAAAGGCGCCGCCCAGCGTCGCCAGCGTGACCACCGCGACCACGGCAATCAGCAGACCGGCCTGACGGATGGGCGTTGACCGCAACAGGCGCGACAACCGCATCTCAGTCCCCGATCCGGTAACCGGCACCCCGCACCGTGGTGATCAGGTCCTTGTCAAAGGGCTTGTCCACCTTCGCGCGCAATCGGCTGATATGGGTTTCGACCACGTTCGTTTGCGGATCGAAATGGATCCCCCAAACCGATTCCAGCAACATCGTGCGGGTCTGCACCCGACCCTTGCGGCGCAACAGGTGTTCAAGCAGGGAAAATTCGCGCGGCAACAGGTCGATCCGTTGGCCCGCCCGTGTCACCGTGCGCGCCAGAAGGTCCATTTCCAGATCGCCCGCCCGCAGCACCGTTTCGGCCTGCTGCAACGGCGGCCTGCGTCCCAGCGCCTGCACCCGCGCGGACAGTTCGCCAAACGAGAACGGTTTCACAAGATAGTCGTCGCCGCCCGCGCGCAACCCTTCGATCCGGTCCTCGACCCCGCCAAGCGAGGTCAAGAAAAGCGCGGGCGTGGCAACATTGGCCGCCCGCAGCGCCTTGAGCAGTGACAGCCCGTCAAGATCGGGCAGCATTCGGTCGATCACCATCACGTCGTAGCCGCCCGCCATCGCCTGCGCCAGCGCATCGCGCCCGTTGTCCAGGCGATCCACCGCTGCGCCTTCCTCGTTGAAGCCGCGGGTGATGAAATCGGCGGTGGTGGGGTCGTCCTCGACGACAAGCAGTTTCAATGACATGGGCCTTGGGTTCCTGCCAGGTGCCCTTTTGATATGAGGGCGGGATGCCCCAAAGATCAACCGCAGCTGACGCGCGGGATCAAGCGCACCTCACCCCGATGTGAGCCAGATTACGTATTTGCAATCTTTCAGCGGTTTTCCTGCAATTCAAGGCCGCCACCTTCGAACGATCCCGGGCAGACAGTCCCGGCCGATCCATTCGACAGATAAAGGAGCACCCGACATGGATACCCTGAAACGCACACCGGCCCGCTTTGTCTCGGCCCTGGCGGTTGCCACGGCGCTGGGGATCGGCGGCATCACCGCGATCGGTCACGGCGCAGGGGGCGCCATGGCCGCCGCCCCGGTCACCGGTGGCTACGTCGATCTGGTCAAACAGGTTTCGCCCGCTGTGGTGATGATCGAAGTCACAAAGCAGGTCCAGGGCGGCAACGTCAGCATGGGCAACATGCCCCAGGGCTTCCCCTTCCAGGACTTCCAGCGCCGGTTCGGCATGCCTTTCCCGGACATGCAGGGCGACGGTCCCGGCGGCATGATCAAGGGTGCCGGGACCGGCTTTATCATCTCGACCGACGGTGAGATCGTCACCAATGCGCATGTTGTCGACGGTGCGGAAACCGTTTCCGTCACCCTGACCGACGGTCGCAGCTTCGATGCCAAGGTGATCGGCGCCGACCCGGCCACCGATGTCGCAGTGCTCAAGATCGACGCAGACAACCTGACGACGGTGGGCTTTGGCGACAGCGACGCGCTGCAAGTGGGGGAAAACGTGGTGGCCGTCGGCAACCCGCTAGGCGTCGGCCAAAGCGTGACCACCGGCATCGTGTCCGCCATCGGGCGCGACCTGAATTCCGGGCCATTCGACAACTTCATCCAGACCGACGCCGCCATCAACAAGGGCAATTCGGGTGGGCCGCTGTTCAATGAACACGGGCAGGTGATCGGCATGAACACCGCGATCATCTCGCCCAATGGTGGCTCGGTGGGCCTTGGCTTCGCGGTGCCGTCTGACATGGTGAAAACCGTGGTCGCCGACCTGACCGACGACGGCACGATCGAACGCGGCTGGCTGGGCGTACAGATCCAGCCGGTCAGTGACGAGGTCGCCGCCGCCCTGGGCATGGACGCCCCCAGCGGCGTGATGATCGCCGGCGTCCAGCCAGATACGCCCGCTGAAAAAGTCGGGCTGAAAAAGGGCGATATCGTTCTGTCGGTCGATACGACCAAGGTCGGCAACCCGCGCGACCTGACCCGCGCCATCGCTGGCGATGCACCGGGCACAACGGTCACTCTGACGTTCCTGCGCGGCGGCAAAGAGATGACGCAAGCCGTCACCCTTGGCAGCAGAGAGGCGCCGTCGGCCAAGGGCTGACCCGCCTCCGGGCTGTGGCCGCCGGGCTTTCCCAAGGGGTCCGGCGGCCATTTTCGTGCCGACCGCTTGCGCGTGCCCATCCGGCGCGCGCATAGTCGCGCCATGACTGACCTTCCCCCCGACACGCGCCTGCGTCTGCGCCTGCATTTCGGCCCTGTTATGCTGGGCCCCGGCAAGGCCGACCTGCTGGAGCAGATCGCCCGGACCGGCTCTATCGCTGCCGCCGGCCGCGCCATGGGCATGAGCTACAAACGCGCCTGGCTGCTGGTCGAGGACATGAACCACGCCTTTGCCGCCCCGCTGGTCGACAGCGCCCGCGGCGGTGCCAAGGGCGGTGGCGCGCAGTTGACCGGGACCGGGCAAACGGTTCTGACGCTTTACCGAAAGATCGAAGACACCGCGGCCGAGGCCGGCGCGGCGGAAATCGACGCCCTGCACGGGATGCTGGCACCCTGCATCGAAAACGATATGTCCAATGGGGAATAACGATTGCAATCGTGGCGTGCTCACGCGATATGTTTCGCCGTACATATCAAGAAGGTCCGCCGCATGATCCTCCGCCCCCTCGCGCTTCTGGTGCTGCTTGCCGCGCCTTTCGCCGCGCAGGCATCCGACGTGACCGTCTTTGCCGCCGCCAGCCTGAAGACCGCGCTGGACGATATCGCCGCGCGGTATCATGCCGAAACCGGCAACACCGCGAACGTATCGCTGGCCGGGTCGTCGGCGCTGGCACGGCAGATCCAGCAAGGTGCCCCGGCGGATGTCTTCATCTCGGCCAACGCGGGCTGGATGGACAGGTTGCAGGCGGATGGGCTGATCGACGCGGACAGCCGGATCGACCTGCTGGCCAACCGCCTTGTGCTGATCGCCCATGACCCCGACGCCCCCCCGGTCGACCTTGCGTCGGGCGACCTGAGCGTGCGGCTAAACGGCGGCAAGCTGGCCATGGCGCTGGTCGACGCGGTCCCCGCCGGCATCTATGGCAAGGCCGCGCTGGAAACGCTGGGACACTGGCAGACGCTGGAGCCGCACGTGGCACAGGCCGACAACGTGCGCGCGGCGCTTGCACTGGTGGCGCTGGGGGCCGCGCCCTATGGCATCGTTTATGCCACCGATGCCAGTGCCGACCCGCGTGTGACCATCGTCGCCACCTTCCCGGCGGACAGCCATCCGCCGATCACCTATCCCGCTGCCACCCTGTCGCGCAGCAAGAACCCGGCCAAGGGCGATTTCCTGTCCTACCTGACCTCAGCCCCCGCCCGCGCCGCGTTCAAGGCGCAGGGCTTTACCGTTCTGGTCGAATGACCGGCTGGCTCGGCCCCGAGGAATGGCAGGCGGTGGCCCTGTCGCTGCGCGTGGCGTTCTGGGCGACGCTTTGCGCGCTGCCGCCGGGGATCTTCGTGGCCTATGCGCTGGCACGCTGGCGGTTTCCGGGGCATGCGCTGCTGAACGGCATCGTGCACCTGCCGCTGATCCTGCCGCCGGTCGTCACCGGCTACCTGCTGCTGATGACGTTTTCGCCGCTGGCCCCGCTGGGCCGGGCCCTGGAACAGGTCGGCGTGGTCTTTGCCTTTCGCTGGACCGGCGCGGCACTGGCCGCCGGGATCATGGCCTTTCCCCTGCTGGTGCGCGCCATTCGCCTGTCGATCGAGGCGGTGGACCCGAAACTGGAACAGGCGGCCGCCACGCTGGGCGCGCCACGGTTCTGGGTCTTTCTGACGATCACCCTGCCCCTGACCCTGCCGGGGATCATCGCGGGGGCAATCCTGGCCTTTGCCAAGGCGATGGGCGAATTCGGCGCGACGATCACTTTCGTGTCGAACATCCCCGGACAGACCCGCACCCTGCCCTCGGCCATCTATGCCTTCCTTCAGGTTCCGGGCGGCGAAGGCGCCGCGCTGCGGCTGGTGCTGGTGTCGGTCGGTGTCGCGCTCTCGGCGCTGCTGGTGTCGGAACTTCTGGCGCGGCGGGTACAGAAACGGGTTGCGGGCCAATGACGCTGTCGCTGCGGATCACACAGGCGTTCGACGATTTCACGCTGGATGCCGACATCACCGCCCCCGACGGGCTGACGGTGCTGTTTGGCCGCTCCGGCTCGGGGAAAAGCACGCTGATCAACGCCGTCGCCGGGCTGATGCGCCCCGACAGCGGGCGCATTGCGATCGGTGATCGCGTGCTGTTCGACAGCGCCCGGGGCATCAACGTGCCGGTGCACAAGCGGCGACTGGGCTATGTCTTTCAGGATTCACGGCTTTTCCCGCACCTGACCGTGGCGCAGAACCTGCGCTTCGGTCAGTGGTTCGCCCCGCGGGGTCAGATCAGGGCACCGCTGGAACCGGTGGCCGAAATGCTGGGCCTGACCCACCTCCTGACCCGCCGCCCCGCGACCCTGTCGGGTGGCGAAAACTCCCGTGTTGCACTTGGCCGCGCGCTGCTGGCGGGGCCCGAACTGATCCTTGCGGACGAGCCGCTGGCGGCGCTGGACGAGGCGCGCAAGGCCGACATCCTGCCCTATTTCGAACGGCTTCGGGACGAAGCCGGGGTGCCGATCCTTTATGTCAGCCATTCCCCGGCAGAGGTGGCCCGCCTGGCCACCACGGTGGTCGCGCTCGACGCTGGCCGCGTCATCCGCATCGGCCAGGCGGCAGAGGTCCTGTCCGATCCCGCCGTGACACCGCTGGGCGCGCGCGCCACCGGGGCGATGCTGGAAGCAACGGTGGTCGCGCACCATGCCGACGGACTGTCGGAACTGGATGCCAAGGGCGTCCGCCTGCTGTTGCCCCGCGTGCCACGCGACATTGGCGTAACGCTGCGGGTCCACGTGGAATCGCAGGATGTGATGTTGGCCACGCAGCGCCCCGAAGGGATTTCGGCGCTGAATATCCTGCCCGCCGAGATCAGGGAAATCCGGATGGGGGCCGGCCCCGGCGCGCTGGTGCAACTATGTGCCGGGCGCAACCTGATCCTGTCTCGGGTCACCCGCCGGTCGGTTCAGGCACTGGGGCTGGAACCCGGCAAGCAGGTCTGGGCCGTGCTCAAGGCCGTGTCCGTTGCCAAGGAAAACGCCGCCGGATAACCCCGCTCACGGTCAGATATAGCCGCCATAGTCGCGAAGCCGCGCCTCGAACGCGGCGGTCCGGTCCGCGGCCGTTTCGCTGCGTGCAGCCATTTCCGCCAGCAGCATTTCCACCGCGACGAAAGCCGCCGCCAGCGAGGGCATCAGTTGTGGCCCCGCCATGGGCAACCGAAGCACCTGCCACGCATCAAGGGCAACAGGGGCCGAAAAGCTGTCGGTCAGCGCCAGCACCCGGGCACCGCGCGACCGCGCCACCTGGCAGGCACGGATCGCTTCCTGCGAATAGTGCGCATAGGTGATGATCACCACGATATCCTCGGGTCCGGTCCGGGACATCTGGTCAAGGATCGCACCGGGCACCGACGGCACCTCGACGAAATTGTCAAAGGCCATGCGCCCGGCGTAGGAAAAGTAATACGCCACACCAAAACAACTGCGCACTCCGACAGAATGGACCCGACGCGCCGAAAGCAACGGATCAACGCAGGATTCCAGCACCGCCATCGTGTCGGGGTGAAACAACGCCTCGAAATTCTCTCGGCTGGCGGCAACAAGATCCGCGCGCAGTTCAGCCCCGGAACGGTTGTGCAGCGCCGCGGCGCGGCTGGAATAGTTCGCCCCGGCCTGCAACTGCGCCTGCACTGCCGCCTTGAACCCCTCGAACCCGTCGAAGCCCAGTTCCCGCGCAAGCCGAATGACGGTGTTGGGATTGCTGCCCGCCTGAACCGCCAGCCCCCGGATCGAGCCGAACGCCACCTGAGGCAGATTGTCCAGCACCCAGGCTGCCAGTTCGCGCAGCTTGGGCGGGCTGTTTTGCGCCAGCCGCGTCAGGCCTTGCCCGATCTTTTCCGCCTCACCCATCATTGCCCCTTGCTTTTTGATGCGACTGATTTATCAAGCGGAACAAATAAGGCAACCGCTTTATTTTCCCGTGACCTCAACCCGGAAGGACCGATGGGATGAGCCATATTTTCGGACGCAGTACCAAGACCCAGCCCCCTGTCGCTGTCGCCGGCGACGGCTGTTACCTGGTCGATGCTTCGGGCAAGCGATACCTTGACGGCTCGGGCGGCGCGGCTGTGTCCTGCCTTGGCCATTCCAACGAACGGGTCCGCGCGGCGCTGCATGCGCAGATGGACACGCTGGCGTTTGCGCACACCGGGTTCTTTACATCCGCCCCGGCGGAGGAACTGGCGGATCGCCTTGTCGCCGCGGCCCCCGAGGGCATCGACCGGGTCTATCTTGTGTCTGGCGGATCCGAGGCTGTGGAGGCGGCGCTGAAACTGGCGCGGCAATATTTCCTGGAAATCGGTCAGCCCGACCGCCACCGCGTCATCGCCCGGCGGCAAAGCTATCACGGCAACACGCTGGGCGCGCTGGCCACCGGCGGCAACGCCTGGCGGCGGGCGCAATTCGCGCCGATGCTGGTGGAAACCACCCATATCAGCCCGTGCTACGAATACCGCGGCCGCGCCGAGGACGAGTCGCCCCTGGCCTATGGCCAACGCGTGGCCGACGAGTTGGAAATCGAGATCCAGCGCCTTGGCCCTGACACCGTGATGGCCTTCGTGGCCGAACCCGTCGTCGGCGCGACACTGGGCGCGGTTCCGGCGGTCGAAGGCTATCTCAAGCGCATCCGCGAAATCTGCGACCGTCACGGCGTGCTGATGATCCTGGACGAGGTCATGTGCGGCATGGGCCGGACCGGACACCTGTTCGCCTGTGCCGAGGACGGCGTCGCCCCCGACATGATCACCATCGCCAAGGGCCTAGGCGCGGGTTACCAGCCGATCGGCGCGCTGATGACCTCAGGCAAGATTTATGACGCGATTGCCGCGGGCTCCGGCTTTTTCCAGCATGGCCATACCTATATGGGACACGCCATGGCGGCCGCTGCGGCCAATGCCGTGCTGACCGAATTCGAGGAACACGACCTGATGGCCCGTGTCCGTCTCCAGGGCGAACTGTTGCAGTCCTGCCTGACCGACGCGCTTGGCCAGCATCCGCATGTCGGCGACATTCGCGGCCGGGGTCTGTTCCGGGGCATCGAGATCGTCGCGGACCGCGACAGCAAGACACATTTCGACCCGGCGCGGAAACTGCACGCCAGGATCAAGGCCGCGGCCTTTGCCGAGGGGCTGATCTGCTACCCTATGGGCGGCACGCTGGACGGGATTGTGGGCGACCACGTGTTGCTGGCCCCGCCCCTCATCATCGAGGACGCGCAGATCGACGAACTGGTGGGCAAATTGTGCACCGCGATCGACACCGCCCTGGCGGACTGAGGGCCCTGATCCGGACGCTCGGCCGCACGCCGCGGCCGTTTGTCGGGCGCGTCCACATGCAACGGGTCACACCATGGGGGGGGCTGCCCCAATCCCCCCGAGGTATTTGGCAAGCAAAAGACGTGGCAGGCCGCAGTTTCAGCCAGCAGGCGCGCGCAGGTGGGACATCGCCTCCTGCACCAGCGGATCAAGACCCGCGCCGCCGGCGGCCACATGGGCAATCAGGTCGCGGCGCATCCGCGGATCCCAGAAATCATTCAGATGATCTGCCACGCGCTGCGCGCGGTCTGCCCCCGGCTGACTGTGGAAGAAGGTGGCGATCTGGTTGGCCATCGAGACCAGCTTGTCAGACGACATGGCGTTCTCCGTCTATGATCCGTTCGGGATGGGCGTACAGGTCGAATCCGCCGCCCCGGGCAAAGGCCGCGACGGTCAGCCCTGCATCCTGAGCCAGCCGCAGGGCCTGTGCAGTGGGCGCAGACACCGCGATCAGCGCGGGGATGCCTGCCATCACGGTTTTCTGTACCATCTCGACCGAAACCCGGCTGGTCAGGACCACCGCGCCGCTGGCCGGGTCGAGGCCGCGGGCATCAAGCGCGCCGATCAGCTTGTCGAGCGCATTGTGGCGGCCGACGTCTTCGCGTGCCAAAACGATGCCTTGCCCCGGTTGCAGAAAGCCCGCGGCATGGGCGGCATGGGTCTGGTCGTGCAGCGGCTGGTGGGCCCGCAGCGCATCGGTGGCATGGGCGACCTCTGACGCGTCAAGGTGAAGCGAGGCGGTCACACAGGGCAGCGGCCGCAAGGCGGCTTCGAGGCTGTCGATTCCGCACAGACCACAGCCCACCGGGCCCAGCAGGGCACGGCGCCGCGCCTTGAGCTGCGCGCCCCGGTCGTCGGCCAGCCACATGCGCGCTTCGATCCCGGCGTCATGTTCGACGATTTCCAGCGTCTCGATCTGATCGACCGTTTCCACGATCCCCTCGCTGCGCGCGAAGCCCCGGGCGAAATCGCACAGATCCGCGGGGCTGGCCATCATCACCGCCTGCGTGGTGCCGTTGAAGACCATGGCCACCGGCACCTCGTCGGGCAGACTGCGCAGCACCGCGCGCCGTCCGTCACGCTGGACCGAAAGCCCGGCCTGGCTGATCGCCGCCTGTCTCATTCGGCCGCCGGAAGGATGCGCCGCGACCGTTCCGCCTGTGCGGCGTAGTCCTCTTGCCAGTCGCTGGGCCCGTTCGACAGGCTGACCTGCACCGCCGTCACCTTGTATTCCGGGCAATTGGTGGCCCAGTCGGAATGGTCGGTGGTGATCACGTTGGCCTGGGTGTCGGGGTGGTGGAAGGTGGTATAGACCACACCGGGGCTGACCCGGTCGGTCAGCTTGGCCATCAGCGTTGTCTCGCCGGACCGTGAGGCAAGCCGGACAAAATCACCATCGTGGATGCCGCGGTTTTCGGCATCATGCGGATGGATTTCCAGCAGGTCGCGTTCGTGCCAGACGGTGTTGTCGGTCCGCCGGGTCTGCGCCCCCACGTTGTACTGCGACAGGATGCGACCAGTGGTCAGCAGCAACGGGAAGCGCGGGCCGGTCTTTTCCTCGGTCGCGACATATTCGGTGACGATGAACCGCCCCTTGCCACGCACGAACCCGTCCACATGCATCAGCGGCGTGCCCTCTGGCGCGCTGTCGTTGCAGGGCCACTGCACGCTGCCCAGCGCCTCGATCTTGTCATAGGTGACGCCCGCGAAACTGGGCGTGGTCGCGGCGATTTCCGCCATGATCTGCGACGGGTGGGTATAGGACCAGCCCGCCCCCATCGCGTTAGCCAGCATCTGCGTCACTTCCCAGTCGGCATAGCCGTTGCGTGGCGCCATCACGCGGCGGACCATGTTGATCCGGCGTTCGGCATTGGTGAAGGTGCCGTCCTTTTCCAGAAAGGTCGAGCCCGGGAGGAAGACATGGGCATAGTTCGCGGTCTCGTTCAGGAACAGGTCATGCACGATGACGCATTCCATCGCGGCCAGGCCTGCGGCCACGTGGCGGGTGTCGGGGTCGGACTGCAGGATATCCTCGCCCTGGCAATACAGCCCCTTGAAACTGCCATCGACCGCCGCATCCAGCATGTTGGTGATTCTCAGCCCCGGCTCGGGGTCGATCGACACCCCCCAGGCCTGCTCAAAGATCGCCCGCACCTCGGGGCCCTTGACGTGGCGATAGCCCGGCAGTTCATGCGGGAACGATCCCATGTCGCAGGACCCCTGCACGTTGTTCTGACCACGCAGCGGGTTCACCCCCACGCCTTCGCGGCCGACGTTCCCGGTCAGCATCGCCAGGTTGGCGATCGCCATCACGGTGGTCGAGCCCTGGCTGTGTTCCGTCACCCCCAGGCCATAGTAGATCGAGCCGTTGCCGCCAGAGGCAAAAGTGCGCGCCGCGGCCCGCAACTCTGCCGCCGGAACACTGGTCAGCGCCTCGACCGCCTCGGGGGAATGGCGCGGGTTGCTGACGAACTCGGCATAGGCCAGGAACTCGTCCCAATCGCAGCGCTCGCGGATGAAGGCCTCATCCATCAGGCCTTCGCTCACGATGACATGGGCCAGCGCGGTCACCACGGCAACATTGGTGCCCGGTCGCAGCGCCAGGTGATGCGCGGCCTGGATATGGTTCGATTTCACCAGGTCGATGCGGCGCGGGTCGACGACGATCAGCTTGGCCCCCTGCCGCAGCCGCTTTTTCAGCCGCGAACCGAAGACCGGATGCGCGTCGGTCGGGTTGGCACCGATCACGATCACCACGTCGGTCTTCTCGACACTGTCGAAATCCTGCGTGCCGGCACTGGTGCCAAAGGTCTGGCCAAGCCCGTAGCCGGTCGGCGAATGGCAGACCCGGGCGCAGGTGTCGGTGTTGTTGTTGCCAAAGACGGCGCGCGCCAGCTTCTGCACCAGGAAGGTTTCCTCGTTGGTGCAGCGGCTCGACGTGATCACGCCAATCGACTTCCGTCCATATTTCTCCTGCAAGCCGCGCATCTTTTGCGCGGCAAACCCCATCGCCTCGCCCCAGCTGACCTCGCGCCAGGGCTCGTCGATCGTGTCGCGGATCATCGGGTTCAGGATGCGCTCGCGGTGGGTGGCATAGCCCCAGGCGAACCGCCCCTTGACGCAGCTATGGCCCCGGTTGGCCTTGCCGTTCTTCCACGGCACCATCCGGACCAGCGCATCGCCCTGCATTTCGGCCTTGAACGAACAGCCGACCCCGCAATAGGCGCAGGTGGTCACCACCGACCGGTCCGGCACACCCCTCTCGATCACGGTCTTTTCCTGCAGGGTCGCGGTCGGGCAAGCCTGCACGCAGGCGCCGCAGCTGACACAATCGGACGACAGGAAATCGTCCACGCCGCTGCCGGCGGACACGCGGCTGTCAAATCCGCGCCCGGCGATGGTCAGCGCAAAGGTACCCTGCACCTCCTCGCAGGCCCGCACGCAGCGCGAACAGACGATGCATTTGCTCGGGTCATAGGTGAAATAGGGGTTGCTCTCGTCCTTTGGCGCCCACTGGGGATTGGCCGCGCCCGAGGTGTTGCGCAACTCGAAATGATTGGCCAGCGCGGCGTTGTCCGGCGCGGTATAGCGCACATCGCGCAACCCCACGACACCGGCCATGTCCTGCAATTCGCAATCGCCGTTGGCGGCACAGGTCAGGCAATCCAGCGGATGATCGCTGATATACAGCTCCATCACTCCGCGCCGCAGACGGCGCAGCTTGTCCGATTGCGTGCGCACCACCATTCCCGGCGCCACCGGCGTGGTACACGACGCAGGCGTGCCACGCCGCCCCTCGATCTCCACCACGCAGAGCCGGCACGACCCGAAAGCGTCCAGCATGTCGGTCGCGCACAGTTTCGGCACCGAAATTCCCGCCGCCGCCGCCGCGCGCATCACCGATGTCCCCTCGGGCACGGTCACCGCGACCCCGTCCACGATCAGCGACACCGGCGCCCCTGTCCGGGCGGGCGTCCCCATGTCCTTGTCATCCCAGGGAATGATGAAATCTTTCATGGCCCAACCCTTCTCACATCATCTTGCCGGAAATATCCCGGGGGGTACGGGGGGCTGGCCCCCCGCATCGGTCGCCGCCGCAGGCGGCGAAACCGCTCATTCGGCGGCCACTTTCACCGCCCCGAACTCGTCGGGAAACAGCCGTAGCGCGCTCAGCACCGGGTACGGGGTGAAGCCGCCCAACGCGCAAAGCGCGCCATCCTTCATCACCTCGCACAGGTCTTCCAGCAGCGGCACCGCGCTGCCGTCGCCGGCCGCAATCCGGTCGATGGTCTCGACCCCGCGCACCGCGCCGATCCGGCAGGGCGTGCACTTGCCGCAGCTTTCCACCGCGCAGAACTCCATCGCGAACCGCGCCATCGCGACCATGTCGGCGCCGTCGTCGAACACCGTGATCCCGGCATGGCCGATCAACCCGCCCGCGCCGTCGAATTCCTCATAGCCGAACGCCGTGTCGAACTGATGCGGCGCGAAATAGGCCCCCAACGGCCCGCCGACCTGCACCGCCTTGACCGGACGGCCCGTGGCGGTGCCCCCGGCGATCTCGGACACCAGTTCGCCCAGCGGCAGGCCAAAAGCGGTCTCGAACAGCCCGCCGCGCGCCACGTTGCCGGCGATCTGGATCGGCATCGTGCCTTTCGACCGGCCCAGACCGAAGCTGGCGTAATGCGCAGCGCCTTTCGCAAGGATCACCGGCACGGTGGCCAACGACAGCACGTTGTTGACCACCGTCGGCTTGCCGAACAACCCTTCCAGCGCCGGCAACGGCGGCTTGGCACGCACGATCCCGCGCTTGCCTTCCAGCGAATTCAGAAGCGAGGTCTCCTCGCCGCAGACATAGGCGCCCGCGCCCTTGCGGATCTCGATGTCGAACGCATGGCGCGCGCCGAGCACTTGGCCCAGCACCCCGGCGTCGCGGGCGATCTCGACAGCGCGGGTCATCACCGCGATGGCATCGGGATATTCCGACCGGATATAGACAAACCCCTTGGTCGCCCCCACCGCCAGCCCGGCAATCGCCATGCCCTCGATCAGGCAGAACGGGTCGCCCTCCATCAGCATGCGGTCGGCAAAGGTGCCGCTGTCACCTTCGTCGGCATTGCAGACGATGTATTTCCGCGGGCCTTGCGCCTTGCGCACCGTGTCCCACTTGATCCCGGTCGGAAAGCCGGCGCCGCCACGGCCGCGCAGCCCGCTTGCGGTAACCTCGGCCACGATCTCTTCGCCTGTCATCGCGATCGCGCGGCGCAGCCCGGTCAGCCCGCCCTGCGCTTCGTACTCTGACAGCGACAGCGGATCGATCACGCCGACGCGGGCAAAGGTCAGGCGGGTTTGGCGTTTCATCCAGTCCAGGTCCTCGACCGGGCCCAGCGCCTTTGCGCAGTCGCCCGACAGGATCGCCGTGGCATCCGCGGGCCCGGCAGGGCCGAAGCCGTGGCGCACGCCGTCGATTTCAAACTCGACCAGCGGCTCCAGCCAGATCATGCCCCGGCTGCCGTTGCGGGTGATCTGCACCTCGATACCCCGCGCTTCGGCCTCGGCTTGCAGCGCCTGCGCCACGGCATCCGCACCCAGCGCTTTCGCGGCGGCATCGCCCGGAACCCAGATCCTCATGCCACGCCCTCCGCGATTTTTTCGACCGTTGCGCGCCCGATCAGCCGGTCGTCCACCATCGCCGCCGGCGCGCAGGCGCACAGCCCCAGGCAGAACACCGGCTCTACCGTCACCTGGCCGTCCTCGGTGGTGCCGTGCCAGCCGGTCCTGAAATGCGCCAGCACCGCCTCGGCCAGCGCGACCCCGCCCATGGATTGGCAGGCTTCGGCGCGGCAGATCCGGACCACGTGGGTCCCGGCCGGCGCCTTGCGGAAATCGTGATAGAAGCTGAGGACGCCATGCACTTCGGCCCGGCCCACGTTCAGCACGTCGCCCAACACGCGCGCGGCGTTGTCGGGCACCACGCCAAAAGTGTCCTGAATGGCGTGCAGGATCGGCAGAAGCGGGCCTTCAAGTTCAAGAAACCCCTGCGCCAGTGCGCGCAGGTCGTCGTCAGAAGGCAGCGGCAGGTCGCGGGGCATGGCATCCTCACCTGTGACAGTTTGACCCTCATGTGCCCCGGCTTGATGTCCGATTCAATATCGAGATTCGGTTAAGCGATAGCCATTTGCTATTGATCACGCGCCATCTCGGCTACCAGTTTGCGCAGCGCCTGCACGACCGGGGTATAAGGCTCCCGGTGCAGCGCCACCAGGCCGACGGTCGGTGCGGCGCTGTCTTCCTCGATCGGGACCACGCACAGGTCATGCCCCGCCGCCAGAAACCGCGCCAGGTGATCCGGCAACACGGTGACAGAGCGCCCGGCGATCACGTTCGATACCAGCACGATTGTGGAATTGCTTTCGACCGAGGCCACAACTTCGATCCCCGCCTGCATCAGGTGGCGGTTGAGGATCCGCCGGTTCTGCATGTCCGGGGTCAGCAGACACATCGCGATGCCGTTCAACTCGGGCCAGCGCAGGCTGTGCTTGTGCGCCAGCACGTGATCGGACCGGCACAGCAGCGCGTAATGCTCGCGGTACAGCGGCGTGGTGGTCATCCGGCCCAAGGGTTCATTGTCGAGATAGGTCAATCCGGCGTCGGCATCGAGATTCTCGATCTGTTTCAGGATTTCCTCGGACGAGCGCGACAACACGGTGAAACTGGTGCTGGGATGGCGCTCGGTGAAGCGCGCGGTCAGCTCTGCCGCCCAGGTCAGCGCGGTCGGGATCACCGCCAGGCGGACATGCCCGGCAAGCCCGGCATAGGTGGCACGCATTTCCTGTTTCAACCTGCGGGCGTCCCCCACGATCTGCCGCGCCCAGACCAGGGCGCGCTGGCCCTCTGGCGTCAGGCCGCCAAAGCGGGAGCCACGGTTGACCAGCTTAACACCCAGCTGATCCTCCAACTGGCGAATCCCGTTGGACAGCGACGGCTGGGTGATGCCCAGCGCCTCGGCGGCATGACCGAAGTGCTGTTCCTTGGCGAGTGCGATGAGCATTTCGAGTTTGGCGATCATGATACAGGACTATCAACGTCAGTTTTGATAGGACATCGCTATCATACAGGTGTTCCGCGGCCTTGGCGAGTGTTCCGCCGGTTTGAGTATTTGTGGAAAGATGAAAGCAAGTGGACGGTTTCGGACGTGATCATCGCGTCGGGGCTGTCCCGGCCGGGACCGCGGCGGTATCCTGGGACCATGTTGGATTTCGACACCTGCGATGCGGCCCGGCTGCGCAAGGACCCGGCCTTTGACGGGCGGTTCTTTACCGCTGTCCGCACCACCGGCATCTATTGTCGCCCGGTCTGCCCGGTGAAGCCGCCGCTGAGCCGGAACGTACGGTTCTTCCCCAGCGCGGCGGCGGCCGAGGCGGCGGGCTATCGCCCCTGTCTGCGGTGCCGGCCCGAGACCCTGCCGTTTTCGCCCGCGTGGATGGGCACTCAGGCCACGGTGACGCGCGCCCTGCGGCTGATTGCGGACGGGGCGCTGGACCATGGCGGCACGGTCGCGGCGCTGGCCGGCAGGCTGGGGGTGGGCGCGCGCCACCTGAGCCGGTTGTTCGCGCAGCACCTGGGCGCCAGCCCGGCGCAGGTGGCCCGGACCCGGCGGCTGGCCCGGGCCAAGACGCTGCTGACCGACACTGACCTGCCGGTGGCCGAGATCGCCAAGGCCGCCGGGTTCGGCAGCGTGCGTGCCTTGAACGCGGGGTTTGCGCGGCTTTACGGGCGTTCCCCGGGAAGCCTGCGGCGGTGACGGTCAACCTGCGGTACCGGTTTGTCGACAGCCCCATCGGGGCGCTACTGCTGGTCGGCGATGACAGGGGGCTGCACCGGCTGGGGTTCGCACAGGGCCCGCGCGCCTTTGGCCCGGACCCGGCCTGGCGGCAGGCCTCCGGCGCCTTTGCCGAGGTGGCGCGCCAAGTGTCCGCCTATTTCGCCGGGGAGTTGCGAACGTTCGACGTCCCCCTGGTCCTGTCGGGCACCGATTTTCAGACCCGGCACTGGCGCGCCATGCCGACGCTGCCCTATGGCCGCACGCAAAGCTATGGTGCCTGGGCGGCGCACCTGGGCGTGCCGCGCGCGGTGCGGGCGATCGGGGCGGCGAACGGCGCCAACCCGATACCGATCATCCTGCCCTGTCATCGGCTGGTGGCCGCAGACGGCAACCTGACCAGGTTCGGAGGCGGGCTGTCGGCGAAGCGGTTCCTGCTGGCGCTGGAGGCACGGCACAGGTGAGGTGACTCAGTCCTCGACCGACGGAAAGCGGCGCGGACGCAGGCCCGACTGGAACCAGGAAATGAAGCTGTGAATGGTGAAGACCGGCAGCCCCGTCGCCTGGGCAACATCGCGGGCATAAGGCACCATGTTGGTGCATTCCAGCACCAAGGCGCCCAGGTCAGGATGGGCGGCCCGAAGCGCAAGGGCCGCGTCGATATTGTCCTGCCGCGCGAGCGCCACGTCCAGTACCGGGTCGTTGTCCAGGATCGCACGGGTAAATTCGCGCCCGCCTTCGGTGCTGCCCACCGGCGTGTCCGCAGGCACCCGGGCCGCGGCCAGATGCGCGGGGGTCAGCGACTTGGCGGACACCGTCAGCACCCCGGCCCGCCGCCCCGGCGGCAGAAGCGCGTTGACCAGGCCCACCTGCATCAGCGAGGAGGTTGCCACCGGCACACCGACCGCTGCCGCCAGGTCCGCCTGCATCAACGAGAGGAATCCGCAGGTTGTCGTGATCCCGTCCGCACCATCGGCCACCAGCGCCTGCGCCGCCTCGACGAAGGCGGGCAGCAGCCCCTTGGCGCCGCCGCGCACCGCAAGATCGGGCGAGGCGCCGCGCACAACGCGGTATTGCACCGGGAAATCCCAACTTTGGGCATTGCCCATGTCGCCTGGGATGCGTGGAAAGCGCGATTCCAGCATCAGGATGCCCACCGATGCGCCGTAAAACGACTTGCCGCCGCTGATCTTCATGCCGATTCCCCTTGGGTGTCCTGGGCGACTGTGGCCCGCTGCGGCGCCGGTGCCAAGCCGCGCCTTAGCCCACCGCCACGGCCTGCATGCGCGGCAGAACCTGGTCCAGGAACTCTCGGCCGATCGCGGAAAGCGGCTTGTCCTTGGCGGTGACCACGACGATATCCAGCAGCACTGCCGGATCGAAACGGCGCACGACATAGCCCGCCCCGTCGTCGGCGGACAGGGTGAACGGGTCGATCATCGCCGCGCCCAGCCCCTGTTTCACAAGGTTCAGCGCGTTGCGGAACAGATCGGTGTGGCAGCGGATGCGGAAATGCGCACCGTCGGACAGGAACGCTTCACGGGTGCGACGGCTGACCATGTGGTCATTTCCCATGACGATGAAAGGATAGCTGTCGAGGTCCGAGGGCGTCAGCACCGGTTTGTCGGCAACGCCGCTGCCCTCGGGAAGGGCGCAGAGGGTTTCGAACCGGAAATGGCGCTGTTCCATCGCCTCTTGCCGGACGGGCATTTCGCACAGGCCGATTTCGAACAGGCCGGCGGTGACCCATTCCTGCACCTTGCCGGAATATTGCGACTGGAACGCGATGGTCAGGTTCGGGCGGCCCTTGGCGAAACGCGCGATCTCGTTCGGCAGGAAACCAAAGGCCAGCGCGTGGTTGCAGGCCACCTGCAACTGTCCCGCCTTCTGGTTTTGCAGGTCGGTCACCGCCTGGTTGACGTGATCGAGGCCACGCACGACCGTGTCGATCTCGTCGAACAGCACCATCGCTTCGGGTGTTGGCACCAACCGCCCGCGGGTGCGTTCGAACAGCTTCAGCTTGGTGCGCCGTTCAAGCTGCGCCAGCAGGTTGGAAATCGCCGGTTGCGAAATGCCCAGGTATTCGGCCGCCGCCGTGACTGTGCCGCGCTGAAGCGTGGCGTGAAAGGCCTGAAATTGGCGAAACGGCGTGGACATGACGCGACCCTATCACAGCAGCTTATGGTTTTTGCATGAAATTGTATTGGAATTTATGATGTCCTCGCGGCAATCTTGATTTCAACAGGCAGGCGCGGGGGATGCGTCCGCCGCCATGGGGAAAGCCACTCACGTGACCGGCACGACACAGGACAAGAAGAAAATCGCCATCATCGGCGCAGGGATCTTCGGGGTCTCCACCGCGATCTGGCTGCAACGCGACGGGCACAAGGTGATCCTGATCGACCGCGAAGGCCCGGCCGCCGGGGCCAGTTTCGGCAATGGCGGCGTGCTGGCCAGTTGCGCGATCATCCCGGTCACCGTGCCAGGGCTGATGTGGAAAGCGCCGAAAATGCTGTTCAGCCCCAAAGAGCCCTTGTTCATGAAATGGGGCTACCTGCCCCGGCTGCTGCCCTGGATGCTGAAATACCTGTCGCATGGGACGGATGCCAGGATGCGCCATCGCGCCAGGGCCCTGACCCCGATCATCGGCGACAGCCTGGCCGACCATCAGGCGCTGTCGGCGGGCACCGGGGCGGAACGCTGGGTGGTGGCGTCGGATTACCTGTATCTGTACCGCGACCGGGCCGCGTACGAGGGCGACAACCTGGGCTGGTCGGTGCGGCGCGACAACGGCTTTACCTGGGACCTGCTGGAAGGCGACGACTGGCGCGGGTACGACCCGATCTTTGGCCCCGATATCGGCATGGCGGTGCGCCTGCACGACCATGGCCGGATTTCCGACCCTGGCGCCTATGTCACCGCGCTGGCCCGGCATGTGACGGATCAGGGCGGACAGATGATCAAGGCCGAGGTCACCGATATCGTCCGCGAAAACGGCACGGTCACCGGGGTGCGCGCGGGCGGTGACACACTCGCGTGCGACGGCGCGGTGCTGGCCACGGGCGTCTGGTCCGGCCCGCTGGCGGCAAAGCTGGGCATCAAGGCGCCGCTGGAATCCGAACGTGGCTATCACCTCGAGCTATGGGAGCCCTCGGTCATGCCCAAGGCGCCGGTCATGGTCGCCTCGGGCAAGTTCGTGGCCACCCCGATGGAAGGCCGGCTGCGGCTGGCGGGGATCGTGGAATTCGGCGGGCTGGACGCGCCGCGCTCGCGTGCGCCCTACAAGCTGCTGGAAGACAACATCCGCAAGGCGATCCCCGGCATCACCTGGAAGAAATCGGTGGAATGGATGGGGCACCGCCCTTCGATGGCCGATTCCATCCCCGTGATCGGCGAGGTGCCGGGCGTCAAGGGCGCCTACCTGGGGTTTGGCCACGACCATGTCGGCCTGACCGGCGGGCCGAAAACCGGGCGTTTGCTGGCGCAGATGATCGGCGGGCACACGCCGAATATTGACCTCACCCCCTATTCCCCGTCACGTTTCATGACGTGACGGCAACCGATCCGGGACGAACCCGGACGCCACACCGTTCACATAAAATCACAGGGAGACCCAAAATGACCAAACTCAAAACCCTTCTGGCCGGCACCGCGCTGGCCGGTGCCATGGCCGCTCCGGCGCTGGCCGACAAGTGGGACATGCCGATGGCCTATGCCGCGACCAACTTCCATTCCGAGGTTGGCGCGGAATTCGCCAAATGCGTCACCGACGGCACCGGCGGGGCGCTGGAAATCGTCACCCATCCCTCGGGCTCGCTGTTCGGCGGCGCGGAAATCAAGCGCGCGGTGATGACCGGACAGGCCAACATCGGCGAACGTCTGCTGTCGGCGCACCAGAATGAAAACCCGCTTTACGGCGTGGATTCGATCCCCTTCCTGGTGTCGTCCTTCGACGAGCATGAAAAGCTCTGGAGCATCGCCCAGCCCTATGTCGAAGAGGCGCTGGCCGAAGATAACCTGCACTATCTCTATTCGGTGCCGTGGCCGCCGCAGGGCTTTTACGTCAACAAGCCGGTGGACTCGGTGGCCGACCTCAAGGGGGTGAAGTTCCGCTCCTACTCGACCGCAACCGCGCGCATGGCGGAACTGACTGGCATGCTGCCGGTCCAGGTCGAAGCCGCGGAACTGTCGCAGGCGCTGGCCACCGGCGTGGCGGAATCCTTCATCTCGTCGGGCGCCACCGGGTATGACCGCAAGGTCTGGGAACACCTGAGCCACTTCTACGAAGTCGACGCATGGCTGCCGCGCAACGCGGTCTTCGTCAACGCCGACGCCTGGAACGGGCTGGATGACGCCACCAAGACCGTGATGAACGATTGCGCCACCGCCGCAGCCGCCAGCGGCCTGCAGCGTTCCAAGGACTACACCCAGTTCACCCTGGACGGGCTGAAGGCAGGTGGCATGACCGTAGGCCGCGCCGGCGACAAGCTGGTCAGCGAATTGCAGGCCATCGGCGCCACCATGACCGCTGAATGGCTGGAAAGCGCGGGCGACGCCGGAAAGGCCATCGTCGACGCCTACAAGAACCAATAAGACAACGGCGCGGGGTGGGTTTTCGAACCCACCCCCACCACCGCGGTGGGTCGCGACCCACCCTGATTTTCCGGGGGACATCATGCTCAAGACCCTGCGCCGTGCGCTGGACGGCCTTTACTTGACGGGGGGCGTCCTTGCGGCGCTGTTCCTGATCGCGATCCTTGTGATCATCGTGTTGCAGATGCTGGCGCGCTGGACCGGCCATGTCTTTCCAGGCGCGACCGACTACGCCGGGTACTGCATGGCGGGCGCGTCCTTTCTTGCGCTGGCCTATGCGCTGAACCACGGCGCGCATATCCGGGTGTCGCTGTTTCTGTCCTTCCTTGGCAAGTATCGCCGCTGGGGCGAACTTTGGTGTTTCGGCATCGGCGCGGCGCTGGCCACCTACCTTGCCCGCTACGCGGTCAAGGGCACCTATGTCTCCTGGCGCTGGAACGAACTGTCCCAAGGCCTTGACGCCACACCGATCTGGATCCCGCAACTGTCGATGTGCGTGGGCACGATCCTGCTGGCCATCGCCTTCTGGGATCACCTTGTCCGGTTGCTGGTCACTGGCGACCATGGCATTCGGTCCGATCTCGTCGATCAAAGCCACGCGGAATAAGGGACCGGCACAATGGAACAACTGATCCCGATCGCGATCTTCCTTTTCGTTCTTTTCCTGCTGCTGGGCTCTGGCGTCTGGGTGGGGCTGTCCCTGCTGGGAGTGGCCTTTGTCGGGATGGAGCTGTTCACCTCGCGCCCGGCAGGCGATGCGATGATCACCAAGGTCTGGGCGTCGTCGTCCAGCTGGACGCTGACCGCCTTGCCGCTGTTCATCTGGATGGGGGAAATCCTGTACCGAACGCGACTGTCCGAGGACATGTTCAAGGGCCTGTCGCCGTGGATGGCGCGGCTGCCCGGGGGGCTGGTGCACACCAATATCGTCGGCTGTACGGTTTTTGCCGCCGTGTCCGGCTCGTCCGCGGCGACGCTGACAACCGTGGGCAAGATGTCGATCCCGGAACTGCGCAAGCGTGGCTATCCGGAAAACATGGTGATCGGCACACTAGCGGGCGCAGCCACGCTGGGATTGATGATTCCGCCGTCGCTGACGCTGATCGTCTATGGCGTCACCATCAACGAATCCATCACCAAGCTGTTCATGGCCGGCGTGTTCCCCGGACTCGTGCTGGCGGCCATGTTCATGGCCTATGTCGGCGTCAAGTCGAAAGTGTCCAAAGACTTCAACCCGACACCCGAACCGCGGATGACGCTGCTGGAAAAAGTCAAGAACTCCCGCTTCCTGATCCCGGTGATCTGCCTGATCCTGGTGGTCATCGGCTCGATGTACCTGGGCTATGCCACCGCGACCGAGGCCGCCGCCTTCGGCGTCATCGGGTCGATGGTGCTGGCCGCGACGCAGGGCTCGCTGACCTGGGGCACCTTCACCGCCAGCCTGATGGGTGCCGTGCGCACCAGCGCGATGATCGCCCTGATCCTGGCCGGTGCCGCCTTCCTGTCGCTGTCGATGGGCTTTACCGGTCTGCCGCGCGGGCTGGCCGACCTGATCGCCAGCTGGAACCTGACCAAGTTCGAACTGCTGATGGCGCTGCTGGTGTTCTATATCGTGCTGGGCATGTTCCTGGACGGGATCTCGTCGGTGGTGCTGACCATGGCGGTGGTGGAACCGATGATCCGGCAGGCGGGCATCGACATCATCTGGTTCGGCATCTTCATCGTCGTCGTCGTGGAAATGGCACAGATCACGCCGCCCATCGGCTTCAACCTGTTCGTGCTGCAAGGCATGACCAGCCATGAGATGAACTTCATCGCGCGCGCCGCGATCCCGATGTTCCTGATCATGGTGGTGATGGTCTTTGTGCTGATCGCCTTCCCCGAACTGGCGACCTGGCTGCCCGACAACATCCGCAAGGGCCCCGGGGGCTGAGCCCTTGGGCGCCCTGCGCTTCATCGCCCGGCACGGCCGCTGGAGCCTGATCGCCGGGCTGGTCGCGGGGCTTTGCCTGCCCGGGCTGGCGCATTGGGTCAAACCCTGGCTGCCCGAGATGATCGCCGCGCTGCTGTTCGTCGCCGCCTTCCGGATCGGGCCACGCGCGGCGCTTGGCAACCTGCGCGACCTGCGGGGCACCCTGCGGGTCGCGCTGATCTATCAGCTTGCGTTGCCGCTGATCGCGCTGGCGCTGGCCGCCCTTCTGGGGCTGTTGAACAGCCCGGCCATGCTGGCGGTCATCCTCGTGCTGTCGTCGCCCTCGGTCACCGGCAGCCCCAACTTCACGATCCTGATGGGGCAGGATCCCTCTGCCGCGATGCGGCTTCTGCTGCTGGGCACGGCGCTGTTTCCGTTCACCGCCCTGCCCGTTCTGCTGTTCTTTCCGCCCTTCGGCTCTCCTGCCGCGGTTCTGCTGTCATCGCTGAAACTGATGGCGGTCGTCTTCGGCGCGGTCGGCACGGCCTTTGCCCTGCGTCACCTCGCCGGCGACCGGGTGACCCCGGAACGCCAGCAGGCCTTTGATGGCGCAGCTGCGATCCTGCTGGCGGTCATGGTGGTCGGGCTGATGTCGGTCGCGGGCCCGGTGCTGACAACCGATCCGGCCCGTTTTGCCCGCTGGTTGGGCTTTGCGTTGATGTTGAACTTTGGCCTGCAGCTGCTGGCCTGGCGGTTCCTGCGCGGGATTCCCGCCCGCGACCTGCCCGGGATCAGCGTCGTCGCAGGCAACCGCAACATCGCGCTGTTTCTTGTCGCCCTGCCCGACAGCACCATCGACCAGCTGCTTTTGTTCATCGGCTGCTATCAGATCCCGATGTACCTGACCCCGACGCTGATGAAATTCCTGCACGACCGGCCCAAAGGCCGGGCATCCGCCGCCCCCTGACCATTGGTCACAGACTGTTTTGTGATCCTTTCGTGACAGACGCGCCTTGGGGCACTATGACGGGCACGAACGCCCAACACAGGATTCGGAGCCACCCTTGTCCGACCTCCAGATGCCCCCCGCCCATCCTTTCGACGACGACAAGCTGCGCGAAGAGTGCGGCATCTTCGGGGTGGTCGGTGTCACAGACGCCGCCAACTTCGTCGCCCTTGGCCTGCACGCCCTGCAACACCGCGGGCAAGAGGCGGGCGGCATCGTCAGCCATTCGGCGGCCACCGGGTTCAATTCGGCCCATCGTTTCGGCTATGTGCGCGACCATTTCACCAAGCAATCGCTGATGGAATCGCTGCCCGGGCCGCTGGCCATCGGGCATGTGCGCTATTCCACCGCCGGATCCAAGGCCGCCGCGATCCGCGACGTGCAGCCGTTCTTCGGCGAATTCAGCATGGGCGGCGCGGCGATTGCGCACAACGGCAACATCACCAACGCCATCGCGCTGCGGCGCGAACTGATCGAACGCGGATCGATCTTCCAGTCCTCGTCGGATTCGGAATGCATCATCCACCTGATGGCCCGCTCGCTGCAACGCGACATCCCCAGCCGGATGGAAGACGCGCTGCGCCGGGTCGAAGGCGCGTTTTCCGTGGTCGCGATGACCCGAACCAAGCTGATCGGCGTGCGCGACCCGCTGGGCGTGCGCCCGCTGGTTCTGGGCAAGGTCGGTGACGGCTGGTGCCTGTCGTCGGAAACCTGTGCGCTGGATATCATCGGCGCCGATTTCGTGCGCGAGATCGAGCCGGGTGAAATGGTCGTCATCACCGCCGAGGACGGCGTTGAATCGGTCCGCCCGTTCCGTCCCGCCAAGCCACGCTTCTGCATTTTCGAGCACGTCTATTTCAGCCGCCCCGACAGCATCATCGGCGGCCGTTCGGTCTATGAAACCCGCCGCCAGATTGGCGTGGAACTGGCCCGCGAAGCCCCAGTCGAAGCCGATCTTGTCTGCCCCGTCCCCGACAGCGGCACCCCGGCGGCGATCGGCTATGCCCATGAATCCGGCATTCCCTATGGCATGGGGATCATCCGCAACCAGTACATGGGCCGGACCTTCATCGAACCGACCGAACAGATCCGCAATATGGGTGTCCGGCTGAAACTGAACGTCAACCGCGCCCTGATCGCGGGCAAGCGCATCGTATTGGTGGATGACAGCGTGGTGCGCGGCACCACCAGCCGCAAGATCAAGGACATGTTGCTGGATGCCGGCGCGGCCGAGGTGCATTTCCGCATCGCCAGCCCGCCCACCGCCTGGCCCTGTTTCTATGGCGTCGACACGCCGCAGCGCGAAAAGCTTCTGGCCGCAACGATGACCGAAGACGAAATGCGTACCCACCTTGGTGTTGACAGCCTGCGCTTCATCTCGCTGGACGGGCTTTACCGCGCCGCTGGCGAAGCCAGTGGCCGCAACGATTCGTGTCCGCAGTATTGCGATGCGTGCTTCTCGGGCGAATACCCGGTCGAACCCGCCGACATGATCGAAAAAGGCTTTCAGATGAAAGCCGCGGAATAACCCCGCAGGGCCATCTCGCGGGCCGCACGGGCCGGGCAATCGCCCGGCCTGTCGCGCATCGCTGACACGGCCAGCGGCGTCAGCTCATCCCCTGGCAGCGCGTCCAGGTCTGCGCCGCTCCGTCATCGACACGGACCACGGCCTGCTCTTCCGACACCTGCCGCATGACGAACCAGCCGCCCGCATCGCTTTCGCCCTCGGGGATCAGGAATTCATAACGGTGCCGGCTGTAAAGCCCGTCTGTCACCGTCCCGCCGGGGGATGTGACCCGATCGCCGCGGATCGTGATCACCCCGCCCTCCGGCCCGCACCAATCGCCGCTGATTTCATCCGCAACTGCAAGACCGGGCAACACCAGTGCCCCCGCCAAGATCCACTGCCGCATCGCATCCTCCGCCTCGGAACCTGGGCCAGAGTGGCGCAGATCGCGCGGTTTGCCCAGCCCGGGCTTGACCTTGCCAACCGGACCCGACATGTCGCAGCCATGAACCTTCTTCCCCTCGACGCCCGCTGGCGGCGCTTCAACGACGAAACCCGGACCTGCCCCTGTTGCGGGCGGTCGTTCAACGGCATTTTCGACATCGGGCTCGACCACCCCGATTGCTGGCCACATGGGGATCGTCAGGCAACCGGCCGCGACATTCTCGACGCAGGCGAGGATCGCCTGTCGGCCGACCTCTGCCGCTGGGAACAGCACCGCTTCATCTGCTGCGTCCTGCCCTTGCCGATCCGTGGCAGCGACGAGGTGTTCCATTTTGCCGTCTGGGCCAGCGTCACGCCGGAAAACTTCTATCGCTACATCGACTTCTGTAACGGCGATGCGGGGTTCGACGGGTGTTTTGCCTGGCTGATGAACGATCTGCCCGGCTTCGAAACCGAAGAGCCGATCGCCTGCGACCTGACCCCCGGCACCGTTGCCGAACGCCCGACCCTGACCGCGCACGACGGACCGCTGGCCAAGGCTCAGCATGTCGGCATCAGCTTTGACGACCTGCTCGACATCTATGCCGCCTGCGGGCAGGATATCCGCCCGCACCTCACCGCCTAGCGCGCCGCGTCCAACGCCGCCAGAACCTGCCCCGGATCGGCGGAATAGGCATAGTGATATCGCCGCAAAGCCCACCTCGGCAGTTGCTGCACCCGCGCCGCCAGTGGCACCTGCGCGCGCGGCAACGGTCCCGATCCCGGCACCACCGTCAACATCAGGCCCAGCGCGCGGCAGGCCAGGTCCATCCACGGCTCCTGCACCGGCTCCGGCCGGATCTCGATCACCCGCGCGCCACGCGGCAGGAAAATCATGTTGGCCAGCGCCGCCCCCGAAGGCCCGATCAGCACATCGCGTCCCGCAACCTGCGCGCGCTGCTGATCCGGCGACAGCTTTTCGGGGCGTATGACATCGACCCCGCGCCCCGACAGCGCCGCCTCGATCTGCGCCTCCTCAACCAGGATGCGCCCGCTATAGCCGCGCCGCGACAGGTACACCGCCCCGCCCCGCCCGGCCGCCCCGGTCCCTCGCAGCCGCGCTGCCGCCGGGCGGATCAACGGACCGCATCGGTTGAGATAGGCGTTCATCGAGGTGACATAGACCAGCGTGCCGATGCGCAGCACCGGTTCGCCCCGTTCCCGCACCTGCACGCCGGCCATCTTCAGAACCGTGCGCGCCCAGTCCGGCAAGACCGGCGCCGTCGCGGGAACCTGCGCCAGGATGCCGGCATCGTCCAGCGCGCATACCCCTGGCAACGCATCGAACAGGAAATGGCCATAGTTCCGCGCCGCACCGCCCGCCATCCACAGCGCCGCCCGGTCGACCCGCGCCGCACCGCTGGCGGTGACTCGCCAGCCATCGCGGGTTTGCGTCGCTCCCGGCAAGCGTATCCGGGGCGGAACCTGCCCGGCGCTGGCAAAGGCAGGCCGCCCGGCACTGTCCACGATCAACCCCGCGCGCGGCAGCCACAGCGCATCGTGCAACACCACCAACGCCGCCCCGCCGGCGCCATCAGCCCCGGACGGCTCCAGCCAGTCCCAGCCATCCCACCCGGGCGCGGTGTCTGACGCCAGCATCTCCGCCAGCCCCGGCAGCCGGGGCAGCGTGTCGGTTTCCGGCAAAAGGCCCCGTCGCAAATCCATGCCCCCTTTTCCCCCGCGCCAAGCGGCGCTGCAAGCCCTTGACGCCTCCGGGCAAAAGGCGCACATCCGCATCCATGACCAGACCTGTTGCGCTTATCACCGGGGCTTCGCGCGGCCTGGGCTTTGCCCTCGCCGAACTGTTGTCCGACACCCATCACATCGTCGCTGTCGGGCGGACCGTCGGCGGGCTCGAAGACCTTGACGACCGCATCAAGACCCGGGGCGGCGACGCCACGCTTGCACCTATGGACATCACCAATGCCGACGCGATGGCGCAACTGTGCCGCGCGATCCACGATCGCTGGGGCGGCGCCGCGCTTTGGGTGCACACCGCGATCCACGCCGCGCCGCTGACGCCCACAGCCCATCTCGATGGCAAGGACTGGGAAAGATCGGTCGACACCAACCTGCGCGCCATGGGCCACCTCGTGCCCTACATCGGCGCGCTGCTGGGCGATACCGGCACTGCGATTTTCTTCGACGACCCCCACGCAGGAGCGCCCTTCTTCGGCCACTACGCCAGCACGAAGACCGGACAGATCGCGCTGGTCCGCGGCTGGCAGGCCGAATGCGCCAAGATCGGCCCTTCGGTTCGCATCCTGGCGCCACACCCGATGGCCACCGCCACCCGCGCCCGGTTCCATCCCGGCGAGGACCGCAGCAAACTGGCGACAATCCAGGACGAAGCCGCACGGCTCCTGCCCGAACTGCTCTGACCCCCTGCTTTCATCTTTCCAAAAATACTCAAAACGCCGCCCTGCGTGTCGGCGCCGGAGATTGAGTATTTGGAGAAAGATGAAAGACACTTGCTGTGCGCTTGCCCCGCCCCGGTGCTTTGCCTATTGAAGGGCAAAAGGGGTCAGAACCATGCGCATACTCATCACCAATGACGACGGGATCAACGCGCCGGGCTTACAGGTGCTCAAGACCATCGCCGAAGACGTCGCTGGCGCTGACGGCGAGGTCTGGACCGTTGCGCCCGCGTTCGAACAATCGGGGGTCGGGCATTGCATCAGCTATACCCACCCGATGATGATCATCCGCATGTCCGACCGCGTTTTCGCGACGGAAGGCAGCCCGGCGGATTGCGTGCTGGCCGGCTTGCACGAGGTGATGAAGGACGCCAAGCCCGACCTCGTGCTGTCCGGGGTAAACCGGGGCAATAATTCCGCCGAAAATTCGCTTTATTCCGGCACTTTGGGCGCGTCTATCGAAGCCGCGCTTCAGGGGGTGCCCTCAATCGCGCTGTCGCAATACCTTGGGCCCGAAACCGACCATGCCGCGCCGTTCTCGGCGGCGGAGGCTTTTGGCGCCGACGTCATCCGACGGATTCTTGCGCAGGATCCCGCTGAGCAGACCGGCTACCGGCTGTTCTATTCGGTCAACTTCCCGCCCGTGCCCGCCGCTGCCGTCAAGGGCATCCAGGTCACGCCGCAGGGCCGCCGCGAGGGCACCGTTTTCTCGGTCGAGCCGCACAGCGCACCGTCCGGACGGCAGTTCCTCTGGATCAAGGGCGGCGACCAGCGCGCGCCCTCGGCGCCCGGATCGGATGCGGCGGTGAACCTTGACGGCTATGTCAGCGTCACGCCGATGCGTCCCGACCTGACCGCGCAAGACAGCCTGGGCCGGCTGAAGGCCGCCTTTGAATGACCTTTGATGCCGAAGCCAAGATGCAGTTTCTCTACGCCCTTCGGTCGAAGGGCGTCACGGACCGCAACGTGCTGTCGGCCATGGAAAAATTCGACCGGGCGCAATTCGTGCGCGGGTATTTCGCCGACCGCGCCTATGACGACATGCCGCTGCCCATCGCCTGTGGCCAGACCATCAGCCAGCCCTCGGTCGTGGGACTGATGACGCAGGCGCTGCGGGTCCAGCCGCGGGACAAGGTGCTCGAGGTCGGCACCGGCTCGGGTTACCAGGCGGCGATCCTCAGCCAGCTGGCGCGCCGGGTTTATACCGTCGATCGCCACATGCGGCTGGTGCGAGAGGCGCGCGAAGTGTTCGAGGCGCTGGATTTGAACAACATCACCACGATCACCGGCGATGGCAGCTTCGGCTTGCCGGACCAGGCCCCGTTCGACCGGATCCTGGTGACGGCGGCGGCGGAAGACCCGCCGGGGCCGCTCTTGGCCCAGCTGAAGATTGGCGGTATCATGGTGGTGCCGGTGGGGCAGTCCGACACGGTGCAAAGCCTGATCCGCGTGACGCGGCTGGACACCGGCTTTGACTATGAGGAACTGCGCCCGGTACGATTTGTGCCGCTGGTCGAAGGTCTGGGCAAGGACGCTTGACCAGCGGGTAGATGTAACCATGGGTTGATAACGACGCCCCCGGACGTATTGGGGGCGCGCCGACATTGAGGAGTTCGAGATGCGCCAGTCCGCCCCCCGGAACCTGCTGCGCCTGTCTGTTGCCACGCTGGCCCTTGCGGCGCTTTGTGCGTGCAGCGACGGGTTCGATTTCGACATGCGTGGCAAGATGGGCGACAATTTCTCGACCGCCAGCGCCGCGCGGGCCGCCAGCGCCAAGCGGCCAGAGCCGGACAACCGAGGCATCCTGTCTTATCCGAACTACCAGGTCGCGGTGGCGCAACGTGGGGACACGCTGCAAACCCTGGCCGACCGCGTCGGCCTGCCCGCAGGTGAGCTGGGGCGTTACAACGGGGTCAAACCCGAAGACAGCCTGCGCCCGGGCGAAATCATCGCCCTGCCGCGCCGCGTCGCCGAACCGTCGCCCGCCACCGGCGCCGCCACCACCGGCCCGATCCGTCCGCCGTCGCAGGTGGACATCACCGAACTGGCCGAAAGCGCCATCGAAAGTGCCGAGCCGACGCCTGCGAAGCCCGCTGCGCAAAAGGCCCCCGACCCCCAGACCGGTACGGAACCGATCCGCCACAAGGTGGCGCGCGGCGAAACTGCCTATACGATCTCGCGGCTCTATGGCGTCAGCGTGCGGGCGCTGGCCGACTGGAACAGCCTCGACCGCAACTATACCCTGCGCGAGGGCCAGTTCCTGTTGATCCCGGTGGGTGCAGACCCGGTGGCTGCCCCCGCGGCCGAAGACGACGCCCCCATCCTGCCCGGCACCGGCTCGCCCACGCCGGAACCGCCAAGCGCGTCGAAACCGCTGCCGGCCGAGACCCCGCCGCCGGCGTCGGAGAAACCGGCCGTGCCCGCGGCCCCCGCGCTGGAAACCACCAAGCCGGTGACGCGCAACGCCGAGATGGGCTTTCCGGTCTCGGGCTCGATCATCCGCGAATACGCCAAGGGCCGGAACGAAGGGATCGACATTTCGTCCTCGGCCGGATCGCCGGTCAAGGCGGCGGCGTCGGGTGTGGTTGCGGCGGTGACTTCGGATGCCGACAACGTGCCGATTGTGGTCATCAAGCACCCCGACAACCTGCTGACGGTCTATGCCAACGTCGGGGATATCAAGGTGAAAAAGGACGACCGGGTCAGCCGCGGCCAGGCCATCGGCGCGCTGCGCCCGGGATCGCCGCCATACGTGCATTTCGAAGTGCGGCGCGGGTTTGACAGCGTCGACCCGATGCCGTTCCTGCAGTAAACGTCGGATCGGCGCGCGATTTTTCTTCGAAAAATCGTTGGGGGCTCCGCCCCCTCGGCCTTCGGCCTCACCCCGGAGGTATTTGGAAAACCAAAGACTTCCAGCGCTCAGGGCTGCTGACCGGATTGGTAGTCCTTCAACGTCTTGCCGGGTTCATCGACGAAGAGGCCCGGCAACACCCGGAGGGTTTCGATACGGTCGACACGGAAGACCTGGAACGTCTGGGTCGTTTCGCACCAGGCGGTCAGGGTCCAGAGCCTGCCCCAGTAATCCATGTGCAACGGCCGCACGATCCGACGGAAGCGCGCGCCGTCCTGACCCAGGTAGTCCAGTTCCAGCTTTTGCCGGACCCGGATCGCAGCGCGGATCGTCGGCATGTGGCGAAACCCCTGCGCGGCGCGGTCGAACGGATAGACCGAAAAGCCGAAACTGCCGCGGTTGGCGGCGGTGTCTTCGGGCAGCACCGCTTCGATCTTGGCAGAGAGCGAGGCGGCGGCCTTTTGCAATTCCGCGTCCTGTGACTGCCCCAGCACCGCGATGGATATGTGCAGCGCCTCAAGTTCGGCCAGCGTCAGGTTCAGGGGCGGCAGCGTGACGGCAGAGGTGGCCATGTACCCCGCCCCGCGCGCGCCTTCGACCGGGACGCCAGAGGCGGCGAGCGTGTCCATGTCGCGATAGACCGTGCGGATCGACACGCCCAGCGTGCGCGCCAGGTCTTCGGCGCGGTGCAGCTTGCCGTCACGCAGGATCTGGATCAGGTCGAACAGGCGGTCGGAACGCGACATGGCGGAACTGTCCTTGCGCAGGTGTTTCGGGCCGGGCCCCGGCGCGGGCGTCACCTTGGGGTGATTCTGGGCCGGGCCTGCCCAGTCTGCGAGCACTATACTGTCATTATCCTGTCAGTTGACAGCATCCTGTCAAAAGAGGTGCGATTTTCAGCCGCGCCGGACCGTGGAATGGTGCAATTGCGCTTCCGGTCGGGGGACAAAACCCGTATGTGGTGGGCCTGAATTTCCACCGGGCCGGTTGCGGCCCGCGGCTGCAAGGAGACATCCAATGCTCAACAACATCGGCCTTCCCGGCCTTCTTCTGATCGCCGTCGTCGTGCTGGTTCTGTTCGGCCGCGGCAAGATTTCCTCGCTCATGGGCGAGGTCGGCAAAGGCATCACCGCCTTCAAGAAAGGCGTCAAGGACGGCACCGAGGAACTTGAAAACCAGACCGCGGAAGAGGCCAAGGACGTGACCCCGTCGGAAGAAAAAGACAAGGTGTAAGCCGCGATGCTCGATCTCGGGTGGTCCGAGCTTTTGGTGATCGGCGTGGTTGCGCTGATCGTGGTCGGTCCCAAGGACCTGCCGGTGCTGTTCCGCAACATCGGACGGTTCGTCGGCAAGGCCAAGGGCATGGCGCGTGAGTTTTCCCGCGCGATGAACGATGCCGCCGACGATGCAGGCGTCAGCGATCTGCAAAAGACGCTGCGCGCCGCCACCAATCCGGTCAGCACGGCCATGGACGGCGTCAAGGACGCGGCCAAGACAATCACGCTCGACCCCGACAGCGAGACCGGCAAGCTGGCCGCCGAAAAGGACGCCCAGCGCAAGAAGATCGAGGCCAGCGCGGCCCGTGCCGCCGCCAACCGCAAAAAGCGCGAGGCAGAGGAAGCGGCCAAGAAGGCCGAGGCGCTGGAGGCCGAACTGGCCAGTGACACCGCCCCTGCCACGGACGATGCCAAGGACGAGAAATGAACGCCAACACCGACGATCTGGACGACTCCTCGGCCCCGCTGATCGAGCATCTGGCCGAGTTGCGCACCCGGCTGATCTGGTCGGTCGTGGCCTTTCTGGTCGGCATGGTGATCTGTTTCTCGGTCGGCGGCTACCTGCTCGACTTTCTGCTGATGCCGATCGAAAAGACCATGCGCGGTCTTGGTAATCCGAACCCGGTGATGCAGTATACCGCGCCCCAAGAGTATTTCTTTACCCTGATCCGGATCTCGGTTGTCGGCGGGCTGGCGCTGTCCTTCCCGGTCATCGGCTACCAGCTGTGGCGCTTCGTGGCACCGGGGCTGTACCGCAATGAAAAGAATGCCTTCCTGCCGTTCCTGATCGCGTCGCCCCTGCTGTTCCTGCTGGGCGCGGCATTCGCGCATTATGTCGTGGTGCCGCTGGCCATGGCGTTCTTCCTGGGGTTTGCCGACGTGCCCTCGATGGTGTCGGCCTATTTCGGCGGCGACGCATCCGCCGATGCAGCGGACCATGGCATCGACATCGTGTTCAACGGCAAGGTGAACGAAACCCTTGATATCACCCTGAAAATGATCGTGGCCTTTGGCCTGTGCTTCCAGCTGCCGGTTCTTCTGACGCTGATGGGCAAGGCCGGGCTTGCGTCGTCACGGGGGCTGCGGGCGACACGGAAATATGCCATTGTCGGCATTCTGACCGTGGCCGCGCTGGTCACGCCGCCGGACGTCACCACCCAGGTGATCCTGTTTACCGTGGTCTATGGTCTGTACGAGATATCGATCTGGCTGGTGCAGATGGTCGAGAAGAAGAAAGACGAAGAGGCCCGCGCCGAGGGGATCATCGGCGAAAACGAGAGCCTGTTCGACGACCCCGCCGATTTCGACGATCCGCTGATGAAGGAATTCGACGAGGACGATGAGGACGACGCCGACAAGAAGGCGGACAAGTGAAGAAGTCCCAGGCCCTGACACGCATTGCCGAGGCGCTGGAGCGTCTGGCTCCGGCCCCCGGCGCAGCCCCCGATTTCGCCGGTGCCGAAGCCTTTGTCTGGCACACCGAGCCCGATCGGCTGGAACCGGTGGCGAAAGTCAGCCGGGTTGATATCGGCCTGCTGCTGGGGATCGACAGGGCGCGTGACACGCTGTTGGAAAACACCCGCCAGTTCGCCGCCGGTCTGCCCGCCAACAACGCGCTGTTGTGGGGCGCGCGCGGCATGGGCAAATCCTCGGTCGTGAAGGCAGTCCATGCCGCCGTGCGCGCCGAGGGCCACGATTTGAAGATCGTTGAATTGCAGCGCGAAGACCTGCCGTCGGTATCGCGCCTGCTGAACCTGTTGCGCACCGCGCCCGACACGCGGTTCCTGCTGTTTTGCGACGACCTGAGCTTCAGCCATGACGACCAGCACTACAAATCGCTGAAGGCAGTTCTGGATGGCGGGATCGAAGGCCGGCCCGCGAACGTGTTGTTCTACGCCACCTCGAACCGCCGCCACCTGATGCCGCGCGACATGATCGAGAACGAACGATCGTCGGCGATCAACCCGTCAGAGGCGGTTGAGGAAAAAGTGTCGCTGTCAGATCGGTTCGGGCTGTGGCTGGGCTTCCACCCCTGTTCGCAGGACGAGTACCTGGCAATGATCCGTGGCTATTGCGACGCCTATGGCGTGACCGTGTCGGACGAGGACCTGCGCGCCGAGGCGATCGAATGGCAAGCCACCCGTGGTGCCCGCTCGGGCCGGGTGGCGTGGCAGTTCTTCACCGACCTGGCCGGGCGCAAGGGCGTGGCGATCTCTGTCTGACACGCAGACCGGAACGGCAGCGCCGCGCCAGGGAATCCGGGGGCGCGCGGCTGTGCCGCGCTTGGGGGCGCTGCCCCCAAACCCCCGAGGTATTTGGAAAACCAAAGACATAGGTGCGCGGCTTTGTGTGACCGGTGCGGCTCCCTAGGTCAGGTCGAACACCGTGCTTGCGCGATCGACGCCATTCACCTGTAGCGTCAGGCCATGAAGGCCGGGATGCAGGCGGAACGTGCTGGCCTCGGCCTTGAGCTTGTGGCGTTTTTCCAGCGTGACGGGTCGACCCGGGAGCAGGTCCATCGCCTTGAGCTTGAAGACCTTTTCACCGCTCTTGCCGTTCGGGCGCGCGAAGCGCAGGCGGTAGTCGACCAGGGCCTTGCACCGGGTAGGCGCGGTGAGGTGCACGCGAAACAGCAGCGGATCGCCGCGCGCGCAGGTTGGCGTCAGCAGTTCCAGCCGCGCGTCGATCGGCGCGTCGCTGGCATAGCCCAGAAGCGAGAGCGCCGCGGGTTCGCCCCGCTTGACCGCGGTGCGCAGGGCGTGGCGGGTGATCCAGGCGATCTCGCTCGCCTCCTGCTTGTTCGCCGCGTGCCACTGGCGCAGGTGTGCCAACACCCGCTCGGGCGCGATCCTGGACAGGTCGTTCATGTGGTTCGCCACCGACCGCGTGACGTAACGGGTGGGATCGCTGTGCAGCACATCGAGAAACCGCAACGGCACCAGCGGGTCGAGTGTCAGCCGCTTTGCCCAGGGCAGCCTTGGCCGGGTGCCTTCGCTGACCAGCCGGCGGACGTGGTAATTGTCATCCCGGGCCCAGTCGTCCAGCCGTGCCAGGGTTTCGTCGGGCCAGCGGTTCAGGAAGGGGCGGATGTAGAACTCCATCGAAAACCGCCGGGTCGCGGCATAGAGCAGATCGAGCGCGCGGTCGTGGTGATGCTCCAGCCCGTGGCGCACCGCCAGGATGCCGGGCACGGCATGGATGAACCGGCCGAAGTCATCGTCGCGCCGCGTCGGGTCCAGTTCCGGCGGCAGCGCGGCCTCGAGCGCCTCTGCCATCGCGGGGAAGCCTTGCGGCAGCTGTGCCGCGACGCAATCGGCGATCCAGTCGAGCCGCTCCAGCAGCCCACGCCCGGGCAGGCCCGCCAGCACCTCTGCCTGGAACCGGCCAGCGTCGAACCCTGGCAACACCGCATAGTCGGCGGCAAGATCGGCCACCGACGCCGCGTTGAACAGCTGATCGGACAGCGAAACGCCCGCGCCGCCGCCCTGCCCGTCCGGCCCCCGCGCCATCAGAGCGTTGCGTTGACGCCGCCGCCGTCCAGCAGGATGTTCTGCCCGACGATAAAGCCCGCCTTGTCCGAACACAGGAACGCACAGGCCGCGCCGAATTCCTCGATCGTGCCGTAGCGCTGCGCGGGTATGCCGCCGGTACGGTCCTTGCGGGCCTGTTCCATCGTGATGCCCTGGGTGGCCGAAATCGACTTTTCCAGCGCCACGATCCGGTCGGTGTCATGCGACCCCGGCAGCAGGTTGTTGATCGTCACGCCAAAGGGCGCCACCTGCCGCGCGGTGCCCGCGACATAGCCCGTCAGCCCGGCGCGCGCGGAATTGGACAGGCCCAGCTGCGGGATCGGCGCCTTGACGCTTTGCGAGGTGATGTTGACCACCCGGCCCCAGCCCCGCTCCATCATCGCCGGTACCAGCGCCTTGATCAGCGCGATGGGGGTCAGCATGTTGGCATCCAGCGCCTTGATGAAATCCGCGCGGTCCCAGTCGGTCCACATCCCCGGGGGCGGGCCGCCGGCATTGTTGACAAGGATATCGGCCCCTTCGGCCGCCGCGATCACCGCTGCCTGCCCCTCTGGCGTGGTCACATCGGCGGCCACGGTCACCACCTCGACGCCATGGCGGGCACGAATCTCTGCCGCTGTTGCCTCCAGCATCTCGACCCCGCGCGCGTTCATCACAAGGTTGACGCCTTCGGCCGCCAGCGCCTCGGCACAGCCGCGGCCAAGCCCCTTGCTCGACGCGCAGACCAGCGCCTTTTTCCCGCGAATACCCAGATCCATCCGAAATCTCCCTGTTCCGTGACCGCTGTCGACAAATCGCCGAACAGCCGGCCATTTGAGGACACATTGACCTGCGATAGGATGAAGGTCCATCCCTGCGCGCGGCCAAACCCCGCGCCACAACAGTTCCTGGTGCCATGTCCCGTCAGCGATCCAAACCCCATGTCCAAAGCGTCAGCGTTTATGCCGCCTCCGATCTGCGCGTCGTGAACGGTGCCAACGACGGCGACACGCTCAGCTATGCCGAAGACCTGATGCTGGACGATGTCTATGAACTGGCCACCGACGCGCCCGAACGCACCCTGCGGTTGGTGGCGGACCGGATTCCGCCCTACCGTGTGGCCCGCGACAGCGATATCGGCACCCCGGGCGCGGATCTCTACCTGGATGCCTGCCTGACCTTCATGACACCGCAAGGCGACACGACAGAGGCGCTGATCCTGGTCGAGGTCACGACCAACGGCAATGCCGCCGCCGTCTACCTGATGCCGTTGTCCCCGCTGGCGCCGAAAACCGGCCTGACACTGGTCGGCATCTCGCCCGAGGCGGCGCTACAGAAATTCGCCCAGATGGCCTGCGTTTCCTTCACCGCGGGTACCCACATCACGATGGCGACCGGCGAACAGCGCCGCGTCGAAGACCTGAAGATCGGCGACCGCGTCCTGACCCGCGACGCCGGCCCGCAGGAAATCCGGTGGCTCGGCCAGACCACCCTGCGCGCCACCGGCAGCTTTGCCCCGGTGCTGATCCGCGCGGGCGTGCTGAACAACCTGGGCGATTTGCGGGTGTCCCCCGATCACCGCCTGTTCATCTATCAGCGCAATGACGAACTGGGCGCCGGCCGTGCCGAACTGTTGGTGCGTGCCCGTCACCTTGTGAACGGCGACAGCGTGCGTTTCGACCCCGGCGGGTTCGTCGATTATTACCAGATGCTGTTCGATCAGCATCAGATCGTCTTTGCCGAAGGCATCGCAGTCGAATCCATGATGGTCGACAGCCGCACCTCTGCTGCCCTCCCGCCAGAGATGCAGGCCGCGCTCGACCAGCTCCTGCCCGGCCACTCGCAAACCTCGCACGACGATCTGGAGGTCGAGCGCAAGCTTTTGCGCGGCGCGGATACCGCCGACCGGCTCAGGCGGTCATCGACGGGCTGAGCCACATCGCATGCGCATACAATGTGCATGGATTGTGCATCGATTGTGCCCATCGGACTCGCGATTTTCTTGCCAAGCCGCACGCGCCGAAATATACGGCGCGCCATGCTTGACGCCGCACCCAACCGCCCCGACCTTCCCGCCGAGATCGCCCGGCGCCGAACCTTTGCCATCATCTCGCATCCCGACGCGGGCAAGACGACTCTGACCGAGAAATTCCTGCTCTACGGCGGCGCCATCCAGATGGCCGGTCAGGTCCGCGCCAAGGGCGAGGCGCGGCGCACCCGGTCGGACTTCATGAAGATGGAACAGGACCGTGGCATCTCGGTCTCGGCCTCGGCAATGTCATTCGATTTCAAGACCTTCCGCTTTAATCTTGTCGATACACCGGGGCACTCGGACTTCTCGGAAGACACCTATCGCACCCTGACGGCGGTGGATGCGGCGGTCATGGTGATCGACGGCGCCAAGGGCGTCGAAAGCCAGACGAAAAAGCTGTTCGAAGTCTGCCGCCTGCGCGACCTGCCGATCTTCACCTTCTGCAACAAGATGGACCGCGAAAGCCGAGACACGTTTGAAATCATCGATGAAATCCAGGAAAACCTGGCCATCGACGTGACCCCGGCAAGCTGGCCCATCGGCATGGGGCGTGATTTCCTGGGGTGTTATGACCTGATCCACGACCGGCTGGAACTGATGGACCGCGCCGACCGCAACAAGGTCGCGGAAACCATTGAAATCAAAGGGCTGGATGATCCCAAACTGGCCGAACACGTGTCCGCTCACCTGCTCGTACAGTTGCAGGAAGAGGTCGAGATGGCCCGCGAACTGCTGCCCACGCTCGACCCGCAGGCGGTACTCGAAGGGCACATGACCCCGATCTGGTTCGGCTCTGCCATCAACAGCTTCGGCGTCAAGGAACTGATGGACGGAATCGGCGAATACGGCCCCGAGCCGCAACCGCAATCCGCCGAGCCACGCCAGATTTCTCCCGAAGAAACAAAGGTTTCCGGCTTCGTCTTCAAAGTTCAGGCGAACATGGATCCCAAGCATCGCGACCGCGTCGCCTTCGTCCGCCTTGCCTCCGGCCACTTCCGGCGCGGCATGAAACTGACCCATGTGCGCAGCAAGAAACCGATGGCCGTGTCGAACCCCGTGCTGTTCCTGGCCGCCGACCGTGAACTTGCGGAAGAAGCCTGGGCGGGCGACATCATCGGCATCCCGAACCACGGCCAGTTGCGCATCGGCGACACCCTGACCGAAGGCGAAACGCTCAAGGTCACCGGCATCCCCAGCTTCGCGCCGGAACTCTTGCAAGGCGTGCGCGCGGGCGATCCGATGAAGGCCAAGCACCTGGAAAAGGCGCTGATGCAATTCGCCGAGGAAGGCGCCGCCAAGGTCTTCAAGCCGATGATCGGCTCCGGCTTCATCGTCGGCGTCGTCGGCGCTCTGCAATTCGAGGTTCTGGGCAGCCGCATCGAACTGGAATATGGCCTGCCCGTCCGGTTCGAGCCCTCGCAATTCACCTCGGCCCGCTGGGTCACCGGCCCCAAGGCGGCGGTCGACAAACTGATCAACGCCAACAAGCAGCACATCGGTCACGACAATGACGGCGACGTGGTCTACCTCACCCGGCTGCAATGGGACATCGACCGCGTGATCCGCGACTATCCCGACGTGACCCTGTCCGCGACCAAGGAAATGATGGTCTGACCCGCCGCTCTTTCATCTTTCTCCAAATACTCCAGGGGTGAATGGGCCGCAGGCCCAGAGGGGGCAGAGCCCCCGCCTCACCGCCGGTACACGCTGTCCATCAGATAGTCCTTGCGCGGCCCCGTCACCCGCCAGACCGCCCGCCAAACGGGCCAGCCACTGAAATCATACCGCACCCGGTAATCGTCCGCCTCACACCAATGGGCCGCCTCCGCACCGATCCGGTGAAAGAACCGCCCGTCGTCGAAACAGACGACAATCCCCTGCCCGTCCTCGCGCCAAAGATACCGCCGCTCCGCCTGGAACCGGCCGGCGGGGGCGTCCAGCCACCCCCGCTCCTCGTAAACCAGCCCGATCCCGTCCGGCACGAACGCCGCTTCACCGGAAAACCGCGCCGGGCCGCCCAAACGGTCCTCGATCACCCGCTCCAACCGCCAGCGCCCCTCGAAATCCGCCAGTCTCACCGCGTTCCCCCATGGCAAACCGCCTCAGCCCCCGCGCGATGCCTTGCCCCGCACGCCCCCCCGGTCTAAACCCGCGCGCAATTCCCGAACAACCACGAAAGCGCGCGCCATGATCCCCCGCTATGCAAGACCCGAGATGACCGCCATCTGGGAGCCCGCCACCAAGTTCAAGATCTGGTATGAAATCGAGGCCCACGCCTGCGACGCCCAGGCCGCGCTTGGCGTGATCCCCAGGGAAAACGCCGAAGCCGTCTGGAAAGCCAAAGACGTGGAATTCGACGTCGCCCGCATCGACGAGATCGAGGCGGTGACCAAGCATGACGTGATCGCCTTCCTCACCCATCTCGCCGAACATGTGGGCAGCGACGAGGCCCGCTTCGTACACCAGGGCATGACCTCCTCGGACGTGCTCGACACCTGTCTGAACGTGCAGCTTGTCCGCGCCGCCGACATCCTTCTGGCCGATCTCGACAAGGTACTGGCCGCGCTCAAGAAACGCGCGTTCGAGCACAAGATGACCCTGCGGGTCGGCCGCAGCCACGGCATCCATGCCGAACCCACCACCATGGGTCTGACCTTCGCCCGCTTCTACGCCGAGATGGACCGCAACAAGGCCCGCCTGCAACAGGCCCGGGCCGAGGTCGCCACCGGCGCCATCTCGGGCGCGGTCGGCACGTTCGCAAATATCGACCCCGCGGTCGAAGACCACGTCTGCAAGATGATGGGCCTGACCCCGGAACCGATCAGCACCCAGGTCATCCCGCGCGACCGCCACGCCATGTTCTTCGCCGTGCTCGGCGTCATCGCCTCCAGCATCGAAAACGTCGCGATCGAGATCCGCCACATGCAGCGGACAGAGGTTCTGGAAGGCGCGGAATTCTTCTCGATGGGCCAGAAAGGCTCCTCGGCCATGCCGCACAAGAAAAACCCGGTGCTGACCGAAAACCTGACCGGCCTCGCCCGTCTCGTGCGGATGACGGTGATTCCGGCGATGGAAAACGTGGCGCTCTGGCACGAACGCGACATCTCGCACAGCTCGGTCGAACGGGGCATCGGCCCCGATGCCACCGTGACGCTCGATTTCGCCCTGAACCGTCTCGCGGGTGTCATCGACAAGATGCTGATCTTCCCCGACAACATGCGCGACAACATGAACAAGTTCCCCGGGCTGGTGATGAGCCAACGTGTTCTTCTGGCACTGACCCAGGCCGGCGTCAGCCGCGAAGACGCCTATGCCATGGTCCAGCGCAACGCGCTGAAAGTCTGGGAAGACCGCGTCGATTTCCGCGAACAGCTGCTGGCCGACGCGGATGTCGTCGCGGCCCTCGGCACCGACGGCATCAACGAGAAATTCGACATGGGCTACCATACCAAGCACGTCGACACGATCTTCGGGCGCGTCTTCGGCGAAAGCTGACAGTCCAGATCATCTTGCCGGAAAATATCCCGGGGGTGAATGGGCCAAAGGCCCAGAGGGGGCAGCGCCCCCTTTCCCCCGCCCGGGCTTGCCCGGGCTTCCATTGCACGCCGCCCGCCGGGCGGCGTTCCGCGCTACAGCGGCTCGATATCCCCAAGCGCCCGGGTGGCGTGGAACTCCGCCTCCCAGGCGTCGAACCGTCCCTCGGCGATCGCGGCGCGCATCCCCGCCATGATCTCCTGGAAATAATGCAGGTTGTGCCAGGTCAGCAGCATCGAGCTGATGATCTCCTGCGCGCGGAACACGTGGTGCAGGTAGGCCCGGGAATACCCGGTGCAGGCCGGGCAGCTGCAGGCCTCGTCCAGCGGCCGCGGGTCGTCCTGGTGGCGGGCGTTCTTGATGTTCAGCACGCCGCGCCGGGTGAACACCTGCCCCGTGCGCCCCGACCGGGACGGCAGGACGCAATCCATCATGTCGACCCCGCGTTTCACCGCGCCCACGATGTCATCGGGTTTGCCCACCCCCATCAGGTAGCGCGGCTTGTCCTCGGGCAGCATGTCGGGCGCATAGTCCAGGCAGCCGAACATCGCCTCCTGCCCTTCGCCCACGGCCAGGCCCCCGACGGCATAGCCGTCGAACCCGATCGCCTTCAGCGCCTCGGCGCTTTCGCCCCGCAGGTCTTGTTCCAGCCCGCCCTGCTGAATGCCGAACAGCATGTGCCCGGGCCGGTCGCCGAAAGCCTCGCGCGAACGCGCGGCCCAGCGCATCGACAGCCGCATCGACTGGGTGATCCTGTCGCGATCCGCGGGCAGTGCGGGGCATTCGTCGAAACACATCACGATGTCCGACCCCAGCAGGCGCTGGATCTCCATCGAGCGTTCCGGCGACAGCATGTGTTTCGACCCGTCGATATGGGATTTGAAGGTCACGCCCGCCTCGGTCAGCTTGCGCAGCCCGGACAGGCTCATCACCTGGAACCCGCCGGAATCGGTCAGGATCGGCCGGTCCCAGTTCATGAACCTGTGCAGCCCGCCCAGCCGGTCGATCCGTTCCGCGGTTGGCCGCAGCATCAGATGGTAGGTGTTGCCCAGCAGGATATCGGCACCGGTGGCCCGCACACTTTCCGGCAGCATCGCCTTGACCGTCGCCGCCGTGCCCACCGGCATGAAGGCCGGGGTGCGGATCTCTCCGCGCGGTGTGGTGATCACCCCGGTGCGCGCCTTGCCGTCCTGCGCCAGCTTCACAAAGCCCGTCTGCGCCATCGCCTGTCGTCCTTTCCTTGCAACCCCGGTGGATTACCCGTGCCTGTCACTGGTTGCAATCATCCGTCATGCCTATATCAAACCCTCAGTGATTTTGCGAAAGGACACGCCCGTGCCGCCCATCCTTGAAGAGTTTCTTGCCTCCAACCTTGGCTACCTGCTCCTGGCGGTTCTGTTCGTCATCCTCGTGCTCAGGGCGGTGCGGATCGTGCCGCAATCGGAAAAACACGTGGTCGAACGGTTCGGGCGGCTGCATGCGGTGCTGGGACCGGGCATCAACATGATCGTGCCCTTCCTTGACGTGGTGCGACACAAGATTTCGGTTCTGGAACGCCAGTTGCCGACCATGAGCCAGGACGCCATCACCAGCGACAACGTGCTGGTCCAGGTCGATACAAGCGTATTCTATCGCATCACAGAGCCGGAAAAGACCGTCTACCGCATCCGCGATGTCGATGCCGCGATTGCAACCACCGTCGCCGGGATCGTCCGCGCCGAGATCGGCAAGATGGAACTGGACGAGGTACAATCGAACCGGTCACAGCTGACCGCCGCGATCAAGGCCGCGGTCGAAGACGCGGTCGATGCCTGGGGGATCGAGGTGACCAGGTCCGAGATCCTGGACGTGAATCTGGATGCCGCCACCCGCGAAGCGATGTTGCAGCAGTTGAACGCCGAACGCGCCCGCCGCGCCGCCGTGACAGAAGCCGAGGGCCGCAAGCGTGCGGTTGAACTGGCGGCTGATGGCGACCTTTATGCCGCGGAACAGGCCGCCAAGGCGCGCCGCGTCACCGCCGAGGCCGAAGCCTATGCGACCGAGGTCGTGGCCAAGGCGATTACCGAAAACGGGTTGGACGCCGTGCAATACAACGTCGCCCTGAAACAGGTCGAGGCGCTGAATGCTCTGGGGGCCGGACAAGGCAGCCAGACCGTTGTTCTGCCCGCGCAGGCGCTGGATGCGTTCGGCAATGCCTTTGCCATGTTCAAACCGAAAGGCGGTGCCTGATGGCATGGCTATCGCTGTGGTGGGTCTGGCTGTCGGCGGCGCTGGCGCTGGCCATTCTGGAAGTGCTGGCGCCGGGGTTCGTTTTCCTGGGTTTCGCGCTTGGGGCGCTGGCGGTCAGCGTGCTGGTTGCGCTGGGTCTCAGCCCCGCAGCGTCGATCCTCATGGCGCTTTGGGCCGGTCTGTCGCTGGCGGCATGGATCGGTCTGAAACTGGCGTTTCGTGGCCCCAAGAGCAACCGAAAGATCATCCGCGAGGATATCAACGACTGAGGTGCGCCTCAGTTCATCAGCGCGCGGCGCGGCAGGTCCAGGATTTCGACCATGTGCGGCAGGGTCACCAGTACCCGGCGATCCGCGTCATCGCGAAACCCGTAACCGTTCATCGCCAGGCGGCGGCGCAGATCGGCATCGTCCACCGCGCATTGCAGATCCGTTGCGATCAGGTCGTGAACGCGGGTGCGGGTCAATGCGTCGATCTTAGGCAGGGTCATGGTGCGGTCCTCTCGTCCCTTGTGTGCGCGGTATGGTTGCATTTCGCGGGTTGATTCGGGCTTCAATATGACCTGTTTGTGAAAAATGCCTCGGAGCGCGCGGCCTTTACCCCGCCGGCGATATTCCCTATATCTTCACTCAGGTAAGATCGAAGGACCGGATATGACCGAAGCAACCCAGCCCATGGAAGGCACACCGCTGATTGCGCCTTCCAGCACAGACCATCCGCTGTACGAGCAGATCGTCGAAGCGTGCCGGACGGTGTATGACCCGGAAATCCCGGTGAATATCTATGATCTGGGGCTGATCTACACGATCGACATCACCGATCAGAACGAAGTCCGGGTGCTGATGACGCTGACCGCACCGGGCTGTCCGGTGGCCGGTGAAATGCCCGGCTGGGTCGCCGACGCGATCGAACCGCTGGCCGGCGTCAAGCAGGTCGACGTGGAAATGGTTTTCGATCCGCCCTGGGGCATGGAAATGATGTCCGACGAGGCGCGGCTGGAACTGGGGTTCATGTGATGCCCGCAGCCGACAGGCGCGTGGCATGATGCGCCGGGGCGTTCTGGCGCGCGCCGCGATTGGTCTGACCGGCGGGTTCGTGCTTGGCCAGATCGCCCTGTTTTTCGCCACTGAACAGGCCCGTCGGGCAATCGCCGCCCATCTGGCCATTTTCGACCATCAGATTACGGCTTTCATGTCCGTGCTGTTCTGATGTCCTCTTGAGCGGAACCGCTTCAACCCCTACCTTTCCCGGAAAGGAGAGCCGCAATGTTCACCATTCCCGGCAAACAGGCCGTGACCCTGACCCCTGCCGCCGTCAAGCAGATTCACAAACTGATGGAGCGCGACGGACGTGCCGGTCTGCGCATCGGTGTCAAGAAAGGCGGCTGCGCAGGCATGGAATATACCATGGACTACGTCGATACCGCCGACCCCAATGACGAGGTGGTTGAACAGGATGGTGCGCGGGTGATGATCGCGCCAATGGCACAGATGTTCCTGTTCGGAACCGAAATCGACTTTGAGACCAGCCTGCTGGAATCGGGGTTCAAGTTCCGCAACCCGAACGTGGTCGATGCCTGCGGCTGTGGGGAGTCGATCAAGTTCAAGGACGTCGAGGAACTGCGCGCCGAACAGGACAGCCATGGCGGTCAGTGACGGCGATATCGCCTTTGCCGTGGACCTGTTTTCGGGGCTGGGCGACATCACCACGCGCAAGATGATGGGTGGACTGTGCCTGTATCACGATGGCACCATCTTCGCGATCATCGGCCCGGACGGGGCCTTGATGATCAAGGGCGCAGGGGCCTTTGCCGACAAGCTGGACGCGATGGGCTGCACCCGCTGGGAATATACCCGCAAGGACGGCGCACATGCGGCCATGCCCTACTGGACCCTGCCACCCGAGGCGCAGGACCACCCCGACGCCGCAGAGGCGCTTGCACGTGAAGCCCTGGCGGAACTGCGCTAACCGGCCAGCCGACGGGCTCAGCCCTTCGTTTTCATATGGACATAGGTTTCGGCAAAGCGCTTCGACAGGTGTTCGCCCGCCATGATCACCGCGTCGGACCCCATGGGCGCGACATTGGTGTCAAAGTTCGGGTTGAAGAACATCGGGACCGAAATCCGTTCCTGCGACGACCCCACAACCCGGTGCAGCGTTGCCTTCACCCGGCCACGGGTCCACATTTCCAGCATTTCGCCGAAATTGATGACGAAATCACCGGGGGCGACGCGGACCGGCAGGCCGGCCCGCGGATCCCCCGCGGGCAGTTCAAAGCCGCAGTCGAAGACCTGTTTGTAATCGGGATTGGCGTCGGGATCGACATGTTCCGACAGAGGCGCGCCCCACTTCCGGTTGGCCCCGGTCAGCGCCATGTTGACCACCTGTTTGTCCGCCTCTGGCAGGGCAAAGAATGCGCGGTAGGCGGCGAGGACGTCCCGCATCCGGGCGGGCGTGATCGCGGTTTTGGTCACGGTCATGAACCCGATGCCTTCGGCGGCGGATTTCAGCGTGGCAAGTGTTTCCACGTCGCCGGCGGCAATTTTCGCGGCATCGAGTCTGGGGATCATCCCGCGCTCCGTCCAAGGGATGCGTCGTCATAGCAGGGGGCGAATGCGGCGCAAGGGCTTGACCTTCGGCCTGCCCCCGCGATGATGTCGCGGGTCCCAGACAACGATGGAGAACAGGGTATGCGGAGAAAACTGGCGGCGGGCAACTGGAAGATGAACGGGCTTCGGGCCGCGCTGTCGGAACTGGAGGCGCTGGCGCCTACCCTGGCCGGAGAGGCCGAAGTGCTGATCTGCCCGCCCGCCACGCTGATCTCTGCCGCCTGCGAAACCGCTCCCGACGGGCTGGCCATCGGCGGGCAGGATTGCCACCCCAAGGACAGCGGCGCGCATACCGGCGACATCTCTGCCGAGATGTTGAAGGACGCGGGCGCGAGCCATGTCATCCTGGGCCATTCCGAACGCCGCGATGACCATGGCGAAAGCGATGCGGACGTGCGCGCCAAATGCGCCGCCGCCTGGGCGGCGGGTCTGACCGTGGTGCTGTGCTGCGGCGAAAGCCTGACCCAACGCGAGGCGCAAGACACCCTGGACATCATCGGCGGCCAGCTTGCGGGGTCGGTACCCGATGGCGCGACGGGTCATAACCTGGTGATTGCCTATGAGCCGATCTGGGCCATTGGCACCGGGCTGATCCCGACGCTGGACCAGATCGGAGAGGTACACGATTTCATTCGGATGCGGCTGGAACGCCGCTTTGGCGCCGGTGTCGGCCGGTCGGTGCGCATCCTCTATGGCGGTTCGGTGAAACCCGGCAACGCGGCCGAGATCTTTGGCGTGTCGAATGTCGATGGCGCGCTGGTCGGCGGGGCGTCCCTGACCGCCGCGGATTTCCGGCCGATCGTCGAGGCATTGAACGCCTCGGCCCGCTGACGCTGGCGGACCGGTGGGGGGCCAGCCCCCCACACCCCCCGGGATATTTCCGGCAAGATGATGGGAAGGCCGGTCTGTCCGGCCAACGCGGACTGGCAGACAGGAAAACGGCGCCCTTTTCGGGGCGCCGTTTGTTTTTTCGGCCGGGTCGGGCCTAGTTCGTGATGATCTCTGGTCCCATGATGCTGATCGGCAGCCATGTGCTGATCCAGGGGATGTAGGTCACCATGATCAGGAAGACGAACAGCACCGCCAGGAATGGCAGAGCCGCCCGCACAACCCGCATCATCGGCATCCCCGCCACGCCCGACGTGACAAAGAGGTTCAGGCCCACCGGCGGAGTGATCATGCCGATTTCCATGTTCACCACCATGATGATGCCCAGGTGGATCGGGTCGATGCCAAGCTGGATCGCGATCGGGAAGACCAGCGGGGCGACAATCACGATCAGGCCCGAGGGCTCCATGAACTGCCCGCCGATCAGAAGGATCACGTTGACGATGATCAGGAACATCACCGGGCCAAAGCCTGCATCCAGCATCGCGCTGGCAATCTGCTGCGGGATCTGTTCGTCGGTCAGCACGTGCTTGAGGATCAGCGCGTTGGCGATGATGAACATCAGCGTGACCGTCAGCTTGCCGGCCTCGAACAGGGTTTGCCGGGTGTCGCGGTGAAAGAAGGCCGTGACCAGCGCGATCGGTTTGTCGATCAGGGTCAGCTTGCGCTTGTCGTCCCCCTGGTTCAGGGGCCCCATGTCCCGGTAGACGAAGACCGCGACAAGGAAGGCATAGACCGAGGCCACCGCCGCTGCTTCTGTCGGGGTGAAGATCGCGCCGGTGATACCTGGAATGCCATAGATGCCCACCATGATGATCACGATCAGCATCAGCCCCCAGAACGCGTCGCGGAAGCTTGAGAAGATCTCTCCGAACCCTTTCCATTCCCCGGCGGGCATGTTGCGGATGCGGGCCATGACGTAGATCGTGATCATCAGCATGGTGCCCGCCATGATCCCCGGGATCACGCCCGCGAGGAACATCCGCCCGACCGAGACGTCGGTGGCGCTCGCATAGACCACCATCACGATGCTGGGCGGGATCAGGATGCCAAGGGTGCCCGCATTAGCGATGACGCCGGCGGCGAAATCCTTGGAATATCCCGCTTGCCGCATGGCCGCGATGACGATAGAGCCGATCGCCACCACGGTCGCGGGCGACGAGCCGGACAGCGCGGCAAAGAGCATGCAGGCAAAGACACCTGCGATGGCAAGGCCGCCGCGCAGGTGGCCGACGCAGGCGATGGAAAAGCGGATGATCCGTTTCGCCACGCCGCCCGTCGACATGAAGCTGGAGGCCAGGATGAAGAACGGGATTGCCAGCAGGGTATAGTGACCTGCCATCGCCTGGAACAGCGACTGCGCCACAGAGGCCAGCGAGGTATCCGACAGAACCAGCAGGAACAGGATCGACGACAGGCCAAGGGACACCGCGATCGGCACGCCGATCAACATCAGTCCGACGACCATGGCAAAGAGAATTGCAACTTCCATGGGATCAGCCCTCGCGGTTCATGTGGGCGACGTCATCGACGGCGTCTTCGGCTTCGTGGCTGACGATCAGGCTGTCGGACTGACCGGTCCAAATCCGAACGGTGGCCTGAATAAAGCGGAACAACAGCAGCGCCATCCCGAAAGGCAGGATGAAATAGGGAATAAAGCGCGGCACTTTTTCATAGGCGTCACCGTCGTTCATGATCGGTTCGATCCACCGCAGCCAATCGGGCATCGGCAGTTCCAGCACCTCGTACCAACCGCGATAGCTGGTGCGCTTCATCTCTTCCAGCCCGGTGGGCAGCCAGCGCCCTGTGGTTTGCGGCAGGTTGGCGAAATTGGCCCAGTAATCCCAGGCCCCCTTCATCAGCAGGACCGCGTAAAAGATGCACAGCGCTGCGGCGATCAGGGCCAGAACGCGCCGTACCGGTGCGCTGACCATGCCCGTAACCGCATCCACGCCCAGATGCGCGGTCACCTTGACCGCATAGCTGATCCCGAACAGCACCAGCCAGGCGAACAGGAAGGTCGTCGCCTCAAGCCCCCAGCTCAGCCCGTCGCGAAAGACATAGCGCAGCACCACGTTGACGAAGGTGATGATGGTCATCATTCCAAGGATCACGGCAATCGCCGTTTCCTCGAAATCGTTCACAAAGCGGCCCAATGCCGATTGCGGCTCATATTGGGAAGACATCGCACTCCCCCCTGACGATGTAAGGATGGATCGGGAAAACCCGGCCCCAACGCGTGCGGGGCCGGGCGTAGCCTGATATGAAAACGATCAGTGCTTGGCGTTGATCGCCTGCGCGGCGTCGATGTTGTCCTGGCCGACATCGCCCTCGAACTGCTTCCAGACCGGCAGCATCGCATCAACCCAGGCCTGGCGCTGGTCGGCGTTCAGTTCGCGGATCACGCCGCCGGCATCCAGGATCGCCTGGCGGGCTTCGGCGTCGACCTGGCCCACGGCGGCGTTGCGCGAGGTGGTGACCTCTTCGAGGATGGTCGCCAGCTGGGTGCGCACGTCGTCGGGCAGGCTGTCCCACCAGTCGGTCGAGGTCACGACCATATAGTCGATGATGCCGTGGTTGGTTTCGGTCGTGCCGTCCTGAACCTCAAAGAACTTCTGGCCATAGATGTTCGACCAGGTGTTTTCCTGACCGTCGACAACGCCGGTCTGCAGTGCGCCGTAGACTTCCGAAAAGGCCATCGGCTGCGGGCTGACGCCAATCGCTTCCATCTGCGCCTTGATCACTTCTGACGGCTGCACGCGGAACTTCAGACCGGCGGCATCGGTTGGCAGGACCAGCGGCTTGTTGGCCGACATCTGCTTCATGCCGTTGTGCCAGAACTGCAGGCCCAGCAGGCCGCGCTTGACCATCGATTCCTTCATCGCCTGGCCGGTTTCGCTGTTCTGGAATTCATCCACGGCCGCAATGTTTTTGAACATGAACGGCAGATCGAAAATACGGAACTTCTTGGTGAACTGCTCGAACTTCGACAGCGACGGCGCGGCCAGTTGAACGTCGCCTTGCAGCATCGCTTCCAGGACCTGGTCATCGTTGTACAGGGTCGAGTTCGGGAAGACCTCCATGCAGGCCTTGCCGTTCATCTCTTCGTTGACGCGGTTCATCAACAGGGTCGCGGCAATGCCCTTGGGGTGTTTGTCGCTGTTGGTCACGTGGCTGAACTTGATCACGATCTCGCCGTCGTCACAGGCAGCCATCGCGCCGGTTGCGCCTGCGGCCATCAGGGCCACGGTGCTTACGGCCAGTGCAAATTTCTTCATGTCATCCTCCCAGGATTTTCAAAGTCACAATTCAAGGTGCCCTCCAGCACCTTCACGGCGAAGTGAACACATGCCACCCACACCCCGGCAAGAGATTTAATTTCACATTTAAATTCAATTAGATAACGATCCTTGCGAAACAGCATGTCACGCAACCCGCACAACCACCCACGCAAACCGTGCGGAATTCCACACAGCCCCGCATGTCTTTGGTTTTCCAAATACCTCGGGGGAGTCGCGGGCCAGCCCGCGACGGGGGCAGTGCCCCCGAAAACCGCCGTGGGGCCCCCCCGGGGGGGGGGGCGGGCCCCCCCCCCCCCCCTCGGGTATGTAATGCCCGAATACATCCCGCTCGACCTGCCCGAGACCCCGCGCCTGGCGCAGAACATCCTCCATTTC
>NZ_JAYLLH010000011.1:0-119573 GCF_035818635.1 Mesobacterium hydrothermale | reverse complement strand
GCATCAGCATGACTCGCACGGCCAGCACCAAATGGGAATCCCAATTCGGACTCGTTTGTCGCGATCAATCCACTAGGTGCTGGCGGGCCGGCATCGCCGGGTGTATCCCTTTGCAAAAGACTTTCAGGGGGATCCCATGACCTTGCCAGACACGATGACCGCGATCGAAATCACCGCCCCCGGCGGCCCCGACGTGCTGAAACCCACGCAGCGGCCCGTGCCCAGGCCGGGGCACGGCCAGGTCCTGCTGAAAATCGCCTATGCCGGGGTCAACCGGCCCGATGCGCTGCAACGCGCGGGCAACTATGCCCCGCCCCCCACCGCCAGCGACCTGCCGGGACTCGAGGCGTCGGGCACCGTTGTCGCCTGTGGGCCGGGGGTCAGCGACCTGAGCGTCGGCGACCAGGTCTGCGCCCTTCTGCCCGGCGGCGGCTATGCCGAATACGCGGTGACGCCCGCGGCGCATTGCCTGCCGATTCCTCACGGCCTGGACCTGAAACAGGCCGCCTGCCTGCCGGAAACCTATTTTACCGTCTGGTCCAACGTCTTCACCCGGGGCGGTTTGCAGGCGGGGGAACGGTTCCTTGTCCACGGCGGCTCGTCCGGGATCGGGACGACGGCGATCCAGCTGGCCCGCCATTTTGGCGCCCGCGTCTTTGCCACCGCCGGATCGGCGGACAAATGCGCCGCCTGCGAGGCATTGGGTGCAGAACGCGCGATCAACTACCGTGATGAGGATTTCGTGACCGTCCTCAGGACCGAAGGCGGTGCGAACCTGATCCTCGACATGGTTGGCGGCGCCTATATTCCCCGCAATCTCAAGGCGCTGGCGGATGACGGGCGGCTGGTTCAGATCGCTTTCCTGCAAAGCCCGATGGTCGAACTGAACTTTGCCCAGCTCATGACCCGCCGCCTGACCATGACCGGCAGCACCCTGCGCCCGCAAAGCGACCTGGCCAAGGCGCGCATCGCCAACGACCTGCGCACCCATGTCTGGCCTTTGCTGGCGGCGGGCACGATCGGCCCGGTGATGGATTCCGAATTCCCGCTGGAACAGGCCGCACAGGCCCACGCAAGGATGGAAAGCTCTGGCCACATCGGCAAGATCGTTCTGAAGGTCGCGTGAACGCCGCGCTTGTTTACGCGCGTAGAGCATGGCAGTTAGCGCCAACATCATTCCGGCGAAAAGGACCCCCCGATGATCCTGTGTTGCGGTGAATCCCTGATCGACATGCTGCCGCGCAAAACCGCGGCGAACGAAGCCGCCTTTGCGCCCTATGCCGGGGGCGCCGTGTTCAACACCGCCATCGCGCTGGGGCGGCTGGGTGCGCCCACGGGCTATTTCGGCGGGCTGTCGACCGACCTGTTCGGCCACCAGCTGACCGAAACCCTGTCGGCGTCCCATGTCGATTCCGCCCTGTCGCCCCGGTCCGACCGACCCACGACACTGGCCTTTGTCACCTTGACCAACGGGCAGGCGCAATACGCCTTCTACGATGAAAACACCGCCGGGCGCATGCTGACCGAAGATGACCTGCCGGACCTGTCGGCGGATGTCTCGGCCCTGTTCTTCGGTGGGATCAGCCTTGTGTCGGAACCCGCCGCCGACACCTATGCCGCCTTTTGCCTGCGAGAGGCCGGCACCCGTCCGATCATGATCGACCCCAACATCCGCCCCGGCTTCATCACCGACCCGGCGCACTATCGCGATCGTCTGAACCGGATGCTGGCCCATGCCGATATCGTCAAGATCTCGGACGAAGACATGGACTGGCTGGACATCACGCCACAAGACCTGATCGACGGCGGCACGGCCCTGGTGCTGATCACCCGCGGCGCCCAAGGGGTCGAGGTCCATCGCCCCGGCAGCCGCTTCGACATCCCCGCGCAAAAGGCCGAGGTCGTCGACACCGTTGGCGCGGGCGATACGTTCAACGCCGGTCTGCTGGCCGGTCTGCACCGCGCCGGCCTGCTGACCACCCACGCCCTGGCCGCTGCCAGCGACGATGCGCTTGCCCCGGCCGTCACGCTTGGCACCCGTGCCGCCGCCATCACGGTCAGCCGCGCCGGTGCCAACCCGCCGTGGGAGCACGAACTGTGAGGGCCCTGATCCAGCGTGTCAGCGAAGCCTCGGTCACCGTCGACGGAACGGTGATCGGCGAGATCGGCGCCGGTGTCCTGATCCTGATCTGCGCGATGCAGGGCGATACCGAGGCAGAGGCCGACAAGCTGGCCGCCAAGATCGCCAAGCTACGGATTTTCAAGGACGAGGCAGGCAAGATGAACCGATCCGTGCGCGACATCGGCGGCGCGGCGCTGGTCGTCAGCCAGTTCACGCTTTCGGCCGATACCTCGCGCGGCAACCGCCCGGGGTTTTCAACCGCCGCCGCCCCGGCGGATGGCGAACGTCTCTATGAATATTTCGCGGATCGTGTCCGCGCCGAGGGCCTGACGGTTGCGCAGGGCCGGTTCGGCGCGGATATGAAGGTTGCGCTGCTGAATGACGGGCCGGTGACCATCTGGATGGACACCGACGCCTGACAATTCGGCTCAGACCGTCAGCACCGTCTGGCCAGTGGTCAACCGTGCCTCCAGCGCGCGATGGGCATCGGCCACGTTGTCCAGCGTGAACGCCTGGTCGATGCGGATCTTGACCGCGCCCGACGCCACCTTGCCAAACAGCATCCGCGCCATCTCCTGGCAATCCTCGTGCTTGGCGATATGGGTGAACAGGGTCGGACGCGTGATCTTCAGCGATCCTTTGGCCCCCAGCGTGGCAAGGCTGAACGGCGGCACCGGACCCGAGGCATTGCCAAAGGAAATCATCATCCCCAGCGGCTTCAGGCAGTTCAGAGAGCCTTCGAACGTATCCGCGCCCACCGCGTCCATGACCACGTCGACACCCGCGCCGCCGGTCAGCTCTCGTACCTTGGCGGGCCAGTCCTCGACCTCGTCATAGTTGATGCAATGCGCGGCGCCGTGTTCCAGCGCCAGGTCGCATTTTTCATCCGTGCTGGCGGTACCGATCAGCGTGATCCCCTCGGACTTTGCCCATTGGCAGGCCAGCAGACCGACGCCCCCGGCCGCCGCCTGGAACAGAACCGTGTCACCCGCCTTCAGCGGCGTAGTGCGATGGAACAGGTACTGCGTCGTCAGCCCCTTCAGCATCATCGCCGCGCCTTCTTCAAAGCTGATTTCGTCCGGCAGCGGGCAGACCTGCGCGGCGGGCATCACCCGCGCCTCGCAATAGGCGCCCGGCGGCATCGCGGCATAGGCAGCGCGATCCCCCACCTTCAGATGCGTCACACCTTCGCCCACGGCCTCGACCACGCCGGCCCCTTCCATGCCCATCGCATGCGGCAACTGCATCGGGTAAAGCCCCGTCCGCTGGTAGACGTCGATGAAATTCAGCCCGCAGGCGTGGTGTCGAATCCGGATCTCGCCCGGCCCCGGCTCGCCCACCGGCCAGTCGACGATCTTGAACTTTTCCGGGCCGCCGTGTTCCTCGATGATGACAGTCTTGACCATGTTCCCCTCCGTGAATTCGTGTTAGCTGAACAAGAGCTACATCACCACACGGAATCGGCAAGCCTATTGGTTCTGCGCGATGAAATAGCCCACGACCCCCGCCACGATCAGGCCGACAACCACCGCAAAGGCGATCTTCCAGGCCGACCAGGGCCGTTCGCCCTGCACCCGCCCGGTGCGGCCATTGACGACGAACCGATAGGTCTTGCCCCGGTACTTGTAGGCCGCCAGCCACACCGGCAGCAGCACATGCTTGAAGGTTACATCGCTGACCCGCGTGTCGATGTTGTGGATCCGCTGACGGTCGCCGCCAATGTCGAACTTCACGTCACGTTCGATCTGGCGGTCCATCCTGACCCGCGCCTCGTGATACCCTTCGTCCAGATCAACCGAATAGCCTTCCGCACTGAACCCCGCCAGGTATTCCGGCTGATAGGGTTCCATCGCCGACAGGTCCCAGGGTTCCAGCGCGTCGGTGAACCGCTTTGGCAGGGACCGCGATGCCAGCACCAGCACGTCGTCGAAAAACCGCGCCACCCGGCCCGACGCCGGGGACCAGCGGATTTTCTGCACCTGTTCGGTCTGCATCTTGCCATCGCGCATGACCTGCCGGGTTTCATAATAGATCGTGCCGCGTTCGCCGCGATAGCTGGACTTCGTATCCGCATCGAAGGTCCAGTAGGGCACATAGATTCCCTGCATCCGCCGCCCCTTGCGGGCATAGTCCTGCAAACCGTTGGGCGCGAACCACAGCTTGCCCAGCCAGTCTGTCATCGCCCCCTTGGCGGCCTTTTCATCCAGCGCGAAAGGCAGCAGCCCCTTGGGCTTGATATGCCGGTGCGTGCCGGTGTCGGCGACCACGGGCGTGGCGCAGAACGGACATTCGGTGGCATGGGCGTCGTCGGAAAATTCCACCTGCGCACCGCAGTTGGGACAGGACGAAACACGGGTTTCCTCGATCTCCTGCAACGGCAGAAGGTTGTTCAATGCCGCCTTGAAATCCAGCTCCTTGATCGCACCACCACCCCAGGGGCCAGGCCCTTCGATTTCCGCAACCGCGCCGCAGTGGTCGCAGACCAGGTTGCCGCTGGAAGGATCGAACCGGAAATCCCCGCCGCAATTGCCACATGGAAAGCGGTGGGTTTCGGTCACCGTCGCTGTTTCTTGCACTGTCTTGGTCCCTTTGAGGGTTTGTTAGGGGATTTTCCGTCTACTGCCCCCGGTTTGTAACAAGGGACCCTGTGACATGGATAAAGCCACACTCGACCGCCAAATCAAAGAGGCGACCCAGGCCCACGGCGCCTGGAAACAGAAACTGTGCGAAGCGGTGAAATCCGGCACCCTGCCCAAGCCCGCCCGCGACATCGCCTGTGACGATCAATGTTCCTTCGGCAAATGGCTGCACATGCTGAAAGCGGATTCCACCGTGGCCGTGTCGATGCATTTCCGCCGGGTGATGGTGATGCACGCCGATTTCCACAAAGAGGCGGGGCGCATCGCCGGGCTGATCGAAGACGGCGCATCGGCCCAGGCGCTGGCGGCGCTGAACGGCTCCAACCTGCAAGACCGCTCTGGCAAGCTGGAAGCCGCGATGGCCGACTGGGCGCGCAACCTGTAGCCGGGGCCCTTACGCCGGGGGCGGCGGCGGCATGATGGTGAACAGCTGCGCCAGTTCTGTCACGTCGCCCGCTTTCATCCAGCCGTCCTGCCCAGCCGTCCAGACAAGGGTTTCGCGGGTCAGCCCGCCATCGGTCACCATCCGGCCCAGCGCAGCCTTGGAAAACGGTCCCTTGGTCGCACCGTTTTCGGCGATGTGCCAGACATGCTCGACAGGCGGCGGCGGCGGAACGGCGGAAGCCTGCGGTTGTGCCGGAGCCTGAGCCGCGGCGGGGGGTGCGCCCCACGGCCCGCTCTGCCCCATCATGCCCGCCCCCATCGCCATGCCCATGCCCGCGCCCATGCCTTGCGCCATCGCGGCACCGGCACCACTGCTGGCCTGGTTCATCGCCTCTGCCGCGCGCCATTTCATGTGGTCGTCCAGGTTGCCGGCGATCCCGCGCGACGTGCGGGCGTCCAGCGCCTTTTCGACCTGCTCGGGCAGGCTGATGTTTTCGATATAGAATTCGGGGATCGACAGCCCGTATTGCGCAACCTTCGGCGCAATCGCGCGGGCCACCAGCGTGCCAACCTCTTGCGCATTGGCGGCCATGTCCAGCACCGGAATGCCCGATGCGGCAATCGCCCGGCTGAACTCCTGCACGATGATATTGCGGATCTGGAAACTGATCTCGTCGGCAGTGAACTCGCCATCCGTGCCCACGATTTCCGACATGAACAGCGCCGGATCGGACACCTTGATCGAATAGGTCCCGAACGCCCGGATTCGCACCGGCCCGAATTCCGGGTCGCGCATCATGATCGGATTCTTGGTGCCCCACTTCAGATCGTTGAACCGGGTGGTGTTGACGAAATAGATCTCGCTCTTGAACGGCGACTGGAACCCGTGGTCCCAATGCTGAAGCGAGGTCATGATCGGCATGTTGTTGGTTTCCAGCATGTAAAGGCCGGGCTGGAACACGTCCGCCAACTGCCCTTCATGGATGAACACCGCCGCCTGCCCTTCGCGCACCGTCAGTTTGGCGCCGTACTTGATTTCGTGGCCTTCGCGTTCGAACCGCCACACCATCGTGTCGCGGGTGTCGTCGACCCAGTGGATCACGTCGATGAACTGGCCGCTCAGGAAATCGAAAATGCCCATGCCGGACCTCCCCTTATTTCTAGTTCAATTCGTGCCGCCCATCAGGTCGGCTACGATGTCTTTGACAATGGGTCGCGCGGTATCTGCCGACATGCCCGCCTGCAAGCGGTCGTCGTACAGGATTTTCAGCAGCACCTCGTCATGCGAGGTCAGCAACGCGAATTCATCATCGTCGTTGAAGATCGACGGACGGGCATAGGGGCTGTCATTGGCCAGCCCAAGCCCCTGCGCCACCTCTTCGTGAATGCAGGATTTGCGCAGCAGGTCAGGATGTTCCGACCGGACCAGCGCGATTGCCTTGCCATAGGCGGTGCCCCCCGGCGTATCGGCAAAGGCGATCACAAGGCAATGGATCGAACGTGGCAGGCTGTCGATGATCGACAGCGATGCCCGATCCACGTCGGGCACCAGCGCCTCGATCCGGCCACGCACGCCGGGGCGATCATCCTCGCCCATGAACAGCACGTGGAAATTGGCGCCGCTGTCCGCCATCGCGATCGGATGCCCCGTCACCCGCGCCAGCCGGGCGGCATAGGCCTTGAGCGACGCGCGGTCGCGCTGCCGCTGTTCAAGCGGCACCGAGGCACCGAATTCCGCGGTGATCCGCACCGGGACCTGCCATTTCTTGACCGGCCCCAGCGCGCCGTCCGACAGTTCCAGCCCACGCCCGCGGGCATATTCATCCGCCAACGCGATACGTTCGAAATTCCGCGTCACCATGTCGGCGGTATAGGGTGTGTCCGGCCCGCCGCCATCCGTGCGCAGCAAGCCTTGGGTCAGCAGATCGCTTTGGACCCGGGCATAGTACACTGCCAGGTCCTTGCTGGTCTGCGACGGGGCCTTTGGATCGGGGTCGGCCGGGGGCACCGGTTCCGGCACGGGCTGGACCACGGGCACGGCAACGGGCTCTTCGGGTGCAACCATGTTGCAAGCCGAAAGCCCTGCCGCGACCACAGCAACCAGCGCCGCGCGTGCCCGGTCCCGGATCATGCCTCAGCCGTTGTCGGGCACGGCAGTGCCGGCATTGTCGCCGACACCGTCGCGACGGGCCTTGGCCGCGGCCAGCGTATCGCGCAGATCCGCTTCCATTTTCTTCAGCTCTGCCTCGGCCTTGGCGCGGCGTGCCTTGCCTTCGTCGGCGATTTGCAGGCTTTCCTGGATGGTGCCGATCAGGTCGGCATTGGCTTGCTTGACCGCCTCGATATCAAACACACCGCGTTCCATTTCCTGCCGGATCACCTTGTTGCTGTCGCGCAGGTTCTTGGCATTCGCCGTCAGCAATTCGTTGGTCAGGTCGTTGGCGTCGCGCACCGCCGCCGCCGCCTCGGCCGAGCGTTGAATGGTCACCGCCTGCGCCAGCTGGGTTTCCCACAGCGGAACGGTGTTCACCAGGGTCGAATTGATCTTGGTCACCAGCGACTTGTCGTTTTCCTGCACCAGCCGGATTGACGGCAGCGACTGCATGGTCACCTGCCGTGTCAGCTTCAGGTCGTGCACCCGGCGCTCCAGATCGTCGCGCGCGGCGCGCAGGTCGCGCAGTTCCTGCGCCGCCATCACCTGATCGCCTTCGGCAGCGGCCTTCACCGCAGCCTCTTTCGCGGGAATATCGCGCGCGTCCAGTTCGTTCAGCTTTTCCTCGCCCGCGGCGATGTAAAGCGCCAGTTCGTCGTAAAACTGCAACGTCTTGTCATACAGCAGATCCAGCGACTTGATGTCCTTCAGCAGCGTGTGCTCGTGCTTCAGAAGGTCGTCGGTGATGCGGTCGATCTGGCCCTGAACCTGCTCGAATTTCGCGGTGAACTTGGCAAACGGCGCAGCGCGGCCGATCAGCTTTTCCCACCAGCTGCGTTCGCGGCGCACGTCCAGTTCCGACACCGAAAACCCGCGGATCGTGGTGACGATGTTGCGCAGGCTATCGCCTGCCGGGCCGACGTCCTTGTTGCGCACATCCTGCAGCATCGCCTGGCTGATTTCCTGCAACTCTGCCTGCGCGGCCGACCCAAAGGATACGATCGACTGGGTGTCTTCCATGTCGATTTCATCCATCCGAGACCGGATCTCCTCGGACGTGGGCGCGTCGGCATCGGTCAGGCTGACCACCTCGCCTGCGTCTTTCGGCTCTGGCAGGATCACGGCGTTGACCTCTTCCACCAGCGCCAGCGCTTCCTGCGCCTTTTCGCGAACATTCTCGGACATGGGACGTTCCTTTTACGAATACCGGCTCAGTCGAGCCTGACCCCTTCACGCTGCAGCCTGTCGCGCAGCACATCAATTTCAACTGTCAGATCGCTGTTGGTATCCAAAAGCAGCTTGCGCGTCTTGGCCCCAAAGCTTTCCTCTAGGTCGGTTAGCAGCATCATGTAACTGCTGCGTGCATCGGCATCCCGCGTGCGGGAATAAACGTCGGCAAATTTCACCGTCGCGTCGCGCGCGCCCATCAGGTAGACGCTCAGGAACTTGCGCGCGCCGGTCAGGTCGCGCGGGTCTTCCTCGACCGTTCGGATCATCTCGCGCACCTGGTCCTTGAACCGCTCCACCCGCGCCTCGGCCTGACGGTCACCGGCGCGGCGGATGGCATCGGACATGACGTTCAGATAGGCCTCGGCCTCGTCCACCACGCGGGCCACACGATCCTGCTGAAAGGTATCGACACCGTCCATGCCCTTGTCGCGCATCGGGTCCAGACCGAAGGCCCCCAACTGCAACGCGCTGGCCGCAACACCGTAGATCACCGGCGCGATCAGCCCCGGTTCGACCTTCCAGGCCGCAATGGCCACGCCCAGCCCGGTCAAAACCGCGGCAAACAGCTTGCGCGGAATGCCCGGACGGCGCGCGACACGGCGCGCGTTGTATTCGGTCTCGGCCCTCAGACCTTCGCGCAGCAGCCACGCCGCCAGCAACATCAGCGCTGCACCACCCAGCCCCACGGCCATACCGGTCGCGCCATCGTTGATCGAGGTGAAGGCCAGAATGACTGGCGGCACGAACAGCACCTTGGTGCGCGCTCCCGCCGGATCGACCCGCGCGCCCTGATAAGCCCCGCGCGGTTGCGGGCGGCCCTTGCCATCCGGAGCGCCATCGGGGCTGAACTGACCGCCATACCGCTGCGCCACGTTACATGCCCCCCAGCCAGCCAGAGGTGACCCCGAACAGCAGGATAAGCAGCAGGATATAGGAAACTTTCTGCAAGCCCCGTGCGGACATGCGCACCCCCAAATTCAATTCCAGTCAGAACTTATGGAAAAGGGGGCCCGCTTGCTAGGGGGAAGCGGGAAAACCTTTCGTCAACGGCAAGAATCCGGCCAGCGCTTAGGCAGCGTCCTTGCGGCTTGCCTCATCGAACAGCGCATCTTCGCGGGCTTGCTCTGCTTCGGCCAGGGCGTCGTCGGCGGTCAGTTCCTGAATGCAGGCGTCGAATTCATCCGCCAGAGTCTTGAGAAACACCATGTAGCGGCGGCGTATCCGCGGTTCGGGGTCCTCGGAATACTCCTCGACAAACAGGTCCGACGCCTCTGCCGCCTCGGTCAGGACATGACGCAGTTCTGGGGCGATTTCCTCGATCACCTCGGGGTGCGTACTCAGCACCCGCAGCATGGAATCGCGGAACGCGCGGGCCTGCAACAGCGACGGCTCGTCTTCCAGCTCTGCCACCCGGATCGGGATTGCGCTCAGCACCCGCTCGGCGGTGTCGATCAGCTTCTGCGTTTCCTTCGCCGAACTCCTGCGGTCCTTGATCCTGATGCGTTTTTCCATGCCCTTGTCGGTGCCAAAGGCAATGACGCTCAGCCCGAATACCAGCATCCCGATACCGCCTGACGTGATCAGTTCGATCCCTTGCATCAGCGCCAGGATCGCGGCACCCGCCCCGATCATCGCCGAGCCGATCGCCTTGCGCGGCACGTTGCGACAGCAGCTCAGCCCGACTTGTTCGTCTTCCAGGGCAGTCACGATCATATGCGCGGCAAAGCCGAACAGCGTCAGCAGCAGAAACCCCATCACAAGGCTGCCGATATCGCCCCGGAACAGCCAGAAGATCAGCGGGCACAGCGCCAGCAACAGGACGTTCACGGTGTTCGGGCTGCGGGGTTCGTCGTGGCGCGGCTCTGGTCCGTCATGATGGGAAATGTCGGCCATGGCTCACCCGTAACTCAGCACGAACAGCACGATCCACAACGCCACCAACGCAAGGTTTGCCGCCAGGTGGTCGGTGAACCGCATCCCGGACACGGTCGAAACCATGACATCATAGATGTCCCGCATGACCAGACGCAGATTCCCGAGAATCAGCAAGGTCGAGCCCAGAAGGATCAGTATGGCGAGGATCGATAGCAACATGCCCCCGGATCTGCCCGCCAATCCCGGCGGAAAAATGGCGCGGGGCGGGAATTTTGGGGATTTGGCCGTGGCTTGTCAGCGCGTTAAGGGTTGCGCTGCCGCCGTTGACGCACCGGTTTGGGCTTGTCGGGCTTCGCACCTTCCAGTCCCAGTTGATCGCGCAGCACCTTGGGGCGCACCTCGACGACCTCTCCGGGCTTCATCTGACCCAGCTGGAACGGGCCATAGCTGATCCGGATCAGCCGGTTCACCGTCAGGCCAATGTCGCCCAGGGCGCGGCGGATTTCGCGGTTCTTGCCCTCGCGCAGCCCGATGGTCAGCCAGGCGTTCGCGCCCTGTTGGCGGTCAAGGCTAACGATCATCGGCTGAAACGTCTGGCCATCCACGGTCAGCCCCTGACGCAGCGGGGTCAGGCTGTCGTCGGTCGGACGTCCGTTCACCCGCACCCGGTATTTCCGCAGCCAGCCGGTGCTGGGCAGTTCCAGCTTGCGCTTGATCCCGCCATCGTTGGTCAGCAACAGCAGACCTTCGGAATTCAGGTCAAGCCGCCCCACGCTCATCACCCGCGGCATCTCTTCGGGCAGGTCGTCATAGATCGTCGGCCGCCCCTGTTCGTCCTTGTTGGTCGTCACCAGCCCCGTGGGCTTGTGATACAGCCAAAGCCGCGCCGCTTCGGGCGCGTTGATCGGCTTGCCGTCGACGGTGATCTTGTCGGCATCGGTCACATTCAGCGCGGCGCGGTCGATGATCTTGCCGTTCACCGCGATGCGGCGGGCTTCGATCATCCGCTCGGCTTCGCGCCGGCTTGCAACGCCGGCACGGGCCAGAACCTTGGCGATCCGCTCGCCCGGGGGGGACGCTTTGGGGGTCTTGTCACTCATGCCTTCGCCATATCCTGTTCCCCTGCCCTTGGGAACCGGATTTGCATCGCCGCGCGCGCAGGCTAAGAAACGCCATGCACAGCGAAAGCCCGATGTCCCTTGCCCTGGCCGAAGCCCGCGCCGCCGCCACGCGCGGCGAGGTGCCAGTTGGCGCTGTTCTGCTTGGCCCCGATGGCCGCGTCTTGGCGCGCGCCGGCAACCGCACGCGCGAACGGAACGACCCAACCGCCCATGCCGAGATCCTCGTGATCCGCGAAGCCTGCGTCGCGCAAGGCTCCGAACGGCTGCCCGATCACGATCTGTACGTCACGCTGGAACCCTGCCCGATGTGCGCCGCCGCGATCAGCTTTGCCCGCATCCGCCGGGTGTTTTACGGCGCGTCCGACCCGAAATCGGGCGGTGTCGCGCAAGGCCCGCGGATCTTTTCCCATCCGCAGTGCCACCATGTGCCCGAAGTATATGACGGCATCGCCGCCCGTGAGTCCGAAACCCTGCTGCGCGATTTCTTCAAAGGCCGCCGATGACCCGCGTGATCCTGTTCAACAAGCCGATGAACGTGCTGTCGCAATTCACCGATCGCGGCACCGAAGGGTCTGACCGCCAGACCCTGTCGGATTTCATCAAGGTCCCCGGCGTCTATCCCGCAGGGCGGCTGGACCGCGACAGCGAAGGGCTGATGATCCTGACCGACAATGGCCGCCTGCAGGCGCGGATTTCCAACCCGAAATTCAAGCAGCCCAAGACCTACCTCGCGCAGGTCGAAGGCGACGCGACAGAGGCACAGCTGGACCAACTGCGCCGGGGGGTGGACCTGAACGACGGCATGACCCGCCCGGCGCAGGCGGTGCGGATCGACGACCCGGGCCTGTGGCCCCGCACGCCGCCGGTGCGGTTCCGCAAATCGGTGCCCGATTGCTGGATATCGCTGACCATCACCGAAGGCCGCAACCGGCAGGTGCGCCGGATGACGGCCCATGTCGGCCTGCCTTGTCTGCGGCTGGTGCGCTGGTCGGTCGGCGACTGGACGCTGGACGGGCTGGCCCCGGGCCAGTGGCGCGACGCCTGATCGCACGCTGCGTTAACCCGGCAAACGCCCCGAACCATGCGCATGGAATGTGCATCGGTTGTGCATGGATTGTGCCCCGGAAATTGACAGTCTTCCCAGGGTCTTAACCCCGATTCCCGTCAAACCCACTTGGCCAGCGGCGGCAGGCTCATCAGAACGGCATTCGCGTCATGCCCGGTTTCCAGACCGAATTTCGTGCCCCGGTCATAGACAAGATTGTATTCCGCATAGAGGCCCCGGTGGATCAGCTGCGCGTCCTTGTCGGCCTCGGAAAACGCCTGTACCCGGCGCTTTTCCACCAGCGGCACAAAGGCCGGCAGGAAGGCGCGGCCAATGTCCTGGGTCAGGGCGAAATCCGCGCCCCAGTTGCCAGTGCATTGATCGTCCATGAAAATTCCGCCCACACCCCGCGCCCGTTTGCGGTGCGGGATATAGAAATATTCGTCTGCCCAGGCCTTCAAACGCGGGTATTCGTCGGCCCCGTGCGGGTCCAGGTGGGCCTTTTGCGTGGCATGGAAATGCGCCGTATCCTCGGCATATTCGATGCAGGGGTTCAGGTCCGACCCGCCGCCGAACCACCAGGCGTGCGGGGTCCAGAACATCCGCGTGTTCATGTGAACCGCGGGCACATGCGGGTTGCGCATGTGCGCCACCAGCGAAATGCCAGAGGCCCAGAACCGCGGATCGTCCGCCATCCCCGGAATGCCCTTGCGCGCCGCCATCGCCCGCTGCGCCCGTTCGCCTAGCGTGCCATAGACGGTGGACACGTTGACGCCCACTTTCTCGAACACCCGACCGCCGCGCATCACGCTCATCAGCCCGCCGCCCGCGTCGCTGCCATCGTCGGAATGCCGTTTGGTTTCAGTCACTTCGAACCACCCTGCGTCCATCTCGGTGAACGGCCCCCCGGCGTGGCTGTCCTCCAGCCCCTCGAAGGCGGCGACGATCTGGTCGCGCAGGTCGCGGAACCACGCAGAGGCGCGGGCTTTTTCGGTGTCCATCTGGTCGGTCATGGCGTGCAGTCCTTGTCTTGTTGCCGCCTTCTAGCCCGCACGCAAAGGCGCGGGCAAGCCGGGCTTATGCCGCAACCGACGCGCGGGCATCGGCCAGGATCATGTCCGCGCCCTTTTCCGCGATCATGATGGTGGGAGAATTGGTATTGCCGCTTGTGATGGTCGGCATCACGCTGGCGTCAATCACCCGCAGACCGGACAAGCCCTTGAAACGCAAGCGTTCATCCAGCGGCGCCGTCGCATCCTGCCCCATCCGCACCGTGCTGACCGGGTGGAAGATCGTGGTGCCCACGTTGCCTGCCGCCTCGGCGACCTCGGCGTCGGTCTGGAAACTGGCGCCGGGTTTCAGCTCTTCCGGGCTGTATTTCGCCAGCGGCCCCTGCGCCGCGATCCGCCGCGCAAGACGGATCGAATCGATGGCCACCCGGCGGTCGCCCTCGGTCGACAGATAGTTCGGAGCGATTTCCGGCGCATCGCGCCAATTGCCCGAGGTGATGCGGACCGTGCCCCGGCTTTCGGGCCGCAGGTTGCAGACCGACGCTGTAATTGCAGGGAAATCATGCAGCGGCTGGCCGAACGCCTCCAGCGACAGCGGTTGAACGTGGAACTCCAGGTCCGGGGTTTCCAGATCCGGGCGCGACTTGGCAAAAGCGCCCAGCTGGCTGGGGGCCATCGACATCGGGCCGGACCGTTTCAGCACGTATTCCAAGCCGATCATCGCCTTGCCCCACAGCGAATTCGCCAGAGAGTTTAGCGTCTTGCCATGGCTCAGCCGCCAGGCGCAGCGCAATTGCAGATGGTCTTGCAGGTTGGCGCCGACACCCGGCGCGTCCATCGCCACCGCGATCCCGTACCGCTGCAGCAACGCGCCCGGCCCGATCCCCGACAGTTGCAGGATCTGCGGCGAATTGATCGCGCCGGCGCTCAGGATCACCTCCGCCCGGGCGGTGGCCGTCATCTCCTGCCCGGCCTTGTCATAGACCACGCCGGTGACCCGCGAACCGTCCAGCACCAACCGCTTGGCCTGCGCCTGTGTTTCGACCTTCAGCGTCTTGCCCGTGGCCGTCCGCAGGAACGCCTTGGCGGTGTTCATCCGCCAGCCAGCGCGTTGATTCACCTTGAAATAGCCGACGCCTTCGTTGTTGCCGGTGTTGAAATCGGTGACCTTGGGCAGGCCCTCTGCGGCGGCGGCCTCCAGCCAGTCATCCAGCACGTCCCAGTGCAGTCGCTGGTTTTCCACCCGCCATTCGCCGCCCGTACCGTGCAGATCAGACGGGCCGTCAACGTAATCTTCAGACTTTTTGAAATAGGGTAGCACATCGTCCCACCCCCAACCGGTCAGCCCCATCTGCCGCCAGCCGTCATAATCCGCCGCCTGACCCCGCAGATACAGCATGCCATTGATCGAGGAACAGCCGCCCAGAACCTTGCCCCGCGGGTAAAGCAACGACCGACCGTTCAGCCCCTTGTCCGGCGCGGTCTTGTACATCCAGTCGGTGCGCGGATTGCCGATGCAATACAGATAGCCCATCGGGATATGCACCCAGTGGTAATTGTCCTTGCCGCCTGCTTCCAGCAAAAGCACGCGGTGGCCTGCGTCGCTCAGCCGTTTGGCCAGAACGCAACCCGCGCTGCCGGCGCCTACAACGATGTAATCCCACTCATTTGCCGACATCTGCGTTCCCTGACTGCTTGGTATACCGCTGTCTACAAAATTGACGTTACGGGAACCAGCCCCATTCAAACCGGCAGGGCGGTGGTCTTGAACACCGTCCGCAGCGCGAAGGACGACTGCATCTGCGCCACGCCGGGCAGGCGCGTCAGGTACTGACGGTGTATGCGGGCAAAGTCCTCGGTATCTTCGGCCACGACCTTGAGGATGTAGTCCGCCGTGCCTGCCATCAGGTGGCATTCCAGCACATCCGGCACCCGCGCCACGGCCTTTTCAAAGGCGTCCAGCACCTCGTCAGCCTGCGCACTCAGCTTGATTTCGACGAAGACGGTGGTCGGCATCCCCAGCTTGCGGGCGTTCAGCAGGGCGACATAGTCCTTGATGAACCCCTCTGCCTCCAGCCGCTGCACCCGGCGGTGACAGGCAGACGCCGACAGATTCACCGTTTCCGCCAGTTCGGCATTCGACATCCGCCCACGTTTCTGAAGCGCGCGCAGAATACGGCGATCCGTTTCATCAAGGCTGGGATGCACAGGTTTCTTCCTCTCCTGCTGCGGTTCTTCGAATTTTCTGCGAAAATTCTTGTGGCAAGCGGATCATTTCCACCCAGAAATTGCAATACCGCCATGACACCTTTGACCCAGAAGGGGAGAAGGAGAAACCCAATGAAAATCGGATGCCCGACCGAGATCAAACCACAGGAATTCCGTGTCGGCCTGACGCCGCAGGCAGCGATGGAGGCCGTCGCCCACGGTCACGAGGTGATCGTTCAGAAAGGCGCAGGCCTTGGCGCCGGCTTTACCGACGATGACTATGTCGCGGCCGGTGCCCGGATCGCCGAGACCGCCGAACAGGTCTTTGCCGAGGCCGAGATGATCGTGAAGGTCAAGGAACCGCAGGCCGTGGAACGCAAGATGCTGCGCGACTATCACCTGCTGTTCACCTACCTGCACCTTGCGCCCGACCCGGACCAGACCCACGACCTGCTGGCAAGCGGCTGTACCGCGATCGCCTATGAAACCGTGACGGACGACCGGGGCGGTCTGCCGCTGCTCGCGCCGATGTCGGAAGTGGCGGGTAAACTCGCCCCGCAGATGGGGGCCTGGACCCTGCAAAAGGCCAATGGCGGGCGCGGCGTTCTGCTGGGCGGCGTGCCCGGTGTCGGCCCGGCGAAGGTGGCCGTGATCGGTGGCGGCGTCGTCGGCACCCACGCGGCGCGCGTCGCGGCGGGCATGGGCGCGGATGTGACCGTGCTGGACCGCTCTCTGCCGCGGATGCGCTATCTCGATGACGTGTTCGGCGGGGTGTTCAAGACCCGCTATGCCAGCGCCGGAAGCACCGCCGAACTGGTGGCCGAGGCCGACATGGTGATCGGCGCGGTGCTGATCCCGGGGGCCGCGGCACCCAAGCTGGTCAGCCGCGCACAGCTGTCGACGATGAAACACGGCGCGGCAATCGTCGATGTCGCAATCGACCAGGGTGGCTGTTTTGAGACTTCGCGCGCGACGACGCACCAGGACCCGGTTTATGAGGTCGATGGCATCATGCATTACTGCGTCGCCAACATGCCTGGCGCGGTGGCCCGCACCTCGACCATCGCGCTGGGGAACGCCACCATGCCCTTCATGCTGGCGCTTGCGGACAAGGGCTGGAAACAGGCCTGCGCCGACGATCCGCACCTGCTGAACGGGCTGAACACCCACGCGGGCAAGCTGACCTACTACGCCGTGGGCAAGGCACTGGGGATCGACGTGACCTCGCCCCAGTTGATCGTCAAGGGCTGAACCCCGGCAGTCCCGTCAGGCATCCTGGCGGGACATGTCCGTGATCAGCACATCGCTGACCGCATCGCCCAGCACCCGCCGCGCGACCGTCCGCAATTCATCGCGCAAAGGGGCAAGATTTGCAGCGTTGGCGAAATCGCCGCTGAACCGGCCAAGACTGGCCTGGTCGAACAGCGTTTGCAGGAACAGGTCGCGCAACTTCGGTTCACGTTGATAGACCAACTCGGAACTGCCGGCCTTGGCTTCCAGCGTGATCGAGAGCACCACCAGCGACGCGACCCGGGTTTCGGTGATCACCGGGATGACGAACTGATTGTTCATCTTCACATATTCCCGGTCAGCCAGGTCCGCCGCATCGATCGGGGGCAGCGGCGCGTGACCTTCGACCGGGACGCAGGCGACAGGCTCGCCAGCTGTCGCATCGTGGGACGTGTCTCCTTGCGCCGCATTTTCCTGGGCGGGATCGGGACGCAGGAACAGCCCGGCGCCCAGACCGGCGCCCACGCCGATCAGAGTCAGGATAACGGGGATCAGGAAACGCATCGCGGGCCCTCTCAGAACGGCAGAACCATGTCCAGCACCTGCTGGCCATAGCGTGGTTGCTGCACATCGGTGATCTGGCCGCGCCCGCCATAGGAAATCCGGGCCGAGGCGATCTTGTCATAGGTGATCTGGTTCTGGCGCGACACGTCCTCTGGCCGGACGAAGCCCGTAACCAGCAATTCGCGCAGTTCGAAATTCACCCGCACCTCCTGGCTGCCCTCGATCGACAGGACGCCGTTGGGCAGAACGTCGATGATGGTGGCGGCAACGCGCAGGGTCAGCTTTTCCTTGCGCCGGACAGAGCCGTCGCCAGAGCTTTGCAGTCCGCCGCTGACATCCACCGCATCGGCCATCGACGCCCCGTCGGAAATGCCCGTGTCGATCCGTTGCGGAACGCCGAAAAGCTGCGGCACCTGCATGTCCTGCGTGGCATTGCGCGACCGCGCGGTGGCATTGGAGATCTCGGCCTTCTCGTCGATCTCGATCACCACGGTCAGGATATCGCCGCGCTTCATCGCCCGCCGGTCCCCCAGGAGCGACGCGCGATCCCGGCTCCAGAGCGAGGCGCTGTCGGACGGCTGCACCGTGGCAGGCAGAAACGGCAGCGGCGCATAGATCATCGCATTGTGTTCGCGGGTGTTTTCGGGTTCGGAAAAGGTGGGCGCCTTTCCCAGGTGATCGCTGCGTCCGCAGGCAGATATGAGCAGCGCGCAGGCAAAAAGATACGTCAATCCTGTTCGTTTCATTGCACCAAAACCCGCCCATCTGGTTGTACGACACCCAGGACCTTGCTGCGCGACGCGGTGTTGAGGACCGAAATGGTGTCTCCGACGCTGCCCCTTGCCAGCGACCGACCTTCGGCCAGAATCTCCAGCCCACCCTGGCGGTAGATCAGGCTGACCACGGCATTGCGCGCAACCAGGGCGGGTGGCCGCAGGTCGCCACGACGGATGTCGCGACCGGCATAAAGCACAACGCGCGCCTCTTGCCCGATGACCTCGTCCAGCGTGGAATAGACCCCGGCGGACGCACCGGACGACAGGCGCACATCGGCGTTGGTCAGAACCTCCTCGGGGCGGATGGTGCGGGTGGCAATCACGGTATCGGCCCATGCCACGGCCGGCACCAGCGAAAGCGCGATGAGCGTTGGAACCGCGCGCAACATCAGCGCACCTGCGTCGTCGCCGACAGCATCTGGTCAACCGCGGTGATGACCTTTGCGTTCAGCTCGTATCCGCGCTGCGCCTCGATCAGTTCGGTGATTTCACGGACGGCATCCACCGAACTGTCCTCAAGATACCCCTGCCGCAGCGTCCCCAACCCATCCAGCCCCGGTGAAGACACAAGCGCCGGACCAGACGCTTCGGTTTCGACAAAAAGATTGCTGCCCAGCGCCTCCAACCCCTTGGGGTTGGTGAACCCGGCCAGCGTGAACTGTCCTATCAGCTCCCCTTCCACCCCGTCGCGGAAATAGGCATAGACTTCACCATCGGCATTGATCGAAATGCTGCGGGCGTCGGCGGGGATGGTGATTTCCGGGACCACGGGCATGCCATCGGCGGTCACGATCAGCCCATCGGCATTGCGTTTGAGCGCCCCATCGCGGGTGAAAGCGGACTGCCCCGACGGCAAGGTTATTTCGAGGTAACCCGCCCCTTCGATGGCGACGTCCAGATCGCCATTCGTGGCCGACAGCGCCCCCTGCCCCAGTTCGACGCTTATCGCCGAAGGACGCACACCAAGGCCCAGTTGAATACCGGTCGGAAGCACCGTTCCATCCGCCGCGCTGACCGCGCCGGCACGGGCAAACTGTTGATAATGCAGGTCTGCAAATTCGGCGCGGCGCGGATTGTACCCCGTCGTGCTCATGTTCGACAGGTTGTTGGAAATCACTTCGACCCGCATTTGCTGGGCGCTCATTCCGGTGGCGGCAATGGCAAGGGCGCGCATGGCTTGCTCCTATTTTATAAAGGTGTCGAGCGCGCTGCGGACGCGTTCGTTTTCGGAATCGAGAAAGCTTTGGCCCAGTTCATAGGCACGCTGCACCTCGATCATGCGGGCCATCTGGCCCACGGCATCGACATTCGAGCTTTCGAGGAATCCCTGAAGCACCGTCGGGTCCGGGATCGGGTCGAACCCGGCGTCGGCCCGGAACATCACGCCGTCCTCGCGCTGCAAGTCCTCGGGCGCGACGGGGTGCACCACGCCCACCTGTCCCAGCAGGCGGTCCCCGGCGCTGAGCGTGCCATCGCGCGCCATGGCGAAATCCTGCGCGTCGGGCGGGATGAAGATCGGCGCCCCGCCGGCATCCAGCACGCGATAGCCTTCAGGCGTGACCAGGTCGCCGTTGGCATCGGTGGAAAACGCCCCCGCGCGGGTCAGACGCTGGCCCAGCGGCGTTTCGACAAGGAAATAACCATCGCCCTCGATCGCCATGTCGAACGGCGCGCCGGTGCGTTCAAGCGCCCCTTGTCGGAGCGAGGTGTTGTGGATCCGCGCGGCCGCCATCGACACGCTGTCATCCCGGCCCGATCTAACGACAAATTCTGAAAACAAAAGCCCTTCCTGCCGGTAACCGGTGGTGGCGCTGTTGGCGATATTGTTCGCGATCACGCGCATTTCGCGCATCAGCCCGGATTGCCGGGTCAGGGTGGTGTAGCCTGCGGTTTCCATCTCAGCCTCCGGCAATGATGGGGATCAGCTGGTCCTGGAAAAAGCTGACCAGCGTCTGTGTCATGAAGCTCATCGACATCCAGAACGTGACGACGATGGCGATCAACTTGGGCACGAAGGTCAGCGTCATTTCCTGGATCGAGGTCAGCGCCTGGAACAGACCGACCGCGATCCCCATCACCAACGCGACAGCGAGGATCGGCAGCGCCGTCACGACACTGACCGACAGACCCTGTCGCAGGGTGTCGAAAAACAACGCTTCGCTCATCATGGCGGTCAGACCGGCATCCGCAGGATTTCCTGGTAGGCCTCGACCACCTTGTTGCGCACGGTGACCGCCGCCTCGACGGCGAGTTCCGACTGCGCCAGCGCATGTACCAGCGCATGCGGATCGGCATCACCGATCATCGCCTTTTGCGCTGTTACTTCGGCCTGCCGCAGCGTCTGTTCGAAACTGCTTGCGACATCGGACACCGCGCGACCGATGTCGGGCTGTGCCGGACCTGCGGCGGTTGCGGTTCGGGTCGCCGCGTATTTCTGCGCGGCAAACAAGGATCGGACGTCCATTCTGGTCTCCTTCCGAGTTGGAGTTATCGACGCAGCAAGTCCATCAGCGCGGATGACATCTGCCGGGTCTGGTCAAAAATCTTCAGGTTTGCCTCGTAGCTGCGCTGTGCTTCGCGAGCGTCGGCGATCTCGATCACCAGGTCGACATTGGAGCCCTCGAAGTGGCCCGAAGCATCGGCCAGCGGGTGCGAAGGGTCATATATGCGTTCCAGTTCCGACCGGTCGAGCGTCACATCGCCCAGCATCACCTGACCCCTACCAGCGTCGCGATCCGCGCGTACCGGGGCCAGCTTGCGGTGATATCCCGGCGTATCAAGGTTGGCGACGTTTTCGGAAATAAGCCGCAGGCGTTTGGATTGCATCCGCAGCGCGCTTGTGGACACCCCGAGGGCATTCGTGAATTCTGACATTTTTCGCGCCTTCCCTAGCTTCGGCCAATGCTGCTGCGCAGGATATTGAGGCCAGAGCGATAGATCGCGAGCGCACGATCATGCTGACGCCGCGCTTCGACCGAATGCAGCATCTCTTCCTCCAGCGACACGTTGTTGCCATTGGGATCGGCAGGGCCCCGCCGTGCGCGCGCCTCCACCAACGTTTCGCCGCCGGCTCCGCCCAAGTGACCCGGACGGGTGGCGCGCAAGCCGAACGTTTCACGCGCCCGGCGGCTGACGAGCGTGGCAAAATCCGGCAGATCGCGCGCGACGTAGCCCGGCGTGTCCGCATTCGCCATGTTCTGGGCGATCAGTGCCTGCCGTTGGCCGGCATGCTGCGCCATGGATTGCGCTGTCTTGAACAGCGAGAGTGTTTGGAACATCGGGGCTTCTCCCTCGATTGGCTTCAATCAAGGCTTAACCGTGATTCCTTTAGAAACGGTTTTCGAAACCTGAAGGGAGCGCGCGATGGACAAGACCCTGTTTGCAAGCCTGGGCGCCGGGCTGGGAGAACTGAGCGCGGTGCATGCCGTGGGCCGTGTGGCCGGTATCGAAGGCAACACGGTCTGGGTCACCGGCCTCGTGCGCGCGGCGGCCATTGGTGACCGCGTCCGGCTTTACGCCCGCCATGGCCGGAACAGCGAGGGCGAGGTGATCCGCATCCAGAACGACCGCGTTGCCGTGATGCTGGACACGGGGCTTGAAGGGGTGTCGGTCAGGGATCGGGTCGCCCTTCTGGGGCCCGCGCATCTCCGTCCGTCCAAGGCCTGGATCGGCCGGGTGATCGACCCCTATGGACGTGCACTGGACGACAAGCCGCTGATTGGCGGAAGCGCGCCGGTCGATCTGCGTCAACAGCCGCCTTCGGCGGTCACCCGGCGACGCATGGGGGACCGGTTGCGGTCGGGGTTGAATATCCTCGACACGGTCTTGCCGATCGTGCGCGGCCAGCGGATCGGCCTTTTCGCGGGATCGGGCGTCGGAAAATCGCGGCTGCTGGCGCATCTGGCGCGGCATATGCAAGCCGATGTCGTGGTCGTCGCGCTGGTCGGCGAACGCGGGCGCGAATTGCGCGAATTCGTCGAATCCGCACTTGGCCCGGACGGGATGGCGCGCAGCGTCGTGGTAACCGCGACGTCTGACCGGTCCCCGCTCGAACGACGGCGCTGCCTTTGGTCCGCCATGGCCGTGGCGGAACATTTCCGCGCAACCGGGCAGCATGTTCTGTTGCTGGTCGACTCCGTCACCCGCTTTGCCGAGGCGCACCGGGAAGTCGCGCTTGCCTCGGGCGAAATCCCGGCGCTGCGCGGCTTTCCCCCGTCGGTGGTCCACGAAATAAACGCCCTGTGCGAACGGGCCGGGCCAGGGGCGGGCAGCGACGGGGACATCACTGCCGTTTTCAGCGTGCTGGTCGCAGGTTCGGACATGGAAGAGCCGATTGCGGATATCCTGCGCGGTGTGCTGGACGGGCACGTGGTGCTGGATCGACAGATTGCCGAGCGCGGACGCTATCCCGCGATCAACGTGCTGAAATCGGTGTCGCGCAGCCTGCCCGATGCCGCCAGCCCTTCAGAGAACGCGTTGATCGTGACACTGCGGAGCCTGATCGGCGCCCATGAGGGTGCCGAAGCCATGATCCGTGCGGGGCTGTATCGCAAAGGGTCCGATCCACTGGTTGATCAGGCCTTGAATATCTGGCCAGCCGTGGAGGATTTTCTGAAATCCGGGAATGCGGCCTCACCCGACGGTGCGTTTCAGCGGCTGGCCCTGCTGCTGCGTCGCGCCGGGGCGCAGGTTCCACACACCCCGACCAGAGAAGGTGCCGCCTGAATTTAGGGCAGCAGATCGGGGACTTGAATCTGGCTCATCAAGGTCAGCGCGACCTGTCGCGAGTCCAAGGCCGCGCCGGCATTGACCTGCGATCTCAGCAAGAAGCGCCGCACGATCTGTTCGCTGGTGTCGCCGGTCGCCAGTTCCGCGATCCGATCGGTACCAAAACCGCTTTCGGCCTTGGTCTTGAAGACCTCCAACTGTTTGTCGAGGTCGATCTGGCCGAACTGCTGGGGCAGACCGAATACGGTTTCCCAGACCTTGCGCAGCGGCGGATTGGCCATGACCTTGAACCAGGCGGCATCGTTCGATGCGGTGCTGGCAGCAATTTCGGGCATCAGCCGCTTGAAGCCCAGGGAAAGCCGCAAGTCTGCATCCTGTTCGCCCACCGCCTGCTCGAACGCGACCTGGGTGTATTTGTCGATCGTCCGGGCCACGAAAGCCGCGTTCCGTGTCAGGCCAAGATCAAACCTGTCCTGTCCGAAGCCACGCGCCAGCTCCTTGTATCGACTGTCCTGCAGCCGGTTGGCCAGCGCCGAGGCATCGGTGCTGCCGCCTTCCAGTATCCGGCGAATGAAGAACCGGCTGTCGATATCCTGGCCCAGATCATAGGCACCCAGCGCCACTTTCAGCGCCGTCCGGTCAGCGACCAGAGCCTCGGGCGAGGTGAGACCGGCAATACGTTCCTGGAATCGGTCGGCATCGCGGGCAAGATCGGGGCGCGCCGCGAACAGCCCCCACTGACGTTCCAGGCCAGTCTGCAAGCCGATCCAGGCTGAAAGACCGGTGCCCAGGATCAGCGGCTGAAAGCTCATCTTGCGGCCACCGCCAGCAGGCGTTCCTCACGCGGGAGCAACGCGCGCAAGGATTTCAGGCAAGCATAAAAGTTGTCCTCGATCAGCGCCTGCGATGCGCGGCGCAGCAAATCCCGGCTGTCGGGATCGGTAAAGACCCGGCTCAATTCTTCCATCCTCAGGATGGCGCCCGGCTTGGCCTGATCCGAGGATCGGTCCCCGGTCAGAACCAGTTGCACAGTGTAGCACAGACGACGGACGGGCGTGACCGCGTCATCGGGATGAATCGCGTCTTTCAGGCGCAGGACATTGGCATTGGGCGTCATGATGCAGATGCGCGACCGCCGGTCACCGTTTTCGATCACCGCCCCGTTGATCAGCACGCGCTCTTTTGGGGCCAGTTTCAACACCAGTCCGGTCACGATGTTTCCTCCGGTTGCTTCAGGCCACGCAGGACGGCCAGGTTGACATCGACCAGCGGTTTGACCTTGGCAGAGTTCGACAGAACCTTGCCGGTGTGTACCGAAACGAACTCTGCCAGGTAGAGCAGCCGCGCCCGCAGGTCGTCGGGCAGCATGTTGTCAGGATCCATCAGGTCGGCGGCCAACACCGTCCAAAGGCGCCGGTTTTCATGCAGAGCCGCGACCAATCCGGGATAGTCGGTTTTCTTGATCCGCGCCGCCTGCCCCAGGCGATAGGTGATGCGAGAGATGATTTCGTATTCCAGCGATTTCGCGGATCGCGTGGCCAGCACGTTGTCACGGGTCTGGTAGTATCCATGCGTCGGTTGCGTTTGGGCGGCCAATGTCACAGCGGCATTCCAATCTCAGTCAGGCGGGAAACCGAGGCGGCGAACCGCCCCGGCTGTGTGGATCAACGGAAGAGCGACAGAAGCGACTGCGGCGCCTGGTTGGCAATCGACAGCGCCTGGACACCCAACTGCTGCTGAACCTGCAACGCCTGCAACCGGGCAGAGGCCTCTTCCATGTCCGCATCGACCAGCGTGCCGATGCCCGAGCGCAGCGAATCCGTCAGCGACGTGATGAATTTCGACTGAGTTTCGATCCGGCCCTGCACCGAACCGAAAGAGGCGCTGGAATCGATGGCGGTCTGGATCAGACCCTCGATATTGGTCAGCGCCTCGTCGACCCCGCTTTGGGTCGACACGTCGATGTCCGCCAGCGCTTCCAGCCCACCGGCCACGACGTTCGCCGACGAAACCACGCTTGACACACTGACGGCCAAGGTGTCGGTCGCCGTGGTCACTGTCGATGCGATGGTCAGCGTGTCCCCCGACGCGGTGACGTTCAGCGTGTCCGTGTCCAACCCGTTTGCCGACGCATAGGTGGAATAGGCGTCCGCCAGACCCTTGGCCACGTCATTTGCGGTGTCACCATCGCGCACAATGTAACGAATCTCGCTTGCTGCGGCTTCTGCCTGGGTTGCGGCGGCAGCGGCGGTGGTGCGGTAATCCGCCTGCGTGAAGGTCGAGTCGTCGGCGTCGGTCCCGAACACGTTCAGAACATAGGCCGTACCGGCGGCCAGACCCGAGTTCGTCGTGCCAAGGTCGATCGTGTCGGACAGGGTTGCGTTGTTCAGCGTCACGCTGTCGACACTGGCCGTGAAAGTCCCGCCAGTGCCGTCGATCGAGCCGGCGTCGGTGCTCAGGTCTTTCTTGCGCACACTGATATCCGACGCTGTCACCCCGGTGTCGGACCGATCCAGCGAGGCCAGAACATTGATCGACCCCGTCCCGGCGGTGGTGTCGGTATTGCTGAGCAGGTTTAGCCCGTTGAATTGCGCCGCGCCGACAACCGCCGAGATCTGGTCGCGCAGCGCCGCGATATCGGTCTGGATCTTTTCGCGGTCAACGTTTTCTTCCTGTGCGGCGACGATCTTGCCTTTCACCTGGGTCAACAGGTCGGTCACGGTTTCCGCACCCTGCCGGGCAACCGCAACTGTCGACTGGCCCAGCGCAAGGCTGTCCGAGATGCCCTTGAATCCCTGGACATCGCTTTCCATGACCTTTGAGATCGCCCAGATCGCGGAATTGTCCTTGGCATTGGCCACGGATTTGCCGGTCGAGATCTGCTTTTGTGTATCGGCCAGGTCGTAGTTGATCGACTTCAGGGTTTGCAGCGCCACCATGGCGCCGTTGTTGGTAAGAATACTGGACAAGGTTTTGCTCCTTCGTAGGCCGGGATTTCCGGCGGCTTCATTCACGCGTTGGTGTTGTCCAAGACATTCTGTCCATGCGCCCCTGGATCAGGGAGTTGCGCCATCCGTGGATGCAGGTCGGTGCTAACAGCCGGACCGCAAACAAATCGTGAATCGCATCCGGCGGTTTGCGGCCAAACTGTTTCAAATACGTTTGTTCACAAGGGACTGTTCCAACGATGCAGGTCCGCCATAACCAGTCTCGCCCACAACCGTGCGCCGCCGCCCCTGGATATAGCCCTGCAGCAACCCGGCAAGCACGTCCGACAGGGCACGGCAGTCTTGAAGCGCTGCCTCGATGCGAACGCGTGTTGCGGGGGGGCCATGCGCAAAGTCCGCAGCGTCGACGATGAACGACGGGCGTTCCGGTTGCCCCGCCAGGATCGCGCTGCGCGCGACGCGCATGCGGCGCGACAGATCGGCCAAGCTGTCACGTCCGGGCATCGCCTTGCCCCCACGTGCCAACGATGTGCGACGCAATGCCGTTTTCATCCGCAGCCATCCGCTGCGCCAGTTCCATCGTCAGGAATGACGCAAATTCGGACGGCCCGGTCTGACCCGGCGCCTGCCCAAGTGCCTTTTCAACACCCATCGCCTGCAAAAAGAACTGAGTGAACCCAACGCGCAGCATAAATTGCGCGCGGGCATCGTCGTCGCCCTGAAAACCAACCGTGCCGTTGGGCCGGAAGATCTGTGCCGCTTTGATCGGCTGTACCGTTGTCTCGCTCATCGTTCGTTAACCGCTCCTGCTCTATCCACGGTGGACAACGGATAGAGCGGGGCGGTTATGAATTATTTAAACCTGCAGTTTTCCACACAGTTTCCTTCTGCGATTGCAGGCAGATCGGCCCCCCTGCCGAAAGGAACAGGCGTCGGGGCGTTTGCGGACGAAAAGACTGCGCTGGATTTTCTGCAAAACTATACCGCTGCCGCGCCGGCAGTTCAGGCGCCGGAAGGCGCGCCGATGGTGCAACAGGATGCGCCAGACGGCATCGAAACCGCGACTTCGCAGCCGGACGGGGATGATGCGGCGGTTGTTGACGCATCGGAAAATGCAGACGCCCCGGCATGTCCCGATGAAGCGCTTGTCGACACTGTGGACCCTGCAGCGGTTGACGATTCGCATCTGGAAAGCGCCCAAATCTCATCTGCCACCGGCAAGACGGACATATTCCCTCGCCCCTCAACACCGGACCCGATTGACGCACAAAACGCGGTGCATGCGCCCGCAAACGCAAGTCACCAAGAAAGCCTGGCCCCAGCCGAACCGAAACAACGGCTGTCCAAGCAGACGCTTCACCCGGTCCCCCAGGTGCCGCACAGGGTTGGAAACGGCCGCGAACGAATCCATCCGACGCGGCCGCTCAACGCTGTACCCGGCGGCCTGTCAGGCGGTCTTCCCGGGCCAACGCCGCCGCTCACTGCTTTTAAAACGGGGGCGCCTCACGCACCGACCACAGCCCGTCCAACGGCCCCGGTGGCGGGCCAGCAAGCACCAGACGCCCCGATGCGCGAAAAACCTCAGGCAATGGAGCAGGGAACTACAACAGAGGCAAGACTCGTGAACACGCCGAAAGGCGCTGCACGTTCGAATGTCCCGAATGCGGACCTTTTCAACGGGCCACGGCTTCAAACCCGCACAACCGCCATCAGCCCGATCTCAGCGCAACCGATAGCAACCTCTCCGCCCCCTTTCGGTGATGCGCCATCGGCGTACCAGACCGCGTTTCAAACCGGAACAACCATTCCGTCCGATCACCGCCGAGCCGACGAAACGCCCAGGACTGACGCAACCGAAATTCTGACAGAACCCCGCTCGTCGCGTCATCGTGCCGGGGGTTTTTCCGCACCTGAGAAGTCCGGCCTTGCGCCCATTCCATCGTTGCCGCAACAGGACGCGAAGCATGCACTGACAAAAGATCCGACACCGACCCTCTCTCCGGATCGCAGCCTGGTTCGCGCCTCTCCGGTCACGGGCCCGGACCTTCAGCCGTCGCCGCAACAGCCCGTCTTCGCCCGTGAACCCGACCTGAGTGCCCCGACCGAACACCAAATCGTCGCAGCCCCCCGATTTACCAAGCCCCGGAACGACACGGCGTCGAGGCTGCCGGCCACGAAAACGATACCTGAACCAGGGCCAGTACCGGCCGTACAAACTCTGGCCACGCCCAAGCCTGTTCAATCACCCGGACCCGTTGGGTCCCGGCAGGTTGAAAACGTTCAGAACGCACAGATCGGGCCGGTGGGAACCACGCCCCCATCCAAAGCCCGAACCGACACCCCCGAGGCCCCAGTGGAAACGTCGGAGACCACGAGAACGACCGCTCAGGCCGAAATGCGCTCCGGCTCTCAACCCGTTGCGCAAACCGCGGTGCGAACAGGCTTTGCCACCAATGTCCCGCATGGCGACTTGCGGTATCCGGTGACGCAAGATACGCCGCGACCCGACCGAGGTACCTTTGGTGAAGCGCCGGCTTCGCATGACACGCCTGCACGTCGAGCCGCGCCTTTGGCTGCGACTGGGCCTGCCCACGCGCGCGCGCAGGTTCGGGCCCCGATAAGTCCCCCACCCCAAAGCGACACAAGTCCCAATGACGCACTGGCGTCGAAACACGCGTTCGTGACCGCAACAGTGCCCCCCGGTCCGTCGTCCAGCAGTGTCAGTGCGTCAGACAATTCCGCGCCACCCCCTGCAGGACATACGCCACCCGCCGTACCTGCGCCGCTCGTCACCCCGATCGGTGCGCGCACCCAGGACAGCCCACACCTACGGCCAGAACACGCTGCGCTACTGACAGAACGCCCTGCGCCGAGCAACGCCAATCCGATTGCCGAAGCGCCATCTGCCCCGTTTCAAGGCCAGGACAACCCGTCGCAGAAAGCAAAGGCCCACGAACCTGCCACAGAGCCGCCTGTGGCCCGCATCACCGAAACCGCATTGCCATCGGATACAGCGGCGCCGCGCGCCGCGACATCTGTGGCACCGTCCACCACACTGCCCCCGGTGCACCGCCAACTGGCCGTTGTAATTGCACAGGGCGACGGCGGCGTGACAGTGCGGCTGGCCCCAGAGGAACTTGGGCAGGTGTCGATACGGCTGCACAGCGACGACGGGTCCCTCCGCCTTGTGATCCACGCCGACAGGGCGGACACGGCCGACTTGATCCGCCGCAATGTCGCCCCGCTGGTCGATGAAATGACCCGGCTTGGATATGACCGGGTGGCCGTCGATATCTCTGGCGGGCAGGGCGGACCGGCGCAGGACCGTCGACACCCCATGCCGCAGGTGGCGCCGCAAGACGGGGCCGATCTGTTAGACATGCCCCCCCCGGAAACGCCGCAACGCCGCAACGCGCCGACCAGTGGAATGGACCTGAGACTATGACAAACGCCATCGAAACCACCACCACCGCCACCGCCGCCAATGGGCAGATCCAGAACCCGGCGAAAAAGACCACGACGCTGACGTCTGACTTCGAAACCTTCCTGAAGATGCTGACGGTGCAGATGACCAATCAGGATCCGCTCAACCCCGCTGACGCCAGTGAATTTTCGACCCAGCTCGCAACTTTTTCAGCGTTGGAACAGCAAGTGCTGACCAACCAGTTGTTGCACGACCTGACCAGCAGCCTGACCGCCGCCCCGGTCAGCGAGGCAGCCGCGCTGATCGGGATGCAGGCGCTGTCGGATGCCCCGGCGCGCTTTGCCGGAACGCCGCTCGACTTGCGCGCCGATCCGCCCGTCAGTGCCGATCGCGCGGTTCTGATCGTGCGTGACGCGGATGGCAGCCTGGTGCAGTCCTTCGATTTCGATCCGGATGAAACCGAACTGAGCTGGGCTGGCGTGGATGGCGATGGGCGCAGCCTGCCCTATGGCACCTACCAGTTCGAGGTTGAGAGCTTTGTCGGCGCAGACACGCTCGGTACACGTCCCGCGCTGAACTATGCCACGGTGACAGAGGTGCGCCGTGACGGGGCATCGACCGAACTGGTTCTGGATGGGGGCATCGCAGTCAACGCCAACGCGGTACAGGGCATTCGCTTGCCGCAATAACGCGTCAGGACTGGACCTTCGCGCCGATCTCGCCCAGCTTTGCCGCCAAAGGTGGGGAAAGGGAAAGCGGATGGCCTGTTCTTCGGTTCTGGACGTAATCGGCAATACACCGTCGGTCTGGCTGGATCGCCTGACCGCACAGGCAGGGGTCTCTGGGCGCATCCTTGCCAAGCTGGACTACCTGAACCCCGGATTTTCAAAGAAGGACCGTGCCGCGCTGGGGATCCTGGATGCTGCCAAAGACAGCGGAGATCTGAAGCTGGGACAAACCGTGGTTGAACTGACCTCGGGCAACATGGGCACCGGGCTGGCGATTGTCTGTGCGATCCGTGGGCATCCGTTTGTCGCCGTCATGTCGCGTGGCAATTCCATCGAACGGGCGCGGATGATGTCAGCGCTCGGGGCCGAGGTGGTGCTGGTGCCGCAAGCCGAAGGCTCTGTACCTGGCGAAGTTTCAGGCATCGACCTGGCCTTGGTCGAAGACGAGGCGCAGCGCCTTGTCACGGAACGCGGAGCGTTTCGCGCAGACCAGTTCAACCACCCCGGCAACCGTTTCGCCCATGAAACCGGCACCGGGCCTGAACTGTGGCGCGACAGCGATGGCACGCTGACGGCCTTTGTCGATTTCGTCGGATCGGGGGGCAGCTACGGCGGAACGATCCGGGCGCTGAAAGCCGCCAATCCGAACCTGCGCGGCTATGTTGTCGAACCGGCCGGGGCCGAGGTCCTGTCGGGAAAGCCGGTCGAAACCCCGGCACACCCGATCCAAGGCGGCGGCTATGCCATGGCTGACCTGACACAATTGCACGGGGCCCCGATCGACGGCTATCTGCGGGTCACCGGTGACGCCGCGCGGCACGCGGCGCGGCACCTGGCGCGGACCGAAGGGCTGTTTGCCGGCTTTTCCGCGGGGGCAAACCTTGCCGCCGCGCTGGAGCTTCTGCGCGAGACGGAACAGCACGGCACCATCGGGATCGTGCTGTGTGACAGCGGGCTGAAATACCTGTCCACCGACCTGTGGCCGCAGGGCTAACGCTGTTTCTGCGCCCAAGACACTGCCTGCAAATACCCCTGTATTGTCCGGGCAGCGCCCCGAAACTGCCTGAATTGACCGCGATACCAGACGCTAACAAAACGAACTGTTGAGGGTTAGTGATGGACCGTTTAACGGAAATGGAAGCCTTCGCGACGGTTGTGGACCAAGGTGGGTTCACCGACGCGGCCAAGAAAATGGGCATCTCGAAATCGGCCGTGTCGAAACACGTGTCGTCGTTGGAAGCCCGGCTTGGTGCACGGCTGTTGAACCGGACCACGCGCCGCGTCAGCCCAACCGAGATCGGCCTTGCCTACTATGACCGCGCCCGCCGCGTGCTGAACGACGCTGGTGAAGCCGACGCGCTGGTCACCTCGATGCAATCGGCCCCTTCGGGCCTGTTGCGGATCAGTGTGGCGACCGATTTCGGTGTCAATCACCTGAGCCCGGTACTGGGCGAATTCCTTGCAGATTTCCCCGATATCACCGTCAACATGGTGTTGAACAACCGCTACGTGGAGCTGATCTCGGAAGGGTTCGACATGGCGATCCGCATCGGCGAGCTGGAAGACAGCACGCTCCGGGCCCGCAAGCTGACCGAGACCACCAAGCGGATGATTGCCGCGCCCGGCTATTTCGAAAAATTCGGCCGGCCCGAGCGGATCGACGACCTTAACGAACACAAGCTTCTGCACTATTCCAACCAATCCAGCGGCAATGTCTGGAAAGTGACCGCTCCGTCAGGTGAAAAACGACAGGTGCGCACCGCCGGCTGGTTGTCTGTCAACGACGGTCAATCGCTGCTGAACGCCTGCATCGCCGGTCTTGGTATCGCGTATCTTCCGTCCTATCTATATTCGGATGCGATGCGGCAAGGGCTCGTCGTGGACGCGATCCCGGAACTTCCGATCGAAACTCAGGGCATCTATGCCGTCTATCCGCCGGGTCGGTTCACGCACCCCAAGGTCCGCGCCTTCATTGATTTTCTGGTCCACGCCTTCGCGGAAAAAGGCCCGACCGACTGGTAATATCCGACTTTCCCTCGCCTGACCCAAGGCACCTCGACCCCGGTTTCGACCGGGGTTTTTCTTTGCCGCGCGCAAAACCCTTGCAGACTCGGGGCAAGCCGCGTATACGCGCCTTCAACAGCGGCGTGTTTGGTTAGCTCTGAACGCTCCACCGGAAATCATGACGGGCCGCGCGCCCGTTTTTTTGTGTCTGAAAGACGAATATCCGCATGACAAACATGATCGCCAAAGCCGCCATAGATCGCCGCCTGGCCGAGATCGTGGGCCCCGTGATCGAAGACATGGGGTTCGAACTGGTCCGCATCCGGTTGATGAGCGGCAAGACCGCCACCTTGCAGATCATGGCCGAACGCCCCGAAGGCGGGATCGAGGTCGATGACTGCGCCGAGATTTCCACCGCCGTCAGCGCGGTGCTGGATGTTGAAGACCCGATCCTCGATGCCTATACGCTGGAAGTGTCCAGCCCCGGCATTGACCGCCCCCTGACCCGGCTGAAGGATTTTGAGACCTTCGAAGGTTACGAAGCCAAGATCGAAACCACCGATATGATCGACGGCCGCAAACGCTTCCGGGGTATCTTGGCCGGGGTTGAAGGCGACGACGTGCTCATCAACATCGAGGAAGGCACGATCGGCCTGAACTTTGATTGGCTGTCCGATGCCAAGCTGGTCCTAACCGACGAACTGATCCGCGACATGCTGCGTGCCCGCAAGGCCGCTGAACTGGACGAAACCAAATTCGATGACATCACGGCCGATGGCCCTGAGGAGGAGTAAGTAAGATGGCAATCACCTCTGCCAACCAGCTTGAGCTTTTGCAGACCGCCGAAGCCGTTGCCCGGGAAAAGATGATCGACCCTGGCCTGGTGGTCGAAGCGATGGAAGAGTCGCTGGCCCGTGCCGCCAAGTCCCGCTACGGCTCGGAAATGGACATCCGCGTGAAGATCGACCGCCGCACCGGCAAGGCGACCTTCACCCGCGTCCGCACTGTCGTGGCCGATGACGAGCTGGAAAACTACCAGGCTGAAATGACGGTCGAGACCGCCAAGCAGTATCTGTCCGACCCCCAGATCGGCGACACTTTCGTGGAAGAGGTCCCGCCGGTGGAACTGGGCCGGATCGCGGCGCAGTCGGCCAAGCAGGTGATCCTGCAGAAGGTCCGCGAAGCCGAGCGTGACCGCCAGTACGAAGAATTCAAGGACCGCGTCGGCACCATCATCAACGGCGTCGTCAAGCGCGAGGAATTCGGCAACGTGGTTGTGGACGTGGGCGGCGGCGAAGCCACCCTGCGCCGGAACGAGAAGATTGGCCGCGAAAGCTATCGCCCAAACGACCGGATCCGCTGCTACATCAAGGATGTGCGCCGCGAAGTGCGTGGCCCGCAGATCTTCCTGTCGCGCACCGCGCCGGAATTCATGGCCGAACTGTTCAAGATGGAAGTGCCGGAAATCTATGACGGCATCATCGAGATCAAGGCCGTCGCCCGCGACCCCGGTTCGCGCGCCAAGATCGCCGTGATTTCCTACGATGGTTCGATCGACCCGGTCGGCGCCTGCGTCGGTATGCGCGGCAGCCGCGTGCAGGCTGTGGTGAACGAACTGCAGGGCGAAAAGATCGACATCATCCCGTGGTCCGAAGACCTGCCCACCTTCCTTGTGAACGCGCTGCAGCCGGCCGAAGTGTCCAAGGTGGTGCTGGACGAGGACGCCGAACGGATCGAGGTCGTCGTGCCCGACGAACAGCTGTCGCTGGCCATCGGCCGCCGCGGTCAGAACGTGCGTCTGGCCAGCCAGCTGACGGGTCTCGACATCGACATCATGACCGAGGAAGAAGAATCAAAGCGTCGCCAGGCGGAATTCGAAGAGCGCACAAAGCTGTTCATGGAAACGCTGGACGTGGATGAATTCTTTGCTCAGCTGCTGGTCTCGGAAGGGTTCACGAACCTCGAAGAAGTTGCCTATGTCGAACTGGACGAACTGCTGGTGATCGACGGTGTCGATGAAGGCACCGCAGAAGAGCTTCAGACCCGCGCCCGCGAATTCCTGGAAGAACAGGCCCGCAAGGCCCTGGAAAACGCCCGTGAACTGGGTGCCCAGGACAGCCTTATCGACTTCGAAGGCCTGTCGCCCCAGATGGTCGAGGCACTGGCCAAGGACGGCGTGCTGACGCTGGAAGATTTCGCCACCTGCGCGGACTGGGAACTGGCCGGCGGCTGGACCAGCGTCAATGGCGAACGCGTCAAGGACGATGGTCTGCTGGAGCCCTTCGAGGTCAGCCTTGAAGAGGCACAGCACATGGTCATGACCGCCCGCGTCCTGCTGGGCTGGGTCGACCCGACCGAGCTGGACGCCGAGGAAGACGAAGACGAAACCGAAGCGCAGGCCGAGTAATCGGCCAGGCGCAGCCTTGGGGGCTTGAATGACACGCGGCGGTAAAGCCAAGACACTCGACGATGGACCGGAGCGCAAATGCATCGCCACCGGCGAGGCACAGCCCGCCGCTGGCCTGATCCGATTTGTCGTCGGCCCCGATGCGCAGATTGTGCCCGATATCCTGGGCCGCCTGCCCGGTCGGGGCATCTGGGTCAGCGCTGACGGCGCTGCCCTCGACAAGGCGGCGGGCAAGGGCCTTTTCGCCCGCGCCGCGCGTCAGCCTGTACAGGTGCCCGAAAACCTGCGCGCCGAGGTCGAAAACCAGCTGGCACGCCGGGTTGTTGACCTTATCAGCCTCGCCCGCAAATCGGGCGACGCGATCGCGGGCTATGAAAAGGTCAAGGACTGGCTGATGAAGGACGAGGCAGAAATCCTGCTTCAGGCCTCGGACGGTTCGGGACGCGGAAAAACGAAACTCAGCACCCCGCAATTCGGCAGCTACATCGGCTGGCTGACAGCCGACGAACTGGGTATGGCCTTTGGACGAGAAACTGTGATACACGCTGCGCTTCGCGCTGGCGGACTCGCGCAACGTGTTGTAGACGAGGCCCGACGACTGAAGGGCGTGCGCATCGTAAGCGACGATGCAAAGGACGGCGGCAGGGGCCGCCGGAAAGGATAAGTAGCTTTATGAGCGATAACGACGGCAAAAAGACTTTGGGCCTGCGCGGCGGTTCCCATTCCGGGAACGTGAAGCAAAGCTTCAGCCATGGACGTACCAAGAATGTCGTGGTGGAAACCAAGCGCAAGCGCGTGGTCGTGCCGAAGCCCAACGCGGGCAAACCCGGCAGCGGACCGCAGACGCAGGCTTCGGCCAAGCGCCCTGCCGGCATTTCCGATGCCGAAATGGAACGCCGCCTGAAGGCGCTTCAGGCAGCAAAACTGCGTGAGGTCGAAGAGGCCGCACAGCGTGAAGCCGACGAAAAGGCCCGTGCCGAAGAGCGTGATCGCCTGCGCGCCGAGAAGGAACAAAAAGAGCGCGAACAACGCGAGGCCGAAGAACGCGCCAAGGCCAAGGCCGAGGAAGAAGCCCGCCAGAAGCGCGAAGCCGAAGAGGCCGCCAAGCGCGCCGCCGAAGCCAAGGCCAAGCCGGCCGCTGCTGCGGCCCCCGCTGCCGCCGCTGCCCCTCAGGACCGCGCCGCAACACCTGCCCGTGGCCCGGCCCCGCAGCAGACTCCGCGCAAATCGGAACGGGAACGTGAAGAACGCGGTCGCTCGGCCAAGGCCCGGGACGATGGCAGTCGCCGCGCAGGCAAGCTGACGCTGAACCAGGCGCTTTCGGGCGAAGGGGGCCGTCAGAAATCCATGGCCGCGATGAAGCGCAAGCAAGAGCGCGCGCGTCAGAAGGCAATGGGTCAGCCGCAATCCCGCGAAAAGGTGGTGCGCGACGTTCAACTGCCCGAAGCGATCACTGTTGGTGAACTGGCCAACCGGATGGCAGAGCGCGTTGCGGACGTGGTCAAGTCGCTGATGCAAAACGGCATCATGGCGACCCAAAACCAGACCATCGACGCCGATACCGCGGAACTCATCATCGAGGAATTCGGCCACCGGGTGACCCGTGTGTCCGATGCGGACGTCGAAGACGTTATTCAGGATATCGAGGACAAGCCCGAAGACCTGCAATCGCGCCCGCCGGTCATCACGATCATGGGCCACGTCGACCACGGAAAGACCTCGCTTCTGGATGCAATCCGCAACACAAGCGTGACCAGCGGCGAAGCCGGCGGCATCACCCAGCACATCGGCGCCTATCAGGTGACGACGAAGGATGGTGCGGTGCTGACGTTCCTCGACACCCCTGGCCACGCGGCGTTTACGTCGATGCGGTCGCGCGGTGCACAGGTGACGGACATTGTCGTTCTGGTGGTTGCAGCGGATGACAGCGTCATGCCGCAGACGGTCGAGGCCATCAACCACGCCAAGGCGGCAGGTGTGCCGATGATCGTCGCGATCAACAAGATCGACAAGCCGGCAGCGAACCCGACCAAGGTGCGCACCGAATTGCTGAACCACGAGGTCGTGGTCGAAGCGATGTCGGGTGAAGTGCAGGATGTGGAAGTGTCCGCGCATACCGGCCAAGGTCTCGATGACCTGCTGGAAGCCATTGCGCTGCAAGCGGAAATCCTGGAACTGAAGGCCAACCCTGATCGGGCCGCACAAGGCGCGGTGATCGAGGCACAGCTTGACGTCGGCCGTGGCCCCGTGGCCACCGTTCTGATCCAGACTGGGACGCTGCATCAGGGGGATATCTTCGTCGTCGGAGAGCAGTACGGCAAGGTCCGTGCGCTGATCAACGACAAGGGCGACCGCGTGAAAGAGGCAGGGCCGTCGGTTCCTGTTGAGGTTCTTGGTCTGAATGGCACCCCCGAGGCCGGCGACGTTCTGAACGTCACCGAGACCGAAGCGCAGGCCCGCGAGATTGCGGAATACCGCGCCGGCGTCGCCAAGGAAAAGCGCGCCGCTGCCGGTGCCGCAACCACGCTCGAACAGCTGATGCAGAAGGCCAAGGACGACGAAAGCGTTTCGGAGCTTCCGATCGTCGTGAAGGCGGACGTGCAGGGTTCTGCCGAAGCCATCGTTCAAGCGATGGAGAAAATCGGCAACGACGAAGTGCGTGTGCGTGTGATTCACTATGGCGTGGGTGCCATCACCGAGACCGACATTGGCCTGGCCGAAGCGTCGGGTTGCCCGGTGATCGGCTTCAACGTCCGCGCAAACGCCCCGGCCCGTAACGCGGCCAACCAGAAAGGTGTGGAAATCCGCTATTACAGCGTGATCTACGACCTCGTGGATGATGTGAAGAAAGCGGCCTCTGGTCTGCTCTCGAACGAGATTCGCGAAAAGTTCATCGGCTATGCTCAGATCAAAGAGGTCTTCAAGGTCTCTGGTGTCGGCAAGGTCGCGGGCTGTCTGGTCACCGAAGGTGTCGCCCGCCGGTCCGCCGGTGTGCGCCTGCTGCGCGATAACGTCGTGATCCACGAAGGCACGCTGAAAACGCTGAAGCGCTTCAAGGACGAAGTGGCCGAAGTGCAGTCGGGTCAGGAATGCGGCATGGCGTTTGAGAACTACGACGATATCCGCCCCGCAGATGTCATCGAAATCTTCGAGCGCGAAGAGGTCGAACGTACACTCGACTGATCGAACCGTACGAAACCATAGAAAAAGGCGGGGTGACACCAATCACCCCGCCTTTTTTCTTTCCCCCGTTCGGATCAGTTAGACACTGGTGTTCCGGTGAACAGGCGGTTGCCAATCCGGACAATCATCCGACCATCCGGGAGCGTCTTTTCAAGGATACCCTGGGCGGAAACACAGCTGCCCAGAATGATAGTTTTCAGCATTTTGTTCCTCCCCAACAAGTGAACGTTTTATGTATATATCGAAAATCTGTTTCCTGAACCAGTTCAAAACGCCACACCTACGCAATATTATTGCGCAAATTATGGGCAAATGGGGTGTTTTGAAACAATGCCGCACCGCAGCACTTGACGCAAATCCACCAGGTCAGATCAGAGCCAATCGCGCAGAATCGGGATGAGCGGCACATCTGCGGCGGGCATCGGATAGTCGCTCAGATCCCGCGCCCGCACCCATTTCAGTGCCTGCCCTTCGCGCGACTGGGGGATGCCATCCCACTTGCGGCAAGCGAACAACGGCATCAGCAGGTGAAAGCTGTCGTAAGAATGGCTGGCAAAGGTCAGAGGGGCCAGGCAACTGGACCAGGTGTCGATGCCCAGTTCCTCCTGCAATTCACGGATCAGCGCCGCTTCGGGGGTTTCCCCGGGCTCGACTTTTCCGCCCGGGAATTCCCACAGACCGGCCATGGACTTTCCTTCTGGCCGCTGCGCCAGAAGCACTCTGCCGTCGACGTCGATCAACGCGACGGCAGAGACCAGAACGATCTTTTTCTCGGTCAAGAGCGATAGTCCGCGTTGATCGAGATGTAGCCGTGTGTCAGGTCGCAGGTCCAGACGGTCGCCGCACCCAGACCAATGCCCAGATCAACGGAAATCGTGATCTCGGGCTGTTTCATGTGGGCCGCGCCAAGCTCTTCCCGATAGGTGCTGGCAACCCAGCCGTTTTCGGCAACCAGAATGTCACCGAAGCGAATCGACAGCTTGTCCCGGTCCGCCGCAGCGCCGGATTTCCCCACCGCCATGACGATACGGCCCCAATTCGGATCTTCGCCCGCGATGGCCGTCTTGACCAGCGGTGAATTGGCGATGGCGAGCGCATGCGTGCGGGCATCGGCATCGGTCAGCGCGCCAGTGACGGTGACGGTGACGAACTTCGTCGCGCCCTCGCCATCGCGCACGACCTGGTGCGCCAGGTCCAGCATGACGTCGAACAGGGCCGCCTCGAACTCGGCGTTGTCGGCGGTCACCATGACGCCAGAGGCACCGGTCGCCCCCATCAGCAGGGTATCCGAGGTCGAGGTGTCGCTGTCCACGGTGATGCAGTTGAACGTCCAGTCATTGATCCGGCTGACCAGCGCCTGCAGGTCGGCGCGCGCCACCTTGGCATCGGTGAAGATGTAGACCAACATCGTCGCCATATCCGGCGCGATCATGCCCGAACCCTTCGCAATGCCCGCGATCTGCACCGGCTTGCCGCCGATCTCGACCGACCGGGTCGCCCCCTTGGGAAAGGTGTCGGTGGTCATGATCGCCTTGGCCGCGGCGCCAAGCGCGGTTTCGTCTTGCGCGCCCATCAGTTCTTCGATCTTGGCGATGATCCGGTCATGCGGGAGCGGTTCACCGATCACGCCCGTAGAGCTGCTAAAGACCCGCGCTGCGGGCAGGCCCGTTGCCATCGCTACAGCATTGCAGATCGCGGCGACAGAGCCATCCCCGGCCTTGCCGGTAAACGCGTTCGAGTTGCCCGAGTTGACGACAATAGCCGCGCCAGCATCGCTGTCGCCGCCGATCTTGGCCTGGCAGTCCAGCACGTTGGCCGATCGCGTGGCGGACCGTGTAAAGACACCAGCCACGGTGCTGCCCGGCGCCAGCATCGCCATCATCACATCCGTTCGGCCGGCGTATTTCACACCCGCAGCGGCCGCGGCGAAGGTCACACCTTCGATTACCGGCAATGCCGGAAACTCGGCTGGCGCCAAAGGCGACCGGGTCAGGTTCTTGGCCAATCAATCCTCCAACAGGTCTAGATTGCGCAGTTGCGCCTTGTCGATGCCTTCGGCACCGTTCACGATCGTGGCACCGGATTTCAGCATGTCCAGTTTTTCGGTCAACGCGGCACGTTGCAATTCATCGGCCAGCTCTGCCCGGACGCTGTCCAGGGCCGGCGCGGCTTTTTGACGAGTCTCGTTCAGCTTGATCACGTGCCAGCCGAACTGTGTCTTGACCGGTGCGGACACCTGGCCCACCTCCAGTTTCTCGACCGCAGCCTGGAACGGCTCGACCATCATGCCGGCTGCGAACCATCCCAGCGCACCACCGTTCGGGCCGGATGGGCCCGTTGACTTTTCCCGGGCAACAGCGGCGAAATCGGCACCCGCGTTCACTTCATCCGCGATCGCCTGCGCCTCTTCCTCGGAGTCCACAAGGATGTGCGAGGCGTTGTATTCAAGCCCCAGGTCCGCATTGGCATATTTGGCGTCGTAGGCTGCCTGCAATGTATCATCACTGACCGCGGCCTCGGCCACGCTGGCTGCCGCTTCGGCCGCAAGAAGGGCACGCTGTTCGTTTTCCAGCGACAGCTTCACGCGCTTGGTTTCCACTGCGGCGTCATCCATGCTCAACAAGGTTTGGCCGATCAGCTGATCCAGGATCGCATCCCACAATACGTCGTCCGACAGGCGCTGGTATTGCTCTGGAAGGCTGTTGCGCATCAGAATCATGTGGCCAAGCGTGATGTCGGTTCCGTTAACGCTCACGATCACCGTGTCCGAGCTGGGTGTGTCCTGTGCCGAAACGGGCAAAGCAAACGCCATGGCAAGCGCGAAAACGGACAAACGGGTGACGGATTTCAACATGAGGGGTCCTTCCTGACGGCCGCGCCCATGGGCGGCGTTGACACTGCTCTGACCGCCCCTTACATCGCCAGATGCCGAACGGTCGGTCGTTTCCTGCTTCATATGGGTTGCGCGCGAGCCGGGCAAGCGCAAGGCACGCAAGAAAACGTCAGACGGGATAGAGAGAGCATGCTGGGTATCGGAAAAGTCGCCAAGAAGGTGTTTGGCACCGCCAACGACCGGAAGGTGAAAGCCACCCGCCCGCTGATTGCAAAAATCAACGCGTTGGAACCTGAGTTCGAAAAGCTTTCGGACGATCAGCTCAGGGAAAAGACGGCCGAACTGTCGGACCGCGCGAAGGCTGGCGAAAGCCTGGACGCCCTGCTTCCCGAAGCATTCTCAAACTGCCGCGAGGCAGCAAAACGCGCGCTGGGTCTGCGGGCCTTCGATGTGCAGTTGATGGGCGGGATTTTCCTGCACCAGGGCAACATTTCCGAAATGAAGACCGGCGAAGGCAAGACGCTGGTCGCGACCTTCCCGGCCTATTTGAATGCGCTTTCGGGCAAGGGTGTGCACGTCGTCACCGTGAACGACTATCTGGCCAAGCGCGATGCAGAGTGGATGAGCAAGGTCTACGGCGCGCTGGGGATGTCGACCGGCGTGGTCTACCCGCGCCAGGATCCCGAAGAGAAGAAAGAGGCGTATGCCTGCGACATCACCTATGCCACGAACAACGAATTGGGCTTCGACTATCTTCGCGACAACATGAAGTCGTCGCTGTCCGACATGTCACAGCGCGGGCACAACTTCGCCATTGTGGACGAAGTGGACTCGATCCTGATCGACGAAGCGCGGACGCCGCTGATCATCTCTGGCCCATCAGACGACCGGACCGAGCTGTACAAGGCGATTGACGAACTGGTGCCGCTGCTGAACGACACCCATTTCACGCTGGACGAAAAGCAGCGCAACGTGACCTTTACCGAAGAGGGCAACGAATTCCTCGAACAACAGCTGATGCAACGCGGCCTTCTGCCCGATGGGCATACACTCTATGACCCGGAAAGCACCACGGTGGTGCACCACGTCAACCAGGGCCTGCGCGCACACAAGCTGTATACCCGTGACAAGGATTACATCGTCCGCGACGGAGAGGTGATCCTGATCGACGAATTCACCGGCCGCATGATGCAGGGCCGCCGTCTGTCCGAAGGTCTGCACCAGGCGATCGAGGCCAAGGAAGGCTGCGAAATCCAGCCGGAAAACATCACCCTCGCCTCGGTGACGTTCCAGAATTATTTCCGCCTTTATGAAAAGCTGTCCGGCATGACCGGGACCGCGGCGACCGAGGCAGAGGAATTCATGCAGATCTATGGCCTGGGCGTGGTCGAGGTTCCGACCAACCGCCCGGTTGCCCGGATCGACGAAGACGACAAGGTCTATCGCACGGGTCGCGAGAAATACGAGGCGATCGTCGAGGAAATCGGCAATGCCCACGCTAAGGGCCAGCCCGTTCTGGTCGGCACCACCTCGATCGAAAAGTCCGAAATGCTGTCGGAGATGCTCAAGGCCGCGGGTCTGCCACACAACGTTCTGAACGCCCGCCAACACGAGCAAGAGGCGCAGATCGTCGCCGATGCCGGCAAGCTGGGCGCGATCACCATCGCGACGAACATGGCGGGTCGTGGTACCGACATCAAGCTTGGCGGAAATGTCGAATTCAAGATCATGGAAGCCATCGCCGCCAATCCCGACGGCGATCATGCTGCAATCCGCGAACAGATCGAAACCGCGCACAAGGCCGACGAACAGGCGGTGAAGGATGCCGGCGGTCTGTACGTTCTGGCGACCGAACGGCACGAAAGCCGCCGCATCGACAACCAGCTGCGCGGCCGCTCTGGCCGTCAGGGGGACCCGGGCCGGTCGTCTTTCTACCTGTCGCTGGAAGACGACCTGATGCGCATCTTCGGGTCGGAACGGCTCGACAAGGTTCTGAAGACCCTTGGCATGAAAGAAGGCGAGGCGATCATTCACCCCTGGGTGAACAAGTCGCTGGAACGGGCGCAGGCCAAGGTCGAAGGCCGCAACTTTGACATCCGAAAGAACCTGCTGAAGTTCGATGACGTGATGAATGATCAGCGTCGGGTGATCTTCAGCCAACGGCTTGAGATCATGAAATCAGAGGACGTGTCGGAAATCACGGCCGACATGCGCGGACAGGTGATCGACGATCTGGTCGAACAGTTCATGCCGCCGAAATCCTATGCCGACCAGTGGAATTCCGAAGGCCTTTATGCCGCCGTGATCGAGAAGCTGGGCATTGACGTGCCGGTCATCGCCTGGGCGGCCGAAGAAGGCGTGGACGACGAAACCATCCGCGAGCGGCTGGAAGCCGCCGCCGACGAAGAGATGGACAAGAAGACCAAGGCCTTTGGCGAAGACACCATGCGCCAGATCGAAAAGCAGATCCTTCTGCAAGCGATCGACGGCAAGTGGCGTGAACACCTGCTGACGCTGGAACATCTGCGGTCCGTCATCGGTTTCCGCGGCTACGCGCAGCGTGACCCGCTGAACGAATACAAGACCGAGGCGTTTCAACTGTTCGAAGGTCTGCTTGACGGGCTGCGGGAAGAAGTCACGCAGAAGCTGTCTCAGGTACGCCCGATGACCGAAGAGGAACAGCGCGCCCTGATGCAACAGATCGCGGCGCAGCAGGCGGAAATGCAACGCGCCCAACAGGCGGCGATGGCGCAGGCGAGTGGTCAGACCACCCCTGATAGCGCCGCAGCGGCCCCGACGCCGCTGCTGGCGGGCTTTGACGAAACCGATCAGACAACTTGGGGCAACCCGGGCCGCAATGATCCCTGCCCCTGTGGGTCAGGCCAGAAGTTCAAGCACTGCCACGGTCGTCTGGCCTGAGAAGGATTGTTTCAGGGCGGGAAAATAAACACATTTCCGCCCTGAAAGCGCCCCCCGACGCGCCCTCCCCCGCCATTCCAATGCCGCGTTGTATTGCGAATTTTTCCCAAAATACCTTGGGAAGGAATCGCCATGTTGACCAAGCCGAGAACAGTCGCACTGTCCCTGAGCACCGCGTATTGCGCGCTGGGGATCGGATTCGTCATGCAAGCCTTCATGGAACCCGAATCCCCTAAGTTCGCGCAAGGGGACATCCAGTTCGATGACATCACGCCGACCTCTTCGGCCGCACCGATGCCGCGCCTGCGTCTGCCCAAGATGCCGGCAGAAGCCCGCGCGCCCGGCCAGCAGACCGGCCCCGAAGGCCTTCAGACGGCTGCGGCAAACATGGGTGACATGACCAACCCGGCCGGTACCGCACAGCCCAACTGCCGGATCGACATGGACGCCGTCCCCGCGCCCGGCGCGATGGTGGACCTCAGCTTGTCGGCCCCTTGTCTGGGCGGCGAAACTGTGGTGCTGCATCATCATGGCATGATGGTCACCGAAACCTTGTCGCCCGAAGGCACCCTGCAAGCGTCGCTGCCCGCGCTGAATGATCGCGCGGTTTTCGTCGCGGCGTTTGACAACGGCGAAGGCGCCGTCGCCCTGACCGAAGTCGCGGGCCTCGACCTGATGGATCGCGTAGTGGTCCAGTGGGAAGGCGACATGGGCCTGGAACTGCACGCCCGTGAATTCGGCGCGGACTATTTCCAGCCCGGACACGTCTGGCACGACGCCAGCGGCGACATGGCCGCGGTGGCCGAAGGCGAAAGCGGTTTCATGCTGCGCCTCGGCGACACCTCGGTGCCGAACGCCCTCGTGGCCGAGGTCTATACCTATCCCACTGCATCGACCAGCAAGCAGGGCACTGTCCTGATGACGGTCGAGGCTGAAGTCACCGCACAGAACTGCGGCCGCGACATCATGGCCCAAACCATCGAATTGCATCATGGCACCAAGCCGCGTGTGCAGGATGTGACCTTTGCACTTCCCGATTGTTCGGCCGTGGGTGAATTTCTGGTGTTGAAAAACACTGTCGAAGACCTGACAATCGCGTCCAACTGACGGCTGTCTTAAACAGGTCTTCTTATGTCTCAATTGCGTGCGGCGATCCTCGCCGCACTTTTCATGTTTGCGCAGACCCCGCCATCGCTGGCGCAGGATGTGACGTTGCAGTCGCTGGATGGCGCAATCGAACTGTCGGGAACGCTTCTGGGCTTTGACGGCGAGTTCTACCGCCTCGACACGCGCTATGGCGAACTGACAGTCGATGGAAGCGGTGTAAACTGTACCGGGCCTGGCTGCCCCAACCTGTTGAACTATGTCGCCGATCTGACGGTTTCGGGCTCTTCCACCATCGGCAACGTGCTCATGCCCGCGCTGATCGAGGCATTCGCCCTGCGAGAAGGCTACGCCGCCGAACGGGTGATGCCAGACGACTCGCATTTCATCTATACGCTGAAGGAACGTGGCACTGGTGCCAGCGTCGCGCGTTTCCGGTTCCGCGTCAGCAATACAGATGAAGGCTTTGCCGACCTGCTGGCGGATGAGGCTGACATCGTCATGTCCCTGCGCGAGGTGCGCCCAGCGGAAACCCGGCTGGCGTCAGAGGCCGGCATGGGCGACCTGCGCGCAGCCAACCGCAGCCGCGTTCTGGCGCTGGATGCGCTGATACCGGTGGTGTCACCTGCCAACCCGGTGACGCGCATTTCGCTGCGCGATCTGTCGTTGGTGCTGGCGGGCAAGCTGACCAACTGGTCGCAACTGGGCGGCCCCGATGCACCCATCGGGCTGCACCTGCTGGCCGCTGGCAACGGGTTGACCCAGGCGATTGAGGACAAGCTGATGCGCCCGGCGCGCCTGACATTCAGCGGCGATGTCACCCGGCATGACAACAACGCCGCGCTGGACCGCGCGGTCGGGGCCGATCCGTTTGGGCTGGGCATTGCCAGCTATTCCGAAATCGACTCGGCCCGGGCGTTGCAGTTGTCGGGCACCTGTGGCTTCACGCTGCGCGGCACCCGGCGCAACATCAAGACCGAAGACTACCCGCTGACCCTGCCGATGTTTCTTTATCTGCCCGCGCGGCGGTTGCCGCGGATGGGGCGTGATTTCCTGGCCTTCACCCGTAGCCCGGCCGCGCAAATCGTGATCCGTCGTGCCGGGTTCGTCGATCAGGCGCCAGAAGAGGTGCCGATTGATATGCAAGGCGACCGACTGGCCAATGCCATTGCGGTCGCAGCGGGCGATGCCGGTCTGGACGGGTTGAAACGTATGACCGAAACGCTGGCACCGATGCAGCGGTTGACCACCAGTTTCCGCTTCGAACCCGGCTCGATCTCGCTTGACGCGCAGTCCCGCTCGAACGTGCAGCAACTCGCTCGATCGCTGGAGGCGGGCGCGTTTGATGCCCGACGCGTCCTGTTTGTGGGGTTCAGCGACGGACAGGGACCGGCCGACGGCAACCTGGCCATCGCCCATCGCCGCGCCGAAAGCGTGCGCGACGCGGTCTTGGAGGCAGCAGAGGCCGCCAACCTGCGCCAGACCGACATCGGCACCGACGCCTTCGGCGAAGCCCTTCCCATGGCCTGCGACGACAGCGTCTGGGGCCGGCAGGTCAACCGGCGGGTCGAAGTCTGGGTGCGTTGACCGCTACAGCAGCCCTTCGGCCCGAAAACTGATTTCTCGCGACCGCCCGATCACAAGGTGGTCATGCAGGGCAATGCCCAACGCATCCGCCGCATTCAATATCTGCCGTGTCATGTCGATATCCTCGGCACTGGGGGTCGGATCGCCCGACGGGTGGTTGTGCACAAGGATCAGCGCGCTGGCATTGATCTCCAGCGCGCGCTTCACGACCTCGCGCGGGTAAACGGGGACGTGATCGACGGTGCCCCGCGCCTGCGGTTCATCGGCGATCAGCACGTTCTTGCGGTCAAGATACAGCACCCGGAACTGTTCGGTTTCCTGATGCGCCATCGTCGTCTGGCAATAGGCCAACAACGCATCCCAGCTGGAAATGACCTGCCGTTGAAGCACCCGCGCCTGCGCCAGACGGTGCGCCGCCGCCTCGACGATCTTCAGCTCGGTGATCACCGCCTCTCCGGCGCCGCTAACCTCTGCCAGCCGGGCGGGACTGGCCGAAACGACCGCGTTGAAATCCCCGAACCGGTCCAGCAGCGCCCGCGCCAGCGGTTTCACATCCTGCCGGGGGATCGCCCGGAACAGCACCAGTTCCAGCATCTCGTAGTCCGGCAGGGCCGCGGCACCGCCATCGCGGAACCGCGCCCGCAGCCGTTTGCGGTGGTCCGCGATATACGACGGCACCCGCCCCGCGGCCATCGGCACCGCCGATGCCTCGTCAAACAAGCCGGGCTGTTCGCGAAACTCCACCATGGCGGCAGGGTGCGCCGCGCATGGTGAAGAATTGGTTAACGCACGTCAGAGCACGTAGCGGCTCAGGTCCGTGGACCGGGTCAGTTCACCCAGGTGCTTTTCGACAAAGGCGTCATCGACCGTCACCGCCTGCCCGGCCATGTCCGGCGCGGTGAAGGACAGTTCCTCGAACACCCGCTCCATCACGGTATAGAGCCTGCGGGCACCGATGTTCTCGATCGTCTGGTTCACCTCGGCCGCGATCCGGGCCAGCGCCGCGATGCCATCCTTGGTAAAGGTGACCGCCACCTCCTCGGTCGCCATCAGGGCGCTGTATTGCAGCGTCAGGGCGTTGTCGGTCTCGGTCAGGATGCGGACGAAATCCTCTTCGGTCAGTGGCCGCAGGTTCACCCGGATCGGCAGACGCCCCTGCAATTCCGGCAACAGATCGGACGGCTTGGCAATGTGGAACGCGCCCGAGGCGATGAAAAGGATGTGGTCGGTCTTCACCGGCCCATGCTTGGTGCTGACGGTCGTGCCTTCGATAAGCGGCAGCAGGTCGCGCTGGACGCCTTCACGGCTGACGTCGTCGCCGCGCGCTTCGGCCCGGGCCGCGACTTTGTCGATTTCGTCCAGAAAGACGATGCCATTCTGCTCCACGGCCTCGACCGCGGCCAGCTTGACCTGTTCGTCATCCAGAAGCTTGTCGGCCTCTTCCGCGATCAGCACCTCGTAGCTTTCCGAAACGGTCATCCGCTTCTTCACCGTGCGTCCCCCGAACGCTTTGCCGAAGAGATCGCCCAGGTTCATCATGCCCGCGCCACCACCGGGCTGGCCGGGGATGTCGAACATCGGCGCGGGGCTCGCGGTTTCTGCCACCTCAAGCTCGATCACCGTATCGTCCAGTTCGCCCGATTTCAGCTTGCGACGGAACATGTCTCTTGTGGCCTCGCGCGCGTCGGTTCCGGCAATCGCTTCGATCACACGTTCTTCCGCGTTGCGATGGGCCGCGGCCTTGACCTCTTCGCGCATCAGCTCGCGGGTCATGGCGATCGACGCATCGACCAGATCACGCACGATCTGTTCCACATCCCGGCCAACATAGCCGACTTCGGTAAACTTGGTTGCCTCGACCTTGATAAAGGGCGCGCGAGCCAGCTTGGCCAGGCGGCGGCTGATCTCGGTCTTGCCGACGCCGGTGGGTCCGATCATCAGGATATTCTTCGGATACACCTCGTCGCGCAGGTCGTCGGATAGCTGCTTGCGCCGCCAGCGATTGCGCAGCGCGACGGCCACGGCGCGCTTGGCGTCGCTTTGGCCGATGATGAAACGGTCGAGTTCGGATACGATTTCACGCGGGGTCAGGTCGGTCATGTCGGTCCTTTCCGGGAACACGAATTTTCGATGAAAATTCGTGACTACCCAAGGGTTTCAACGGTCAGGTTGCCGTTGGTATAGACGCAGATGTCGGCGGCGATCGCCATCGCCTTGCGGGCCACGGCTTCGGCGTCCAGATCGCTGTCCATCAACGCCCGTGCGGCCGCGAGGGCATAGTTCCCGCCCGATCCGATCGCCGCCACATCATGTTCGGGTTCCAGAACGTCGCCCGCCCCGGTGATCACCAGCAGGTCGCGCCCGTCGGTGACGATCAGCATGGCTTCCAGCTTGGACAGGTATTTGTCGGTGCGCCAATCCTTGGCCAGTTCGACACTGGCGCGCTGCAACTGGCCAGGCGTCGCTTCCAATTTGGCTTCCAGCCGTTCCAGCAGCGTGAAGGCATCCGCGGTCGATCCCGCGAAACCGGCCACCACGTCGAATCCACCGGGCGACAGGCGCCGCACCTTGCGAGCGGTGCCCTTGATCACGGTCTGGCCAAGGCTGACCTGCCCGTCGCCTGCGATCACCACGTGGCCGCCCTTGCGGACGCCGATGATCGTCGTGCCGTGCCAGCCGGGAAAGCTGTCGTCTGCCATGTTGTCGCGCTCCTTGTTGGTCGAGGGCCTATATGGCGATCTGGGTCCGCGGGGACAAGGGGGCGGGCCTTGCCCGGGCCTGACGGGCGGGCTAGGCAGGGGCTATGGCACAGGCGCGCGTTGTTCGGTTCTACCTTGATCCCCCGTTGAAACGCAGCGCCGAGCGCGGGCAACACAATTTTCTGACATTGGTCGCGGAAACGTTGATAGAGGCCGGGTTTCGCGTCGCCTATCATCGTGACAGCGCCGAGGAACGGGAAAAATCCCGGGGCCGAAACGGATTTGCCCTGTTTCACATGGCGCCGCCCACCACCCAACGCGGTGTCACCATAAGGCGAGCCTATCACTATCCGTTCTGGGCAATCGAACCGCAGGCAGAGCGTTGGCATTGGCACGTCGCCCGCAGCCGGTTCAACCCGGAAACCCTTGACCCGGCCCTGGCGAAACGGTTCACGGAGTTCTGGCGCAAACGGCTGTTTGCGGGCTGGCAAGCACGCGATGACGGCTTTGTCTATGTTCCGCTGCAAGGGCGGCTTGCCGATCATCGCGCGTTCCAGACGTGCAGCCCCATTGCCATGCTGAACGAAGTTCTTGCACGCGATCCGCGCCCGGTCGTGGCGACCCTGCACCCAGGGGAAACCTACAGCGTGGCAGAGCTGTCTGCGCTTCAGGCGCTTGTGGATGCCCACCCGCGCCTGACCCTTGCCTCGGGGCAGATGGACCGGTTCCTGCCCGCCTGTTCCTGCGTGGTGACACAGAATTCAAGCGCGGCCTTCAATGGCTATTTCTTTGAGAAACCAACCGTTCTTTTCGCGCAGGTCGACTTTCACCATATCGCCGGATCGGTCCCGCGTGATGGGGTCGACGCCGCGTTTGCCGCGCGCAAGGCACCGCTGCCCGCCTATGCGTGTTACCTGTGGTGGTATTGGCAACACATGTCGATCAACGCCGGCCACCCATCAGCCAAGGTCAGGATAGCGCAGGCCTTGCGACGGGCCGGTTGGCCGATGTGAAAATGAAAAGGGCGCCCCAAACGGGACGCCCTTCAAATCAACGGATACGAACGCTTACAACGCGCCTTCGATCCAGCTTTGCAGCGCGGCTTTCGGCGCGGCACCTGCGCGGTTCGACACGACCTGGCCATCCTTGAAGATGAACAGCGCCGGAATGCCGCGCACGCCCAGGTTTGCGGCCGACATCGGGTTTTCATCTACGTCGACCTTGACGATTTTCACGCGGCCTTCGTATTCGGAGGACAGCTCTTCCAGCGACGGGCCGATCTGCTTGCAGGGGCCGCACCAGGCAGCCCAGAAATCGACCACGACGGGGATTTCGGAATTTTTCACTTCGGCGTCAAAGGTGGCATCGGTCACGGCAACGGTGGCCATAGGGAATCTCCTTGAGATGGGGCAGCGGATCTGTGCTGAGGCCGAAATCTAAGTAGCGGGGGCTGGAAGGTCAAGTTTTGCGCGCTCCAGCGCCTGCGTCACAAGATCATGCGGCAGGAACATCATCTGCGCGGTCCGGGTCCACAGGAACGCAGTCTCGATCCGCCGGTCGGGATAGACCTGCGCCAGCATTGCGGCATAGGCCCCCATCTGCCGCAGCAGCCCTTCGGGGCAGGTTTCGGGCGTGTCGGGCACGGTGCGGTTCGATTTGAAATCCACCGCCAGCACGCGGTCCGGGCCGACGATCAACCGGTCGATGACGCCGTGGCAGGGGCCAAGGCCGGGCAGGTTTGCGGACACAGCCACCTCGGCCAGCGTATCAGGCGCAAAACAGATCGACAGGCCGGGTGCGTCCAGGACCCCCACGGCTTCGTCCACAAGAGCGGGGCGGGCATCTGCGGGCACGTCTTCGCGCGCCAGCAGGGCGTCGGCCATGGTGGCGCGTTCATCGGTCGGCAGGTTGGCCAGCACCTCCAGCAGCAGGTGCACATGGGTGCCCCGAAGCTTGGCCGCGTCGCTTTCGTCGCCCTCTGCCCCGGCCAGGGCCTTGGCCCCACCAAGCTGCGACGGCGACAGGGTTTCTGGCGCGGCAGGCACATCCGGCGCCGGCTCACGCAGCCACGGCGGCATCGCCACGGCGCTGTCCGTATCGTCCTGCGGTCGGGTCATCGGCAAGGCAGCCCAATCCCCCTCTTGCAGGCGCAAACCCTGCCCCGTGCCCTGATCGCCGAACCCGACGACATGCGGCAACGCGCCGGCACGTTCCATTCCGCTCCTGACGATTTCGTACCAGGAATCGCCCTGTTTGCCCAAATCGTCGATAGCGGCGACCACCAGCCATTTCTCGGCCCGTGTCATCGCAACATAAAGCAGCCGGTCGCGTTCGCGGGCGTCGGCATCCTTGCGGGCCTGCAATCGGGCAAGCTGTCGTGCGGGCAGACTTTCGGCCTTCTGCTTCCAGAAGCCCCCGGCATCGTCCGTCAGGATGCTATCGCGCACATCTCGGCTGGGCTGGCTGCAATCGGGCAGGATCACGATGGGCGCTTCCAGGCCTTTCGCGCCGTGCACCGTCATCACGCGGATACGGTCGCCCGCGCTGTCGGCCTGACGTTTGATTTCCAGGTCGTCGGTCTGCATCCATTGCAGGAACCCGGTCAGGCTGGGCACCTCTGTCTGTTCATAGGACAGCGCCTGCTGCAACAGCGCGTCGATGCCGTCCTCGGCCTCTTCGCCCAAACGCCCCAGCAACAGGCGTCGGCCGTTGTGGCGGGTCAGGATTCGTTCGATCAGGTCATAGGGACGCAGGAAATCGGTCTGGCGCATGAGTTCTGCCAGAACCTGCACAACCTTGGGAAAGTCTTCCGCACGCTCGCGCAGCGCGACCCACAGGAATTTCTCCCCCCGGCCCTGCGCGAGATCGTAAAGCTGGCCTTCCCTCAGCCCGAACAGAGGCGAGCGCAGCGCCGTAGCCAGCGACAGGTCATCCTCTGGCGTGGCAAGGAATGCCAGCAGCGCGCCAATGTCGCGCACCGCCAGTTCCGCCATCACCTTGAGCCGGTCTGCCCCGGCGATCGGCAATTGGGCCTGTTTGCAGGCGCGAATGATTTCTGTGAACAGCCGGGACCGACGCCGCACAAGGATCAGAATGTCCCCTGCCCGCACCGGCCGTGCCTGATACGTGCCGCTGTTGCCGCTTTCGATCGGCAGCGGGTGGTTCGTATCGATCAGCTCCTTGATGAACCCCGCCACGCGCCGCGCCAGAACCACGGTATGATGTTGCGGGCTGACATGGTCGACCGGGTCATACCAGGTGCCGTCCTTGTCCTCGGTCGTTTTCTCGACCAGGGGCCACAGGTCGACGCGACCGGGCATCCGTTCCTTGAAGGCGATGTGCTTTTCATCCTGCGGAAAGCCCGAGTCGCGGCGGTTTTCAAAGGTCAGGTCCACCAGCCGCAGGATCGGCCAGGCCGAGCGAAAGGAGTGTTCCAGCGATAGCGCGTTCAGCGGGGTATTGGTGCCCCGCAGGCGGGCGGCGAACTCTGCCCGCATCCGGTCAAATTCGCGCGCGTCGGCCCCCTGGAACGAATAGATCGACTGTTTCTTGTCCCCCACGACAAAGATCGTGCGCGCGACATCGGCCCGCGCCCCTTCGCCCGAGGTGAATTCGCGTGCCAGCCGTTCGATCACGCGCCATTGCGTCGGGCTGGTGTCCTGTGCTTCGTCGACAAGAATGTGGTCGATCCCGCCGTCCAGGCGGTAGAGCACCCATTCCGCTACTGCCGGGTTGTCCAGCAGTCGGTTCGCAAGCGCGATCAGGTCATCGAAATCCAGCCAGCCTCGGCGCTGTTTTTCCGCCTCATAAGCGGCCAGAAAGACAGTCGCAAAGCGGTGCAACGCGATATCCCTGTCGGCGGCCATCAAGGCCAACCGGGTTTCGCGGGCGGATTCCACCCGGCGCATCAGGTCGTCCAGCCGGCCCGTTAGATGCGCAAGCGGGCCGTTTGCAAGGGCTTTGGTGGGCAGCTTTCCGATCTTCGCGGTAAACGGCTCTTTCGCAGTCGATCCGTTCAGCAACGCGTCTTCCAGAAGCTGCAAGGCCCCCAGATCCGGAGCCGTGATCGTCGTCAGCTTGTCTGCCAGCTTGTTGTCGTTGGAACCGCTGCCGCGCAAGACCGGGATCATCTCTGCGAACATCTCAAGCTCGCCGCCCAGAAACACGCTGTCCAACAGGCCGGGAACATCCATCCTGTCGCTCAGACCGTAGGCCGTACGAATATCGCCTTCGGTGCGTACGGAAAGAAGCACATCGCGGTTGCGGGTGATTTCGGCGCAGACCGCATCCAGCGTCTGATCGGTGCTGTGCCCTGCCAGCGCGGTGACCAGCCCGGCATCCGGGCCTTCGGCGATACGGTCCAGCACCTCTTCGCGCAGCAGTTCTGCGGCGCGGTCTTCGATTTCCTTGAACTGCGGGCTGACCCCGGCCTCTAGCGGAAAACGCCGCAGCAGCGCGGAACAGAACGAATGGATCGTCTGGATCCGCAAGCCACCAGGCGTCTCGATCGCCCGGGCGAACAGGGTGCGGGCATTGCGCAGGAAGTCGGGGTTGGCGCTGTCGACCACGCCGAGACCCGCCAATGCGGTGCCCAGGTGCGTGTCATCCAGCATCGCCCATTCGCCCAGACGCTTGAACAGGCGGTTCTGCATCTCGGTCGCGGCTGCCTTGGTATAGGTCAGACACAAGATGTGATCAGGCGGCACGTCCCGCAGCAGCAGCCGCGCCACCCGATCGGTGAGCACACGGGTCTTGCCCGACCCTGCGTTCGCCGACAACCAGGTCGACGCGCCGGGTTCGGCGGCTTCGACCTGGCGCAGGGTCGCTTCGTCGAATTGCGGCAGGCTCATTCCAGAACCTCGTCATCGGGCGGCTGCGCCCCGTCCCATTCACCGAAGCGCGACAACTGGTCATAGTCTGTGACCTCGTGTTCGGAAAAGCTGGCATTGCGCGCGGGATAGCCCCTGTCGGGGTCGTCGTAAGCGGCAATCAATTTCCCGAACTGGTCCCAAAGCTCACTTGGCGTGATCTCGTCCAACGGCGCGGTCTGTTCCCGGGGCGTGGCCCCAAGCCCGATATAGACGGCCTGTGCGACATATTGCGGGAAAAGCGGCTTGAAAACGCCCTGTTCGATCATCGCCGCCTCCAGCAGCAATTGCTTGTCGAAATGCTTCTGCTGGCTTGTGGTGGGCGGTGTGCCGGTCTTGTAGTCATAGACATGGGCGCGGCCTTCGGTGTCCATGTCGATGCGATCGACCTTGCCGGTCAGGGCAAAATCGGGCGCCGACATTCGGGCTGTGGCTTTCTTTTCCAGCATCACCGGTTGCGCCAGTTCTCGTCGCTGGTGTTCCCGCGCGATAAACCAATCAGCGACGCGATCCACCCGGGCCAGCCAGACATGCCGGATCGCGGGCCAGGGAATGTCACGGGCAACAATCTCTTCCGCGATCTGCATCAGCCGCGCGCGGGTCAACCGGTCAGAGTCTTCCATCGTTTCAGCGATGAACTGCTGAAAGATATCGTGAATCACCGTGCCCCGGATCATCGGATCGGCGGTACGCTGCAGCGGCATCAGGGGCCGCAGGTTCAGCACATGCTTGGCATAGATCGCATAGGGGTTGCGGATCAGGTGCTGAATCTCGGTCACCGACAGGTGCCGCGGGCGCGCGGCCACGGGCGGGCGCGGCGCGGGGCGCGGCGCTGGCAACGCCGGCTTCGGCGCCTCGGACGCGCGGGCCAACGCCAGCCATTCGTTGCCCCTGCCCCGCATCTGGTCCAGCGCGGCGTGGCCATTGCGATTGGGCAAGCCGTTCAGCAGGTTGATCAGCCGGTTGATCCACCGCGACGGCACGGTTTCGGCATCCTGCGATTTCAGCGCGAGGGTCACCCAGACCTCTTGCCCGCCAAAGGCCTGCTGGAAATCATGCGCTGACAGGCCGATGCGGCGTTCCGGCACCAACAGTCCGGCGTCGTGGCGCATCCGCCGGTTCAGCCACGGGTCTGCCTTTGGCATTTCCGGCCAGGTGCCTTCGTTCAGCGCGCCAAGGATCAGCAGGTCGGCGCCCATCACCCGCGCCTCAAGCGTCCCCCAGATCAACACGGTGGGGTGCGGCGTGACGGGGTTGCGCACTTCGCCCTTCGACAGAACGGCCCCGAACAGGTCGGCATAATCCCGTGCGGTCATATCGCCACCATGGGGCGCCTGATCCTGCAGGTCGGTCACGATCTTGTGCACTTCGCGCCCTGCAGATTCAGCCCACAATACGCGTGCATCGTCGCTTTCGGACCCGGCGCAAAGTCCCTGCGCACGGTCCAGATGACGTTTAACCCATTCAGTCAACGGCAGCGGGCCGGCCACCGGCGGCTGGCAGAACAGGTGCGCGACCCAGGCCGCCCAATCCGAGCGGTTGCGCGCCTCGCCCCAGGCCAACAGTTTTTCCGCGGTCGGAAACGGCCAGCCCTTGCGCCGGATGTGCAATTCCAGGTCACGGGTGTTCAAGTTGTGCTGGCTGCGTCCGGCCCCTGCGTGGCAAAGCGGATGTTTCAGCAGGGTCAAAAGCGCCTCGGCCGTCAGATCACGGATGAACAGCCCCGCGACATGGCGCATAAACCGACCCGGCGGGGTCAGCTGCGGTGGGGTACCCGCACTATCGTCGGGCAGGATCCCCCAGCGGTCCAGCGCTGCGGTCACCTGCCGCGTGAGCATCCGGTCGGGGGTGATCAGCGCGGCGGTCTGGCCGTCCTCTGCGGCCTGCCGCAAACGCAGGGCGATGGCCAGCGCCTCATCCCGCGGGCTTGCCGCCTCGACCAGTGTCACATTTGCCATGGCGTTCGACAGGTCTGGCAGGAACGGACCGTCGCGCAGCCACTGGTCGGTGACAGGTGCGGGCCGAAGCGCCAGTGACAGCACGGCGTTGCGCGCGGGGCTGGGTGGCGGCGTGTCATCCCAACGCGCCACAGCTTCGCGCCTCAGGCCAAGCTCGACCATCAGACGGGCAAAACGGAACTGGGGGTGGTCCTCTCCGGTCAGGGCGTCGCCCAGCGTGTCCCACACCGGCGCGGGCATGTCGAAATCGAAGCCGGGCAGCACGACAGCCCCCTGCGGCAGGCGCGCCACTGCCTCCATCAACAATCGCGTGGTCCCGCGCGACCCGGTGGACCCCGCAAGGATCACCGGGTGCCGGGGCGGGTTGGCCTGCCAACGCGCAATCCGGCGCAACACCGACTGGCGTTGCAACGCCTCAGTGTCGGGGGCGTCCGTGGCCAGTTCGAAATAAGGTTGCAACACCTTCAGGAAGCGCAGCGCACGTTGCCAGTGGCCGGACTGGTCCGAAACGTCGAGCGCGGCGATATTTTCGGGACTGACGCCTTCGCCCTGCATCTCGTCCATCAGGCTTGCCAGCGAATCCGCAAGGTCGAACAGCGTGTTGCGCGGGGCCAGCGTCGGGTCGGCATCCAGCAGACGCGCCACCAGTTGCGCCAGCTCCAGTCTTCTCCGCAACGGCGGCACAGCGTTCGGCAAGCCGGCCATGTCGCGGGGATCGGTGCTTTCGGTCAGCAACCGCAAGCGCGGTTGAATGCGCGGCGGACCGTTGTCCAGAAGGCTTCTCAGACGACGACGCATCCGCGTGGTGTTGACGATCACTTCAACCCGGCCGATGGCCTCTGGCGGCTGCCCCTCCAGCATCCTGTCCAGGCCACGCAGGAAGGCGGCGGGGAAATCCACACCCGGTGGCAGGCCGAAAAGACGGGGTGTGTCGGTAGGGTCAAACATCAGCCAACAGTCCTTCGGCCAGAGCGATCCCTTCGGGCCGACCAACATCACACCAGCCGCCATCATGGACGACGCCAAACAGCCCGCCCTGTTCGGCCATCTTGTTCCACACCACGTTCAGCGAAAACGCTGGTTCCCTGACCTCTTGCAACAGGTCGGTGTGCAGGATCTGCGCCCCGGTATAGACCAGATCGCCCCCGCGACGCAGCCGACCGTCGGGACCCAGGTGGAAATCGCCCGGCGCGTCGCGCCCCAAGGCCGACGTCAGCGGCACACACAACAAAAGCGCTTGCATCCGATCCGGTTGCCACGCACGGGCCAGCGTCGCCAACGGGTTTGATCCGGTCCAGACCGCGTCGGTGTTCAGCGTGAACACCGGCCCCTGCCCAAGAAGGGGCAGCGCCTTGCGCAGCCCCCCCCCGGTTTCAAGGATCTCGGGCGCCTCGTGCGACAGGGCCACATCGCGGTCCGCCAGATGCGCGGCCAGTTGATCTGCATGGTAATGCGCATTCGCCACGCGGGTCAGCGGGCCAAAGTCATCCGCAAGCGCCAGCGCATGGTCGATCAGCGGACGGCCCGCCACCCTGATCAAAGGTTTAGGACAGGTGCGGGTCAGCGGGCCCATACGGGTGCCGAACCCGGCGGCGAACAGCAGGATCGCGTTTGGGCTCATCGTGCCAGCCTTTCCAACACATCCGGCGTAGGGGCCGGGAGGTACTTTGCGATCAGCGGCGCGACCGAAGACAGCGCCGGATGGTGCAGGCTGCGGTCGATATGGCCCCAGACGCGCGGGATCAGGCCAAGGTAGCCAGGCTTGCCGCGCAGCACCGCGAGGCGGGCAAAAATCCCAAGAATCCGCAAGTTGCGCTGCACCCCGAGCACGGCGCAGGCGGCCCGCAAGGTGTCTTCTGGCGTACCGGTCCGGTCCGCGAACCGCCTGATCGCCCGGTCGGTGACCGGGCCGGTGACGTCGCGCCGGGCGTCTTGCAACAGGGACACCAGATCATAGGCCCGGTGGCCGATCAGCGCGTCCTGGAAATCCAGCAGCCCGGCACACGCCGTGCCTGTGCGCTGCGGCAGCCACAGCAGATTTTCGGCGTGGTAGTCGCGCAGGATCATCACGTCAGCCACGGACGCGTGGCTGTCGAGCGCGTCTTTCAGCGCGGCCTGCAAGGCCCGCCGGTCGGTCTGTGACGGGGTCTGCCCGGCCCGGGCCGCATAAAAGTCGAACGCCGGGTCGATCATCTGCGCAAGAAGCGATGGCGTGGCGACAGTCAGCCCTGCGGGCGGCTTGGCCCGGTGCAGTGCAATCAGCACATCGACCGCGGTGTCGTAAAGCGTTGGTTCCAGCGCGGGATCGGTTTCGCACAGTCGCGCAAACAGGTCATCGCCAAGATCCTCGATCAGCAACAGCCCGTCCTGCGGCGCCTCTGCGATGATGCGCGGCGCGCTCAGGCCGAGCGCGCTCAGGTGCCGCGAAAGCCGGGCAAACAAGGCAACGTCGCCGTCCGGGTCCTGCATCACGACCGCGGTATCCTCGCCCTTGCACAGGCGGGTATAGGTCCGACTGGAGGCATCAGGCGTCATGTCCTGCCGCGCGGCATCGCCCCAACCGCAAGCATTCAGGAACCCCGTGATCGTCACGCGGCCACCCCCTGCAGCCGCGCGCCCCAATCGCCAGCCGTCCAGCTGAGTTCCAGCGCCCTGGCCTCCGGGCTGTCCCCGGCATCGGCAAAGCGAATCCAAAGCGCCTCTTGCGGCGACAGGTCGGCCAGACGGTCAGGCCATTCCACAAGGCACAGCGCGGTTTCAAACGCTTCGGTCAAGCCCAGTTCCACCACCTGATCGGGGTCGGTCAGGCGATACAGGTCACTGTGCCAGATCTCGAAGTCAGCCGCCTCATAGACCTGCACCAACGTGAATGTGGGCGATGGTACGTCCTCTGGTGCGGGTAGCAGGGACTGGATCAGGCAGCGGGCAAAATGGGTCTTGCCCGCGCCAATTCCACCTTCCATCAACAACACATCCCCTGCCCTCAGCCGCACCCCCAGGGCGCGCGCCAGAGCACAGGTTGCAGCGGGCGATGGCATCGTCAGGCAAATCGGGGATGTCGCGGTCATGGGCCGACTTTAGCTGCCCCGCCACCAGCCGCAAGCGCGATCGCCGCTACTCTGCCGCGCGGGCGGACCATGCCGGCGCCACCCCATCCGACAAAGAGTCTCGGGCGGTAAACCGGATCAGCAGGCTTCCCCCTGCCACCGCCTGAACCCGCACCAGAACGCGCCCGCGAAGCCGGTGTTGAACGGTCAGTTCCACCGGGTGTGGCAACCGCTGTTGCTGAAGCGTATCGCACAGTTCAGACAGTTCCGGCGTATCCTCGCACAAGCTGCGCCAGTCCTTGCATTCGTCCGGGATGGTGCTTTCACCCATCCGGCCATCGGGGTCGTTGCCCCAAAGTGCCCGGTAGGCCGCGTTGCTCATTGTCAGAACGCCAAGCTGCGAAAACACGGCATAGGCATCTGACATCGCATCGAGAACCGCCAGCGACTGGTGCAACTCTGCCCGGAACCGGCGGGTCAACGAGATTTCGGCGCTAATATCCTCGATCAAGAAGGCAATCGCGCCATCGGGATGCGGCCGACCGGTGATCTTGTAGGTCAGGCCCGAAGGCAACGTCCAGGTGTCGGTATAGCGGTCATCACAGGTGGCGCGGACCAGTTCGGCAAGCTGTTCGCGCCAACCTGAATAGTTCTTGGGTTCCGGCATCATCCGCACCTCTCGCAGATGATCGAAAAAGGTCATCAGATTTGGGCGCCCGGAGAGGAATTCCGCCGGCAATGCCGTTAGGTCGATCAGCGCCGGATTGAACAGCGCCAACTGGCGGTTCCGGTCAAAGATCGCAAGCCCGATTGGCAGGTGGGCAAAGGTCTTGGTCAAGGTCTGGACGAAGTTGCGCTGCGCCTCTTCCGCGCGAACGACTGCGTCGATGTTGGTGGCCCAATGCAACGTATCGGGCCCGGCACGGCGCGAGACGACCTCGAACCAGCGCACGTCAGCCTGGCTGTTCGACCGGTCCGCCAGTCGCTCACGCCACTGTTCCGGCCGGTCCTCGGGTTGCGAGGTGACAAGCGCGATTTCCCCGGTATCCAGCGCCAACGCTTCGCAGGCGTCATTCGCCCACAAGACACGGCCATCGGGCGCGGTGCGCCAAATCGGTTCTGGCGCGCGTTGCACCACGGCGCGCAGGCGGGCCAGTTCGGCATCCAGGAACGCCGCCCGCTGCCCGTCCAGCGGCAGGCGCGCGCCGCCGCTGACCTCGACCCGCAGGCGATCGCCACGTTGGACGATGCGCAGGGTCGCGTCCTGCCCGGCAGATGCAAATTCTTGCTTTTCAAGGTCCGGAAGATCCGGTTGCAGGTCAGGAAACCGGGGAGTCAGCGCATTCCAGAGATCGCGCCAATAGATCGGGCTGTCCTGCGGCAACCCCAGCGCCCCAAGCGCGCCATCGCTGGCATCCAGCAGCACATCATCCTTCAGAACAAAGGCCATGACGGTCACATCCGGAGCGGGATCGTGCCGGCGTGCGCGCAGACCTCTTGGAAACAGATAGGTCACGGCCAAGACTATGGCCGCGGCACCCAACGCACCCAGCGCAATCATCCCCCAGACCGCCGGTTCCATTTCCATCCGTGAGCCCTTTTCAGCCAAGGTGCCACGAATTTGGTTAATGAAAGATTAATAAAAACAACCCAGAGGTGAATTTCACGGCTCGAACCTCTGGTTCTCCCCAAGCCCACCGGGCGTATCCTGCGGCACGATCTGGGCGCGTGGCCACACGACTTCGACAATCGCACCGCGTTTTTCGATGTTCGATTTCTTGGTCACGTAAGGATCGGATCCGTTGGCAAAACTCAGCTCTGCGCCGCTGCGTTCCAGCAGCGTCTTGGCGATGAACAGTCCAAGCCCCATGCCTTCGTATTCCGGCCGCAGGCCCTTGTCCTTTTCGGACCGGCGGGTTCGTACGAACGGATCGCCAATCCGTCCGATCAGGTGCGGGGGATAGCCGCGACCATCGTCCACGATCCGCACCGAGATATGGTCTTCGGTCCACAGCGCTTCGACCCAGACGCGGCTACGGGCGAAGTCCACGGCATTCTGCACCAGGTTGCGCAGTCCGTGGATGATTTCAGGGCGGCGCAGGATCTGGGGCTGGGCCAGGTCGGCACCATGGCTTGGGCCTTCTTCAAAGAGGATCTCTTTGCCGCGCATCTGGTGCGGTTCGGCGGCTTCTCGCAGCACCTCTGACAGCGGGGCCTGGCGCATATGCAGGTCATCCTTGCCCGCCCGCCCCATCGACCGCAGGATATCGCGGCAACGGTCGGTCTGTTCGCCGATCAGCCGCGCATCATCGGCCAGATCAGGCCGGTCTTGCAGGTCCTCGATCAGCTCTGACGCCGTCAGCTTGATCGTTGCCAGCGGCGTACCGAGTTCATGCGCGGCGGCGGCAACGACCCCGCCGAGATCGTTCAGCTTCTGCGCCCGGGCCAGCGCCATCTGTGTTGCCGTCAGCGCATCAGCCATCGAGTGCATTTCCCGCGTGATCCGCCGCGCGTAAAGCGAGATAAACACAAGGGCGATAGAAATTGCCGCCCATTGACCAAAGACGAAGACGGTCGGGATACGCAGGACAAACCCGTCTTCGGTCATCAGCGGCAAGTGAAAAAACACCATGACCGTGATCAGGACAAAGGCCGTCAGCCCCAGGAATATCGCTGACCGCAACCGCAGCACCGCCGCCGACACCGTGACAGGCCCAAGCACCAGAAGCGAGAACGGGTTGTGCAGACCGCCGGTCAGAAACAGCAGGAAACACAGCTGCAAGAGGTCGAACAGGACCATCATGAAATTCTCGGATTCCGACAGGCGCTTGTTTTCCGGGAATACGAAGATCGCGATCAGGTTGCCCGCGACCGACACCCCCACCGCCAGGAAGCACAGGCCGAATTCCAGTTGAAGGTTGTAGACCCTCTGCGCCACGATCAACGCGGACAACTGACCGACAATGGCAAACCAACGCAGCAGGATCATCGTGCGCAACCGGATCCAGTGCGTGCGGTTCTGTTCGTTCAGCAGCCCGTATTCGGTGTCAGACATCTGCGCTCATTCACCCCCTTGCGCCCGTGGTTTCAATTGTTAGGTGTCCCGGTGAACACGCGCAACGCATTCCGGTGCGGCGGTGACGAAACGAACAGGAGGAACCGACATGGTCAAATTCGCAGCAATCGCCGGGGCAGTCGCCGTAGCAGCCCTGTTGGGCGGCGTCTGGTACGTGTCGCGCCCGGCGCCGGATGCCGACCGGTTCGCACAATGCCGGACCGGCAAGATCGCGGGAGGAAGCGAAACGATCGGCGGGCCCTTCACGCTGGTGAACGCGGCCGGGAAAACCGTAACCGACAAGGATGTGATCACCGGGCCGACGCTGCTGTATTTCGGCTATACCTATTGCCCTGACGTCTGCCCGCTGGACAATGCCCGCAACGTCGAGGCAGTCGATATCCTGGAAGATCGCGGCGTGATGGTGACGCCGGTTTTCATCTCGATCGATCCGAAGCGTGACACGCCCGAAGTGGTCGGCGATTTCGCCCAAAACATGCATGAGCGCATGATCGGGCTGACCGGCAGCCCGGAACAGGTCAAGGCCGCAAGCCAGGCGTATCGCACCTATTTCAAGGTTCAGGATCCTGACGAGGAATATTACCTGGTCGACCATTCGACCTTTACCTATCTGGTCTTCCCCGAATACGGGTTCGTCGAGTTTTTCCGGCGCGAACTGACGCCAGAGCAGATGGCCGACAAGGTGGCTTGTTTCGTCGAAAAAAGCTGACCCACGCTAGTGGTTTGACGGGATCGGCATCACAGGATAAAGAACTGTGTCAAACAGACGCGGCGGGGAGGAAACCTGGTGGCCGAGCGCACTCTGGACGACATTGGCGAAGACAAGACCCTGCTTTTGGTAGATGACGACGAACCGTTCCTGCGCCGGTTGGCGAAGGCCATGGAAAAGCGCGGTTTCGAAGTGGAAATGGCTGGTTCCGTCGCCGCCGGCAAGGCCATTGCCACAGCCCGTCCCCCGGCCTTTGCCGTCGTTGACCTGCGGCTTGAGGATGGCAACGGGTTGGACGTGGTCGAAGTGCTGCGTGAAAAACGCCCCGACAGCCGCATTGTCGTGCTGACCGGATATGGCGCGATTGCCACCGCCGTTGCTGCGGTCAAGATCGGTGCCACCGATTACCTGTCGAAACCTGCCGATGCGACCGATATCACCAATGCCTTGCTTGCAACGGGCGAAGAAATGCCGCCGCCACCGGAAAACCCGATGAGTGCGGACCGTGTGCGTTGGGAGCATATTCAGCGGGTGTACGAATTGTGCGACCGCAACGTCAGCGAAACCGCGCGGCGTCTGAACATGCACCGCCGCACACTGCAGCGCATTCTTGCCAAGCGCAGCCCGCGCTGACTACCGACCCTGAAAACCTTTGCCTGCGCGAGGCTTATGGCAGGGACCTGCTATTCCTGGTGACCAGCCCCTCGCTGCCATAGACGCGGCCTGGCATTGGCCGTTGGAGTGACTGCCGCTCTGGCGCGGGGGCGTCACGCCTTGGGCCGAACGGAACGCTTAGAGGTCGAAGCGTTTCAGCACCTTGTCCACTGTCAGCCCGTCCGCCAGGACCACGCCGTTACGGCGACCATAGTCTTCGAAACCGCGGCTTTGGTAATAGGCCAGCCCACCGGAATTGTCGGCGCGGATTTCAGCACTGATCCAGTCGTAGCCAAGCGCGCGTGCCACGGATTTCGTTGTCTCGAACAAGCGAGAGCCCGTGCCGAGCCCGGTCTTGCCGGTCTGGACGAAGGTGGCGATTTCACAGGCGTCCGGCGGCAGGTCGGGGTTTGGTGCGACCCACTGAAAACCAAGGATGGCACCATCGCGGTCTTCGGCAACATGCCAGGCCGAGCCTGCGCCGCCGGACTGCACTCATTGCCACAAGGCGTCGCGCGTGACCGGCTGAGTGATCGCGGTGGTGCCACCGGCGTCGATGATCTGGTTCAGGAGTTCCGCCATCTGGCGTGTATCCAGCTGGGTGGCGCGACGAATGGTGATCATAGCTGTCCCATCAGTGAAGCGTGGCGCCGGGTGAAATCACGCCGCACCTCGACCGGGGGGCGCAGATGAATGTCCAGCCCGGCGATCAGGGCACGGTCGGGGGCGCCAAAGAATTTGTCCGCCTCGGCCACGGTAAAACCTGCGATCTGCGTCGCCTCCATCCAGGCGCTGACGCGGTCGGCCTTCTTGATCTGCTTCTTCAGCTTCGCGGGTGTCACGGCAGGCAGGCCGAACCGGATGTGGATCGCTGCCGTCAGACGTTCGTCCAGCTTGCCATACTCCGGCCCGACAGCAGCCTTTACAGGGGAAATCATGTCGCCAATGACATATTCCGGTGCGTCATGCAGCAGCGCGGCCAGCCGGTCTTGCGTCGTGGCTGTTGGGCACATGCGGGCAAACAGCGCCTCGACCAGAAGCGAATGTTCGGCAACGGAATAGGGATAGTCGCCAAAGGTCTGCCCGTTCCAACGCGCCACGAAGGCAAGACCGTGGGCGATATCCTCGATCTCGATATCTACAGGGGTCGGGTCCAGCAGGTCCAGCCTGCGGCCAGAGAGCATTCGTTGCCAGGCTCGGGGCATGGTTGCCACGGTCAGACCTTTCCGGAAATCCATCTTTGCGCCAAGGGCTATCGCCTTGTCGGCGGCGGATCAACCATTCTGCCAAACCTGCATGGCAGACAACAGGCATCCGGACTACATGATCGGAAACCGAAGATACGGCAGGCACAGCCAGAGCCCGATCGGCGGTCTTGCGACTGTCCGCGTCCGGCATCATTGCTCGTTAATGTCTGGGGTGCTAAAGACCCGCCCAATTCACAGATTAGGAGCCGACAATGGCCGACTACATCATCAAGGACATCGCTCTGGCCGATTTCGGCCGCAAGGAGCTTGATATCGCCGAAACCGAAATGCCGGGCCTGATGGCCCTGCGCGAGGAATACGGCGCCGCACAACCGCTGAAGGGCGCCCGGATTGCCGGGTCGCTTCACATGACCATCCAGACTGCCGTTCTGATCGAAACGCTGGTGGCGCTGGGGGCTGACGTGCGGTGGGCATCGTGCAACATCTTCTCGACCCAGGATCACGCCGCCGCCGCGATTGCCGCCGGTGGCACGCCGGTCTTTGCCATCAAGGGCGAAACGCTGGAAGAATACTGGTCCTACACCGACAAGATTTTCCAGTTCGAGGAAGGCACCTGCAACATGATCCTGGACGATGGCGGCGACGCGACGCTGTACATCCTGCTGGGTGCGCGGGTCGAGGCCGGTGAGGAAGACCTGATCGCCGTGCCGACCAGCGAGGAAGAAGTCTGCCTGTTCAACCAGATCAAGAAGCGCCTCAAGGAAAGCCCCGGCTGGTTCACCAGGCAGCGCGACGCGATCAAGGGTGTATCCGAGGAAACCACCACCGGCGTGCACCGCCTTTACGAGCTTCAGAAACAGGGCCTGTTGCCGTTCCCCGCGATCAACGTGAACGACAGCGTGACCAAGTCGAAGTTCGACAACAAGTACGGCTGCAAGGAATCGCTGGTCGACGGCATCCGCCGCGCCACTGACACCATGATGGCCGGCAAGGTCGCGGTCGTGTGTGGCTATGGCGACGTCGGCAAAGGCTCTGCCGCATCGCTGCGCGGCGCGGGCGCGCGCGTCAAGGTGACAGAAGTCGACCCGATCTGCGCGCTTCAAGCGGCGATGGATGGCTTCGAAGTGGTGGTCCTGGAAGACGTCGTTGACAGCGCCGACATCTTTATCACCACCACCGGCAACAAGGACGTGATCCGCATCGAGCACATGCGCCAGATGAAGGACATGGCGATTGTTGGCAACATCGGCCATTTCGACAACGAAATTCAGGTCGCCGCGCTGAAGAACCATAAATGGACCAACATCAAGGACCAGGTCGACATGATCGAGATGCCGTCAGGCAGCCGCATCATCCTGCTGTCCGAAGGCCGTCTGCTGAACCTGGGCAATGCCACCGGCCACCCGTCCTTTGTGATGTCGGCATCGTTCACCAACCAGGTTCTGGCGCAGATCGAGCTTTGGACCCGGGGCGACAATTATGCCAATGGCGTCTACATCCTGCCCAAGCATCTGGACGAAAAGGTTGCACGCCTGCACCTGGGCCGGATCGGCGTGAAACTGACCGAACTGTCAAGCGAACAGGCCGCCTATATCGGCGTCAAGCCCGAAGGCCCGTTCAAGCCGGAACACTACCGCTACTGATCCTGCGACAGTTCCCCGAGGCCGCAGCGCCCCGCCTGGACGATCCGGCGGGGCGCTGTCCGTTTGGCGCCCCGCCTGACCCAAGGGCAAGCAAGCACCGTGCGCATTTTCCCCTTTGTCTTCGCGTTCTCAGGGCTTACGATTCGGCCCAAGGCCAAGGTTGGCCGCCCCGGAACAAGACAAAGGTGGGAGCTCAAGATGGGAAAGCGTGACGAACTGATCGCCAAATATGCCGATGACCTGCGCAACAAGTGCGGCATGGAACCCGATATGGACCTGTTGACCAAGGTCACCATCGGCTGCGGCCCGTCGATCTACAACGACGATGCCTCGACCGTGGCCGCCAGCCAGGACAGCGAACTGGAAACCGTCAAGAACAACTTCCTGATCAAGAAGCTGGGCTTGGCCGATGGCCCCGAGTTGATGGATGCGATCAACGCAACCGTGGAAACCTATGGCCGGTCCGAGCGCAACAAGTACCGCGCGGTGTTCTACTATCTGCTGGTCAAGCACTTCGGCAAAGAAGCCGTTTACGGCTGAGCTCTGCCCCGATGTTTTCCGAAACGGCCCCTGGATCAACCGGGGGCCGTTTTATTATCGATTGGATTTTAAAAGCTATTTTCTTGGGATCAGGCACGATCCGGGCTAGTCTGACCCCAAGCCAGGATGGCCGGACAGAAACCAGATTGCCGTGTGGTGCTGTGGGAGCGCCGGGGTAAGACGGGTCCCGGCGATCCTGTCGGGACCCTGACCCGCCCTCAGAACAGCGCCAGCACCAGACCCATGATCGTGCAGCCCGCCACCGCATAGCCACCATCAATCAAGGTCAGCGTAAACGGGCGCATGCCGTAAGCATTGTTGATCATCGTCCAGGGTGCGATGAAAAACAGCCCGATGCCGGCCCCGGTCACCATCGCGCCGCCAACGGTCGTGATCCCCGACATGGTCAGCATATGCCGCATCATTCCTGCCACAAGCACCATGCACAGGGCCGAAAGAATGAAGGGCGCCGGGCTGCTGCCGCCAACCGGTTTGCCATCGGGGTCGCATTCGATCCCCGCTGCCCGCAGCCAGGGTTTTGACAGCGTCATATACCAGACCGCCCCCCACACCCAAGAGGCCGCCGCCGCGACCAAGACTTTCACGGTTTCCATTCTTTCTCTCCGTCTGCGCGTCATTCCGCCGCAGTTTGCAACAAAGCGACGTGCGGGCACAGGGGAAAGTCAGGCGTCAACGCCCGCCAGCGCGCAGATCCGCTGCCACTCGGCCTCGGTCACCGGCTGAACCGACAGGCGCGAGTTCTTCACCAGCACCATGTCTGCCAGTTCCGGATCGGCCTTGATCTGGTCCAGCGTGACCGGGGCGTTCACCGAGACCACGGCCTTGATATCCACACAGTCCCAGCGCGGGTCGTCGGTGGTGCTGTCGGGATGCGAGGTCGCGCAGACCTCGACGATCCCGACAACGGCACGTTCCTTTTGCGAATGATAAAAGAACCCGCGATCCCCCAGCGCCATTTCACGCATGAAATTGCGCGCCTGGTAATTGCGCACGCCGTTCCACTCTTCGCCCGTGTCCCCCTTGGCCAGTTGGTCGTTCCAGCCCCAGGTCGACGGTTCAGACTTGAAAAGCCAGTAGCGCATCAGCCAATCACCTGTTTCCACGCGATCAGTTCGACACTGTCGAACAGTCCCGCCTTTGCATAGGGATCATTCGCAGCCCAAGCCTCGCCCGCCGCCATGTCCGCAACCTCAAGGATGACAAGAGAGCCGCACATTTCCCCGGCGCCGTCCAGCAGTGGACCAGCCTGGGCGACGACGCCCGTCGCCTCGATATAGGCCAGATGGTCCGTCCGGTTTGCCTTGCGAATGTCCAGCGCACCGGGTTTGTCCTTGGCGATCAGCGCAATTTTCATCGGGTTTCCTCCTTCAGGGGTCGGGACAATAGATCGTGCAATACAGCATCGACGGTCGCGCGGGATTCAACCAGTGCGGCCACAGCCTGCGTAATCGGAAGCGACAGGCCGTGATCGCTGGCGATTGCGGCCAGGGCACGGGCGGTGGCGGCCCCTTCGACGGTTACGCTGGAGTCAAAGCCTTCCTTGCGTCCAATCGACAGGCCGAACCGATAGTTTCGCGACAGATCAGACGTGCAGGTCAGCGCCAGGTCGCCCAACCCCGACAGCCCTGCCAATGTTGCCGGATCGGCACCCCGATGGCGGGCATAGCGGGCCATTTCGGCAAACCCGCGAGTCATCAGCGCCGCACGAGCGCTGTCACCCAGCCCGGCCCCGATGGTCACACCGCAGGCGATGGCGATCACGTTCTTCAGTGCGCCCCCCAGCTCCGCGCCGATGACATCGGTGCTGCGATACAGGCGCAAAGTCTGGGTCGAAAGTTCGCGTTGCAGCCTCTGGCCCAACACATCGTCAGCACAGGCCAGCGTCAGCGCTGTGGGCAGGCCGCGCGCAATATCGGCGGCAAAGCTGGGACCGGTCAGAATTGCGGGTGTGGCCTCGGGCCAGCGCGCGCCGAGAATGGCCGACGGGCCTTGCAATGTGGTCAGGTCGATGCCCTTGCAACACGCGACAAGCGCCTTGCCGGTCAGGGGACGACGGATGGTCTCTGCAAATCCCATGAGGCTTTGCATCGGCATCGAGAGCAAGAGTGCAGCCGCGTCCAAGGCCCGCTCCAGGTCGGCGGTGACGGTCACGCCGTCGGGCAGGAACACACCGGGCAGGCGTGGCGTTTGGCGGGTGACGCGCAGCGCCTGCACGTCCCGGCCCCACAGAGTCACCGGGCGGTCCTGGCCCAGCGCCACGGCCAGCGCGGTGCCGAAGGCCCCGGCACCCAGAATGGCGATGCTCATGCCTTGGCCCCCTTCTTGCCCGACCCCAGCAGCGGGGCTGCGGATTTGTCCAGCGGCCAGCGCGGGTGTGCCTGCAAGGTCATGTCATCGCGCTGCCCCAGCGCGAAAAGCTCTGCCCCGGCATAGGCAATCATGGCCGCGTTGTCGGTGCAAAGTGCCAGCGGCGGCGCAACAAAGTTCACGCCATGTTGCGCGCACAGTCCGGTCAGCGCAGCCCGAATGCCCTGGTTCGCCGCCACGCCCCCGGCGATCGCAAATCCCGGGCAGACAGGGTCATGCGAAAGGTAGATATCCAACGCGCGCCGGGTCTTTTCCTGCAAGACATCGCTGACCGCAGCTTGAAAGCCGGCGCACATGTCCGCCCGGTCCTGCCGTGTCAGCCCACCCTGATCCGCGATCAGCGAGTCACGCTGGCGCAGCAACGCGGTTTTCAACCCGGAAAAGGACATGTCGCAACCGGGCCGGTCCAGCAGCGGACGCGGAAAGGCAAACCGCTTGGGGTCGCCCGTCCTGGCCTCTGCCTCGACCGAGGGGCCACCGGGCTGAGGCAGGCCCAGCAGACGCGCGGTCTTGTCGAATGCCTCGCCCGGGGCGTCGTCGATCGTACCGCCCAGGCGTTCAAATGCCTGCGGGCCGCGCACCAGAAGAAACTGGCAATGCCCGCCCGACACCAGCAGCATCAGATAAGGGAAGGGCAGACTGTCCGTCAGCCGCGGGGTCAGCGCATGGCCCGCAAGGTGGTTCACACCCACCAACGGTTTGCCCGACCCCGCCGACAGCCCCTTGGCGCACATCACACCCGACAGCACCCCGCCGATCAGTCCCGGTCCGGCGGTCACAGCAATGGCGTCGACATCGCGCAACGTCAGTTCGGCGCGATCCAGCGCCTCGGCCACGCACAGGTCGATCTTTTCGGCATGGGCCCGCGCGGCCAGTTCCGGCACCACGCCGCCAAAGGCGCTGTGCAATTCGGTCTGGCCCCAGACCACGGACGACAGGACATCGCGCCCGCGCACAACCGCCGCGGCGGTATCGTCGCAGCTGCTTTCCAGCCCGAGGATTGTCAACTCTGCGTTCATCGCCAAACCGTTGCGTTCATGATGACTGACGGGGTACCACCGGACCGAAGGCCCGACAATCCCGGCAAGACCATGTTCGATACACGCCCCTATCTCTTGATGACCCGCCCGGAAGCGGCAGGACAGCGATTCTGGCAGGGCCTGCCGAAGGACACCCGCGACGGCTTGCGGCTTGTGATTTCGCCGCTGATCGAAACCGAGGTGACCGGCCCCCTGCCCGATCTGCGGGCATATGACGGGGTGATCCTGACCTCGGCTCACGCTGTCGCGGCGTTTCGCGCACTTGGGGGGCACGCAGCGGGGCTGACCTGTTTCACCGTTGGCGCAGCCACCGCCCGCGCAGCGACCGAGGCGGGTTTTGTCGCCCTGTCCGCCAATGGTGATGCCGACGATCTGGTGCGCCTTGTGTGTGAACGGGCGGCGGGGCAGCGCTTGATACATTTGCACGGCACCCACACGCGCGGTGACGTTTCCGTACGTTTGACCGCTGCAAACGTACAAACCGACAGCGCACCGATCTATGACCAACGCGCCCTCGGCCTGAGCCAACAGGCGCAAGATGTTCTGAGCGGAGATACGCCGATCGTGGTGCCGCTGTTTTCGCCGCGCACTGCCGCTCTGTTCGCAGCGGGCTTTCGCGGCGATGCACCGCTATTCTTGGCCTGCATGAGCCAAGCGGTTGCGGCCGAGGTGGCCAGCCTACCTGCAAAAGAGGTAAGCGTTGCCTCGAATCCCGACGCGAAGGCGATGACCGCGACGGTTGCGCCCCTTGCATCGCGGGCGGCGCGGTTCCACAACAGGGAATAAGAGTGACGGGCCCATCAGGACCAGGCGGCGAAGGATGGGCCGACGCAAGGAAAAGGTAGGACCGTGGCAAAACCCAAAAGCCCGAAATCCGGCAAATCCACCAAGGCGACCGAGACATCCGAGGAAATCGTCGATGCCGTCGTGGTCGAAGAAGAGCCGAAAGCGGATGTAGCCGATGCAAAGCCCGAAGACGCGGCGGTGACGGAAAGTTCTGACAGCGCAGAGCCCAACGTCGAGGACGCGGTCGCGGCTGACACGGTTGCAGGCGATGCAACCGATGACTTGCCTGGCGAAACGGGTGCGACAGAAGCGACGCCCGAACCCGCCGAGGCGGCCCCTGCGAAACCCGAGGAACCGGCAAGGGCCGACGATAGCTCCACTGCCGCGGAAACAGATCATGCGCCGTCGGAAGACACCGACGCAGGCGAAGACGACTGGACTGAAGAAGACCGTGGACCTAAAGACGCAACCGAAGCCCTTGCCTCCGTTGCACCACCGCCCACACAGGAGCCGGCGCGAAAGGGCGGTTTTGTCCCGTTGGTACTGGGCGGGATCGTCGCGGGGGCGATTGGCTTTGGCGCCGGAACGTTCGTCAACGGTTGGCCCTTCGGACAAGAAGAAGACCCCTTCAAGGCCGAAACCCGCAGCGCGTTGAGCGCACAGTCGGGCACGCTGTCCGACCTATCCGGCCGCGTCGATGGATTGGCCAGCAAACTGAATGACACCTCTGCCGCTGTTGCGGCCATCGACCTTGGGCCCGTCGCCGCGCAGGCGCAGGCTGCACAAGCCACCGCAACGGGCCTGGGGTCAGCGCTGAACGAGATTGAGGGCAAGCTGAGCGCCTTCGAAACCCGTCTCGCAGAGCTGGAAAAACGCCCGATGGAAGCCGCGGTATCGCCCGAAGCCATCGCTGCCTATGAACGTGAGCTTGATACGCTGCGGTCGGAAATCACCGCTCAGCGCGACGAGATCAAGACCATGGCCGCCGAAGCCTTTGCCGCCCAACAGGCAGCGGGCAACGATGCAATTTTGGCCAAGGCGCGCGCCGCGTTGGCGGAAATCACCGCAGCGGTCGACAACGGCGCACCTTTTGCCGAATCGCTGTCACAACTGACCGTCGCCAGCGGCACGACGATCCCATCTGGCCTGTCGGCGCATGCTGCGGACGGAGTGCCGACGCTGACCGCATTGATCGAATCGTTCCCTGATGCCGCGCGATCCGCCCTGGCCGCAGCCCGCGCGGCGGATGACACCGGCGCAAGCGGTTTCGGTGCGTTCCTGAGGGCGCAGCTTGGTGCAAGATCCGTCACGCCACGGGACGGCGACGACCCGGACGCGGTCCTGTCGCGGGCCGAAGCCGCGTTGCGGTCGGGCGATCTGGAAACGACGTTGTCGGAACTCGACGCCCTGCCCGGCGTTGCACAGGAAAAGATGGCCGATTGGCGTACCGGGGCAGATGCCCGCGCAAATGCACTTTCGGCCGTGGCCCAGCTGGGCCAGGAATTGAACAAGGAATAAGGGTCAGACATGCTTTGGTCGTTGATTAAGATTGTCGTTTTCGTCGCGCTGATCGCTGCGTTGACCCTTGGCGCGGGCTATTTGCTGGACAATGACGGCACCGGGCTGGCGCAGGCGCAGATCGTTCTGAACGGACAGGAATACACCCTGGGCCCGATCGAGATGATCATTGGATCGCTGATCATCGTTGCCGGGCTGTGGGTGCTGTTCAAACTGGTGTCGCTGCTGATCGCGATCCTGCGATTCATCAACGGCGACGAAACCGCCGTATCGCGTTATTTCGACCGCAATCGTGAACGCAAAGGATTTCAGGCGCTTTCCGAAGGCTTGATGGCACTGGCGTCTGGCGAAGGGCGACTGGCGATCGCCAAGGCCGAGAAGGCCAACAAGTACCTGCGAAAGCCCGAGCTGACCGACCTGATCACAGCGCAGGCAGCGGAACTGACCGGCGATCGCGACAAGGCCGAGAAAATCTACAAGCGTCTTGTTCAGAACGACACCACCCGCTTTGTCGGCGTGCGCGGCTTGATGAAGCAGAAGTTGGCCGAGGGGGACACAGACACCGCGCTGAAGCTGGCCGAAAAGGCGTTTGCCATCAAACCCAAGCACGAAGAGGTGCAGGACGTTCTGCTGAAACTGCAAGCGGGTGCCGCGGACTGGCGCGGGGCGCGGGCGACGCTGGCGACCAAACTGAAGACAGGCACCTTGCCGCGCGACGTGCACAAGCGCCGCGATGCGGTTCTGGCCCTGTCCGAAGCGAAAGATATCCTGGACGAAGGCAAGTCTGACGAGGCACGCGAAACCGCGATCACCGCAGCCAAGAAATCGCCCGACCTGATCCCCGCCGTCGCCATGGCCGCACGCAGCTATATTGAACAGCAGCGCCCGCGCCTTGCCGTGCGGATGCTGAAGAAAGCCTGGGAAATCGAACCGCATCCCGACCTGGCCGCCGCCTTTGCCGCGATCGAACCAACGGAGAGCGCAGAGGATCGGCTGAAGCGGTTTCAGCAGCTGACCAAGATCAAGCCGGACCACCCGGAAACCCGCATGCTGCTGGCAGAGCTGAACATCGCGGCCGAGGACTTCCCCGCCGCGCGCCGCGCCATGGGTGATCTGGCAGACGTGCAGCCCGATGCCCGCGTCCTGACCATCATGGCCGCGATCGAACGCGGCGAAGGTGCGTCCGATGCAGTGGTGCGCGGTTGGCTGGCCCGGGCGCTGACCGCGCCACGCGGCCAGCAATGGGTTTGCGACAACTGTAAACACATCCACAGCAACTGGGGACCGGTCTGCGAAAACTGCGGCGGGTTCGATACGCTCAGCTGGACGACACCTCCACAAAGCGAAGTCGCCCTGCCCGGCGGCGCCGAAATGCTGCCGCTGCTGGTCGGCCCTACCGATCCGGCCCCAGAGCCCGATTTGCCCGTTGCCGCCGATGTCGAGATCATCGACCCCGTCATTCCGGTTGTCGAAGACGCAGCAACCGACCCCGAGGACAAGGCTGCCGATACGCCGCCAGAGGCCGAAGAAACGCCCCCTGAAAAGAAGGCCGAACAAGCCTGAAGATACGTCCACCGGGTCCCGATGCGGGGCCCGGTTTCATTTTTGCCGATATGCGACGTGACACGCACTTGAGGTCTTGAGATCGGACCAGAAGGCATGTATGCGCTTCGCACCGAAGCACAGGGTTGCGGGAGACCGCTGCGCATGGCTTTGGATCGCTGCCTGCTAAGGGTCTTGCGAAACGCCGGTGCAGATGAACTGGTCAAACACGTCATTCGTAGGTCGCGGGTTCACTCGCGCAGTTTGTTTGAGACCAGTTGGCTTGACGCGGCGCATCGTAGCGACCAGGCCCGGATAGGGCCGCGACAGAGAAGGATGCCGGTGTAGCTCAGCTGGTAGAGCACGTCATTCGTAATGATGGGGTCGGGGGTTCGAGTCCCTTCACCGGCACCATCCTTCTCAGGAAGTCAGATGTTTGGGTCGGTTGCCTGCGCTCGCCGCGACCGGTGTTGGTCCGCCTCACCAACAATCCTCTCGATACTCTGGAAAACTCGCTCAAAGGCCACGAAGTGCTCAGTGTGGATACTTGGCACGTTCTCTTTTGAGAAGTGAACCTTGTTACCTATGAAACGGGTGAAGCGTTCAGGGCGCGACTGATCGACCTCAAAATGAGCGTCGGGATCAGGAACGCCACCAAATAGAAGCTCAATGGTGAAAAGAGGGCGCCCTGCGTAGTGGCGGGGCGCGCTTTGATGCCGATGCGATTTCACACGCCTCACTCGGGTTTGAATCGGCGGGGCCGGGACGGAAATCGCCTGCGCTGCAAATTGTTGACGCAGCGGCAGAGCGGCGCAATGCTGGCTCCTAGACACATGTGTCCAAGAATCAAAACCACACCAACAGGAATGGGAGACTGACATGATGACCAAGACCATTCACCCTGCGGCGCGCATGTACGCTCATGAATATCGCGCAGGCCTGATGGACCGGCGCGAATTTCTTAGCCGGTCCACGATGCTGGGCGTATCCGCGGCGACAGCCTATGGCCTGATCGGGGCAGCACTTCCAACACCGGTCCAGGCCCAGGCCCAACGCGGCGGTACCCTGCGTGTGAACATGGAAACCAAGGCGATGAAAGAACCGCGCCTGTGGGACTGGACGGAATACGCCAACTTCTGCCGTGGGTGGCTGGACTACATGACCCTGTTCAACCGCGATGGCAGCGTGACCGGCGGTCTGGTCGAAAGCTGGGAGGCCAATGCCGACGCCACGCAATACACGCTGAACCTGCGCCGGGGTGTGAAATGGAACAACGGTGATGATTTCGGAGCGGTGGACGTGGTGCACAACTTCGACTTCTGGGCGGACGGCACCGTCGAAGGCAACTCTATGGCATCGCGCGTGGCGGCCCTTCAGGATGCAGAGACCAAGAAACTGCGCACCGGCGCGGTGGAAGTCATCGACGATCACACCGTCCGGCTGAACCTGAGCGCGCCTGACATCAGCATCATGGCGGCGCTGTCGGACTATCCGGCGGCGGTGGTGCATCGCAGCTTCATGGGTGGCGATCCGGTGGCCGCGCCGATCGGCACCGGTGCCTATCTGCCCGAAAGCTATGAAACCGGGGTAAAGGCTGTTCTGGTGCGCAACCCCAACCATGACTACTGGCGCGATGGCGGCTGGCTGGACCGGATCGAATTCACCGACCTCGGCACCGACCAATCGGCGCTGGTTGCTGCGGCGGAAGGTGACGAAATCGACCTGACCTATCGCACCGATGGCGATTTCGTGCAGTTGTTCGACGGGATCGGCTGGGAAAAGACCGAGGCCGTCACGGCAAACACACTGGCCGTGCGGTTTAACCAATTGTCTGCGCCTTATGACAATCGCGACGCACGGCGCGGTATCCAGATGACGGTGGACAACGCGCTGGTGCTGGAACTGGGGATCGGCGGGCTTAGCTTGACGGGTGAAAACCACCATGTCTGCCCGGTGCACCCCGAATATGCCCAACTACCACCGCAGGAACATGACCCTGCCAAAGGCGTGGCGATGGTCGCCGCAGCCGGCCATGCCGATACCGGGTTCGAGCTGATCTCGCTCGATACCGACTGGCAGAAAAACACTTGCGATGCGATCGCGGCGCAGATGCGCGATGCCGGTCTGAATATCAAGCGCACGGTCCTGCCTGGCGCGACCTTCTGGAATGACTGGACGAAATACCCGTTCTCGGCCACCGAATGGGGCCCGCGCCCGCTGGGTATCCAGATCATGGCGCTGGCGTACAAATCCGGCGCGGCGTGGAACGAAAGCGCGTTCTCGAATGCAGAATTTGACAGCCTTCTGGAACAGGGTCTGTCGGTCGCCGACGCCGACGCCCGGCGCGAAATCATGGCCAAGATGCAAAAGATCATGCAGGACGAAGGGGTGTTGATCCAGGCCTATTGGCGCTCGGTCTTCAACCACTCGAACGGCAAATTCGCCAATGTCGATGTGCATCCGTTCTATCAACTGGACCTGCACGACATCTACCTGAAGGCATGAGCCTGCAAAGGGGGCATCGTTTCAGCGGTGCCCCCGGTTTCTCGTGACCCCCTGCGATCTACAGAACTGCGATCAGACGGGCCAGATGCGCCCAAAGCGCGGCAGCGTCGGGTGTCTGCACCCGCAAGCTGACACCATCGGGCAAGCCTGCGACCAGCGCGCCAATTCCTGCAAACAAGGTGGCGGTAGACGGCGATCCTGCCGGGGCCGACAGGCAGGCCGCGACGACCTCGGATGCGCGTGGCCCCGTTACCGTGATTTCCAGATACAGATCATCGGCCGATGAGGCCGCAAAGCTATCGTGCCAGCCACTGATTCCCAGCGGGCGGTCAGAGCAGACCAGCGCGCGGTCGCGCGCGATGCGCAGGACGAAAGGGACCGTTGGCACTGGGTCCAGCAGCCCCAACATCGACGCACCGGGGGCAAGCGCCGCAAGGGCCGCGTCCAGATCGCCCGACACCAGTGTCGCCCCCGCTTGCCGGTGGCAGGTGATCAACAACCCCTCCCCCGTCAGGGTCGCGCCGGGGTCCGGCATGCGCGAGGCCCAGTCACGTTCAACCATTCAGGCGCTCTCCCTCCGGATCAAAGGCACAGGCCGCCGAGATGCGGGCGCTGACGGTTTCACCAAGATGGAACACGGTCACCTCTTGCCCGATGCGGTCGCGCCCGGCCTCGATCATGGCCAGCGCGATGGGGCGGCCAAGGGTTGGGCTGTGATAGCTTGAGGTGACGAACCCAACCGACCGGCGCGGGCCATCGGCGGCCAGCACATGTGCCCCGGTCGGCAGCGGTGTGCCGGTGGTTTCCAGCCCCACAAGCTGCCGCCGGTCGGGGCGCCGCGCCTCGGGCGTGAACAGCGACCGGCGTCCGAAGTATTCGTCGGCCCGTTTGTCGCGCGGCCCGCCCCAGCCCAGATCATGGGGCATGGTGATGCCATCGGTATCCTTGCCGATTAGAATATAGCCCTTTTCGGCGCGCAAAAGCATCAGTGCCTCAAGCCCGATCCAGACCGCGCCATGGGTCTGCCGGGCGGCGTCCAGCGTCGCAAACAGGGCGGCACCGTGCCGCGCGGGCACCGACATTTCCCACGACGCATCACCGGTAAAGCTGATCCGCGCGACGCGCATCGGGTGGCCCTGCCATGTGGTTTCGCTCACCCCCATGTGGGGCAGGTCGGGCAGGTCTATCCCGGCGCCGGCGATCAGCGCGCGGGCAGCGGGGCCACTGACCGTCATGGTCACCCAATGCGCGGTGACATCGTGAAGAAACACGCTGGCCGGGTTGAACGTGTCTTGCCGAGCCTCTTCAAGAATCAGCCGGACCGAAGTGACATGGCTGGACGAGGCCGAGACGACGAAGTGATCTTCGGCCAGCCGCAACACCACGCCATCGTCATGCACAATGCCGGTTTCCGACAGCATAAAGCCATAGCGCGCGCGCCCCGGTTTCAGCGTCGACATGCGTACATAGCCGCAAAAATCCAGCAGCGCGGCGGCATCCGGGCCCAGCACCTCGATCTTGCCAAGGGGCGAGGCATCATAAAGCCCCGCGACCTGTCGCGCGATGCGGGCCTCGGTTTGTTGGGCGCTGGCCTCGTCCGAGCCGTAATGGGCGGGGCGCAGCCAACCGCCATATTCGCGAAACTGTGCGCCAATTGCGCGGTGCTGGCCCTCAAGCGGCAGCCGTTTGGGGGGAGAAAACGCCTCGCCTCGCCGCATCCCGCCGATGACGGACAGGGGCACCGGCGTGAACGGCGGGCGATATGTGGTGGTACCGGTTTCGGGGATGGTTTGCCCAGTCAGCGCCGCCATCGCAGCCAGACCTGCGAAATTGGCGCTGCGCCCCTGATCGGTCGCCATGCCAAGGGTGGTGTAGCGCTTCAGATGCTCGACCGATCTGTATCCTTCCTGCGCTGCGATACGCACATCCTTGAGCGTTACATCATTCTGTGGGTCGATCCAGACCCGCCCCTTTGTGCCGGGAACGGGGCGCATGGGCGAAAGGGTCCAGTCGGGCGTGGTGGCGCGCGGTGCGGGGCCAGAACCACCGCCTGCCACATGCCCCTGCGCCAGCGCCGTGGTCAGACCAAAGGCACCGTTTGCCGCGCCGGCCGTGCGGATCGACGCGGTGCCTGCACGCGGGATCAGCGCATCGGTGGCGGGGTCGAAATCCAGCTTGCCACCCGCCTGACAATGCAGGTGGACAGACGGGGTGAACCCGCCCGACACCAGCACCGTGTCACAGTCGATATACTGGCCCTCCACGGACACCGCCCCGACCTCTCGCAGGCCATGGGCGCGGTCTACCCGCGCGCCGCGCAGCAGGTGCACACCGTCGGGGGCCGTGGGCGTGTCGCGACGGGCATCGACCAGCGTAACCTGGCAGCCCGCCTGCGCCAACGCTGCGGCGGTGGCATAAGGCGCGTCATTGGCACAGGCCAGCACGATGCACCGCCCGGCGACGCCGCCATACAGGTGCAGGTAGTGTAAAGCTGCCTCGGATGACATCACGCCGGGCAGGTCGTTATTGGCAAACCACAAGGGTCGTTCGATCGCGCCCGCCGCCAGCACCACGTCTTGCGCGCGCAAGCGCCAATGGCGGTCGGGCCGATCGCTGCGCCGTTCCCAAGCGGCGTAAAGCCCGTGGTCGAACGCGCCCCACAGCACGGTGTCGGTCAGGATGCGCCCACCGGCGGAGTGAACAGCCGCGCAGGTGTCGGCCACGAAATCCGGCCAGGGCGCCCCGTCGATGTCACCACCGCGCCAGCGAAGGCTGCCCCCGGGCTGCACGGCCTCGTCCACCAGCCAGACCGAGCGGCCCTCGGTGGCCGCGGCCCGAGCCGCCGCCAGCCCTGCAGGGCCCGCGCCGATCACCAACACGTCGCACGTGGCGTTGATCGAGGGTGTCTCGGCGGGTGGGTGATGCGTGCCATCCAGTCGCCCCAACCCGGCCATGCGGCGGATCATCGGCTCCCACCGCATCCAGCCAAGTGCCATAAAGGTCTTGTAGTAAAACCCGGCGGGCAGAAACCTGTGGGCAATATCCATGATCCCGAACCGGTCGCGCGCCGCATCCGGTGCCGCGTTGACCGAACGCAACGCCATGCCGTCGCGCAGGCCTTCGGTAGTGGCGCGCAGATTGGGCGTGGTCTGTCCATCGATCGTCACATCCAGAATGGCGTTGGGTTCTTCGCCGCCCATCCCCCACAGCCCGCGCGGGCGGTGGTATTTGAAACTGCGTCCCAGAATGCGCGGCCCGCCCGCCAGCAGGGCCGAAGCCAGCGTATCGCCCGCGAACCCCGAAAGCGCCTGCCCGTCAAAGTCAAACGCCAGCGGGCGCGCGCGGTCGACCGCGCCCAGCGTGGGGTGCCGCCAGCCGCTCATATGTTGCGCCCCGGCAAGGCGTCAGCACCAAGAACCGCGCGTGTGACGGTGTCGCGGGTCATGACAAAGAATTCACCGCAGGTCAGGTGCACCCAGACTTCGCGCGCGGCCCCCTTGGGCGCGTCGGTGCCATAGAGGTAGTCTGCCCAATCGGCATCCGAGACATCGGGTGCGGGTTCGGGGCGGTGCTTGCCCGCCTCGGCACCAAAGTGAAATTCGGTCTCGTCACGGAGGCCACAGAAGGGACAGGGAAACTGCTGCATGCTCTCTCCTCCCTAATGTGCGATGCCGGACCCGGCGGCTTCGTCGATCAGACGACCCCGGGCAAAGCGATCCAAATCGAAGGGACGGCTGATGGCGTCATGCGTGCCGGTGGCCAGCAGATGCGCCAACAGCCAACCGCCCGCCGGGATCGCCTTAAACCCGCCGGTGCCCCAGCCGCAGTTGACGAACAATCCATCGGGTCCGGCCGGACCAATGACGGGCGAGCTGTCGGGGACCACATCGACGACCCCGGCCCACTGCCGCAACAGCTTCAGTTGCGCGAAAGCCGGGAACATTTCCAACAGGCCGGACACCACGGTTTCCTGCGCCGGCAGGTTCCCGCGCTGGCCATGGGTCGGGACACGGTCAAGCCCGCCGCCAAACACCAGTTCGCCTTTGTCCGACTGGCTGACATAGGTGCCGGTCCCAAGATAGAGCAGTATGGTATCCAGCATCGGTTTGACAGGTTCCGACACAAAAGCCTGGAGCGCATAGGTATGGATCGGCAAACGCACCCCCGCCATCGCCGCCAGCCCCGGTGTCGCCCCGGCGGCAGCAAGGCCCACACGGGTCGTGCGGATCGGGCCAAGATCGGTCTCGACCCCCGCAATACGCCCGGCTTGGATATCCAGGCCGGTGACGGTGCAGTTTTCGATGATATCCACCCCCAGATCGCTGGCAGCGCGGGCATAGCCCCAGGCCACCGCGTCATGGCGGGCCACCCCTGCCCGGCCTTGCCAGACTCCGCCCAGGCATTTGAACCGCGCATCGCAGGTCCGGTTCAGCAGGGGGATGCGGCGCGCGGCCTCTTCCGCGCCCATCAGGTGGCCATCGACGCCGTTCAATTGCATGGCATTGGCGATGCGGGCGCAAATCTCCATCTGCGCGGGCGTATGCGCGGCGATCAGCATCCCGCGCTGGGACAGCATGATGTTGTAATTGAGCTCGCGGCTCAGTCCTTCGTACAGCCGTAGCGAGAGATCATAGAGCGCCACGCTTTCGGGGTAGAAATAGTTTGACCGCACAGCGGTGGTGTTGCGTCCGGTATTGCCGCCGCCGATCCAGCCCTTTTCCAACACCGCGACGCGGGTCAGGCCATGATTGCGGGCAAGGTAATAGGCCGTCGCCAGCCCGTGCCCGCCGCCGCCCACGACCACCGCGTCATAGGCCGGTTTCGGGCGCGCCTTGGCCCATGCAGGCTGCCAGCCGCGATGCCCCCGCAGCCCTTCGCGCAAGAGGGACAGGGCCGAATAGCGGGTCATCTTGCGGCCACCTGACGGGAAAAGGCGCGAAGCTCTTCCACTTCGTCTTCTGACGGATACACGCCAGTAAAAGCGTAAAGATACAGGCGCACCCGAGACAGACGCTCTTCCAGCGTTTCGTTCAACTCAAGCGCATAATAACCGATCTGCTGATAATAGAGCACCCGCGCGCGAATATCGGCCTCGGCAGGGTCATAGCCATAGCGCATGAACATTCGCGCCAGCGCATCGGTGCGCGCGCTGTCCGAGCGGTCGATCACGCGGCGCACCGCCCCGTCACGCCGCGCCCATTCGCGCACGGCGAAATCAAGCTGATGGTTGAACCCGTCCGGGTCGATGATGCAGCGAAAAAACCCGTTCAGCGCGGCGGTGATCGTGGGGGCGGGAGCCTCGGCAGCGGCGACCATGATGCCGGTATTGGTCCGTTCCCATTCTGCGAGCAGCTGGTTCAAAAGATCCTTTCGGCTTTTGAAATACCAGTAGAACGACGAGCGCGACACCTCGAGCCGGTTGCCGATGGTCAGCACCTTGACCTCGGAAACCCCGTCCGAGACCAGCAAGTCCATCGCCACGCGCAGCCAATCTTCGCGCGTGACCTTGACGTTGCCAGGCAGGCCCTTGTCGGACATGTCGCGGCGGGGCAAGGGGATCGGGTCGGTCATGGGTCAGCTTTCGGGTGGGGCGCCGCCTTCGACGGTGCGTTTGTCGATGAAGGCGCGCAGCGCCTCCAGGCGATCAGGCGGCGTGGCAAAGTCCGTCTGGGTCGCAAGGATCGCTTCCCAGACGGCGGTGGCACGGGTGCTTGCATCCTTCGCGCCACGCTCGATCCAGGTGCCGAAATTGGCGTAATCATGCACGACGGGTTCGTAGAATTCGGTCGTGTAACGCTCCATCGTTTGCGGCGCCGAAAAGAAATGCCCGCTGGGCGCAACATGGGACAGCGCGTTGGCAAAGCCGATTTCATCCGTGCCAGCCTTTTTCCCGGCACAGAGTTCGGCCACCATGTTCAGCACCTCGACATCGGTCACGATTTTTTCATAGCTGACGGACAAACCTCCCTCAAGCCAGCCGGCCGAATGAATGATGACCGTCGCCCCAGCCAGCAGGCAGCCCCACAGTCCCAACTGGTTCTCATTCGCAGCTTGCACATCGTTGATGTTTGACGCCGACCCGGCCGCTGACCGCCAGGGCAAGCCCAGCATCCGCGCCATTTGACCCGCCGCAAGAGAAGCCTGAAAATGCCCGGGCGTGCCAAAGGCAGGGGCTCCTGATTTCATGTCGACGTTCGAGGTGAAGGTGCCATAGCAGACCGGCGCGCCGGGACGGACCAACTGCGTCAGGGTGATCGCGGCCAGACATTCGGCATGGGACAGCGTGATCGCCCCCGCAACGGTGATCGGTGCCATTGCCCCCATAAGGGTAAAGGGGGTGACGATGGACAATTGCCCATATCGGGCAAAGTCGATCAGCCCTTGTGCCATCGGGATATCAAGACAGCGCGGGCTGTTGGTGTTTATGATCGTGTAGGCGTGGACACCCTGTATGAACGCGTCCTCGGACAGGCCGCGCGCAATCCGCAGCATCTCGAAATTGTCCAGCGTCTGCGGCGTGCCGCGTGCGAAGAGAAAGGGGAATTTGTCGGTCAATTCCATCTGCGCCAGCATCGTGAAATAGTGGCGCACGGGCGTTGGGATATCCTGCGGCTCGACAGAAGGGCTCATCATCTGGAACACGTCGTAGTGATGCGAGATTCGGGTATATTCCCGGAAATCCTCCCCCGATCCGGGACGCCGCCCGCGTTTGAGATCGGTGGCGTGAGGGGCACCCGCGCCGGGCTGAAAGGCCAGCGCCCCCAGTTCAAGGATCACGTCGCGATGGGCGGCACCTGCGCGGCAGTGGATCGATTTGGGCGCGCTAGCAACCGCAGCCTGCACGATCTCGCGCCCGAGAAAGACCATCTCTCCCTCGACCCGCGCGCCTGCGGCGGCATAGATCTTGCGCGCCTCGGGCAGCAGCACCTTCATTCCCAGGTCTTCCAGCGTCCGCAGGGCGGTTTCGTGTATCTGCGCCGCCTCATCATCGGAAAAGACGGACATGATCGGAAAGGGGTTGCGCAACTGCCGATAGTTGGGGGCTCGGTCACTGGTCGCGCCTGCCGGACCCGCGCCACGGCGACGTCCGGCCCGGCGGCCTGCCGCGCGGGTTGTGGTCGTCGTCATGCCCGCATCGCCTTTCCTTCCGGATCGTAGGGCGAAGCAGGGATCACCTTGGCCGCCCGCTCGACCCCTACGATATGAACCGAAAGCTCGGTGCCGGGTCTCGCCGTATCGCGATCCAGCATGGCCAGCGCCAGCGATTTGCCCACCGTATGCCCATAGCCACCCGAGGTGACAAAGCCGACGCGCTTGCCATTCTGCCAGACTGGCTCATAGCCGCTGGCGTCGGCGTCACCGTCGGCAATTTCGAGCGTCGCGATGACCTGCGCTGGCGGGGTGTCGCGCTCGCGCAGCGCGGCATCCTTGCCGATGAAATCCTTGGACCAGTCGACCCAACGGTCCATGCCGGTTTGCGCGGCGGTGTAACCTTGGGTGAATTCCGCCGACCAGATGCCAAAGCTTTTTTCCAGCCGCAGCGACAACAAGGCGTTGAACCCGTATTCGCGGATACCGAAAGCGGCACCGACTTCCAGCAACGCGCGCCGCAAGCCAATGTGATCCATCGCGTCGCAATGAATCTCGTACCCCAGTTCACCCGCCACCGACAGGCGCCCAACCTTGCAGCGGTGCAGCCCGATATCAAAACTGCCGCACCCCATGAAGGGCAGTTCGCCCACCGGCCCGTCGGCCAGTGCCTCGATCACCTTGCGCGACTGCGGTCCCGCCAGCGAGACGCCCACCGTCGCATCCGAGATATCGCGCAGCATAACGCCCTCGTCCATGTGGTCCTGGAACCAGCGCATGTGCCATTCGCGCAGGTAGTAGCTGCCCATGATCCACCACGTCCCATCGCCCCAGTTGAACACGGTCAGATCGCCCTTGAGCTTGCCCGTCTCGGAAAGCATGGGGGCCAGTCGGGCGCGGCCGGGTCCGGGCAGTTTCGACGCCATCACGCGGTCAAGCCACGCCTGCGCGCCATCACCCGACACTTCGAACCGCGAAAAGCCCGAGATATCCAACAGACCGACACCGCCCCGCACCGCCTTGCATTCCTCTGCCACGATGTCGAACGCGTTCGATCGCTTCAGGGTCGGCTTTTCGATGAAACCTTCTGAGGGCGCGAAATACAGCGGCATCTCCAGCCCATAGCTTGCCCCCCAACGGCATCCCGCAGCCGTCATGTCGGCATGCGCCGGGGCCATTTTCAGCGGGCGACCGGCGGGCAGTTGTTCGTTGGGATAGGTCATCACGAACCGACGGGTGTAGAACTGGCCCGTGGTTTCCTTGATGAACCGCTTGTTTCCGGCGTAGTCGCCATAGCGCGCAACATCCATGCCGAAGACATCGGCCTCGGGCTCGCCATGGATCATCCATTCGGCCAGCGACTTGCCGACCCCGCCGCCTTGCAGGAACCCGGCCATAACGGCGCAGGCGCTCCAATACCCGCGCTTGCCGCGCACCGGCCCGACCAGCGGGTTGCCATCGGGCGAAAAGGTAAAGGCCCCGTTGACCCATGTCTTGACGCCAACCTCTTGCAAAGCGGGATAGCGTTCAAACCCAAGGGTCAGCTCGCGTTCGATCCGATCGGGGTCTTCCTGTTGCAATTCGAACCCGTATTCCCACGGCGCCCCGTCCATCATCCAGTGATCGTGATCGATCTCGTAGATGCCCAGCAGGATGCCCTTTTGGTCCTGCCGCATATAGGTGAACCCCTCAAGGTCCACGACCAGGGGCAATTCACGGCCCAGTGCCGCGACCTCGGGGATGGTGTCTGAAATCAGATAGTGATGGTTCAACGGCGAGACCGGCAATTCGATGCCCGCCATCCGCCCGACCTGCTTGGCCCAGAGACCCGCGGCATTGACCACATGTTCGCAGGTCACGGTGCCCTTTTCGGTCACGACGCGCCAGCCATCGGCGATCTGGTGCAGTTCGAGGACACGGTTGTTTTCGATCACCTCGGCCCCACGTTTGCGGGCAGCGCCGGCATAGGCGTGCACCGTGCCGGTGGTGTCAATATAGCCCTCGCGGTCGGCCCACATCCCACCCAGAATGCCATGTGGCGACATGATCGGACACAAGGCAGCGGCCTCTTCCGGGGAGACAAGGCGCACATCTTCGATGCCGATGGATTGAAAGGTGCGATAGGCCGATTGCAGCCATTCCCAACGGTCCGGCGTGCCTGCCAGCGTCAAGCCGCCGGTCATATGCATCCCCACCGACTGCCCCGATTCCCTTTCGATCTCGGACAACAGGTCGATGGTATAGGCCTGAAGGCTGGCGATATTGGGATCGGCATTGAGCGCATGGAATCCCCCGGCGGCGTGCCAGCTGGATCCGGCGGTCAGGATTTTGCGCTCGATCAGGCAGACATCGGTCCAGCCAAATTTGGCGAGATGATAGAGAACCGATGCCCCGACGACACCGCCGCCAATGACCACAACCCGATAATGGCTTTTCATCGCTGCCTCCCGTTGATGACAGGGCAAAGGCTAGCGCGACCCGATGCCAATGTCTAGACAGCTGTGTCCATGGATCGGTCAATCGGTCGAACACACCCCGGGTGATTGCCAGCTTTCGCCGTACAGGTCTAAGAGCCGCGCCTGCATCAGCGGGGTGTTCTTAGGGGATCAAAGGGGCCTTTTGTGAAAACGGCACCGATAAGGTGCTCGGCGTGCGCGATGTGCCTGTGCTGGCTATGCCCCCCAGCAGGTCGCGCCCCGGCAAATTGACCACTTCACCACCGCGCGCCTCAGCGGCGCGGTCAAGCTGCGCACTCACATCCATTGATGTCCTGATATGTTCACGCACCGTAGCCTACCCATCGGCAGCTGCTTTTTCACCAAGATCGCGGCGCGGGCGTGGGCAAATCGGACCCGCCCGACTGGGCGGGTCCGCGCTCATATGGTCAGACCATGAACATGCCGCCATCCAGGTCGGCAAGCCCGGTCTGGTTCAGGGTCACCGTCACATCCATGTCCATGAAGACGACCGCGCCGTTCTGTTCGGTCATGTTGCCCAGAACATCCGAAGCACTGTCATAGCCGAAGGCGGTGAAATCAAGCACATCCCAGGACTCCAGATCGGTGACCGTGTTGCTGCTGCCGGCATCTGTTGAAAACACAAAACGGTCTGAAAACACACCACCCGACAAGGTGTTGTCACCGTCATTGCCCATCAGCACGTCGTGCGTGCCCTGCGCCATGACCCAGGCGTTCAGATCACTGTCCGACTTGGCGCTGAACTCGGTGCTCTGCGCGAATCCGATCAGCACCTCGGCCCGCGTTGCACCGGCATCAAGACGCGCGGTCCAGTCTGCAAGACCCGGTGCATCAGGATCGCGATCCAGCGCATTTTGGTAAAGTGCCGTCACGTACTCGGTGTTCGTCGTACCGCCGTATGTCGCATAGAACTCGGCGCTCCCGACGAAGCCGCCCGCAACACCGATCTGCGAGAGCGCGCCGGTCGCGAAGTTTTCCACCCACAGGCTCAATCCGCCAGCGTCCGGATCGCGGTCGAACGCGGTCTGGTAGAGGCGGAAGATCTTTCCGGTATCAAGTTCGAGGCTAGAGTCGTTCTGGAAGTCACCATAGATCATGTCGTTGCCGCCAGCGCCGCCGATGTTGTCGGCACCGCGATCACCGAACAGCGTATCGTCGCCGCCCGCCCCGCGCAGGATATCGTTGCCCATGCCGCCGGACGCCCGGTCGTTCATCATGCCGGTAGAGGCGTTGTTCAGGCCCTGGTCACCATCGGCCCATGTCCCGGTGTGGATTTCGTCATTTCCGGCCCCGCCATAGATCGTATCGGAACCATCTGCGTTGACGTCAAACATCGTGCCGATCGCATCCGAGACCCGGCTGTCGTCGTCGCCGGTGATGATGTCATCGCCATCCCCGCCATGGATCATGTCGTCTCCGGCACCGCCGGCATAGCCATTGTCATAATCTCCAAGTTGCAGCGCACCGGAGGCACCTGCATCTGCTGCGTCAGTCTGATTTTGATCTGTGGTCCCCGCCATGATCGCGTCATCGCCGTCTGCCCCGTACAGAACATCCCGACCGGCGTCGCCTGTCAGGGTGTCGTTGTCCGCACCACCATTGATGCTGTCGTTGCCCGCTTGGCCATAGATGACGTCATCGCCAAGACCGGCATCATACATATCGTTGCCGTCCCCCAACATTTTGGAGGTGGATGCCAACGTGCGTTGCGATGTCAGCAGGTTCAGCGCGTCCGCATAGGTCGCGGCTTCGATCTCTCCGGCAGCTGCTGGCAGGATACCGATAAAGCCGTTCTCACCGCCATCGACCTCACCACTCGTTCCGCTGCCAATCCCATCCGGGACGTCGACGCCGTGAAGCACAATCTCACGCAGCGTGAGCGGCATCAGATCATCGGCCGTGTAATCCGTCTTCGAGACAGGGCTGAAGAAGCTCGTCTCGTCATTCAGATCATAGCTTTGGACAAAGGACAGCATGCCGTTCTCGTCCGCGACCGGCATCGCGCCGCCCGCGGGCGAGACCAAAGGCAGCAAGACGTCGCCATATCGACCCAGCCCTTCCAACACCTCGACCATGCCATCGCGATCCGCGTCATCTGCCAATGTCGGCGACATCGAGTCGATGGGGGCCCCGTCCGTGTCGAACAGTCCATGCACATGCTGGGCATGGGTTTGCGACGGCGTCAGGCCGGTGCCAGCTATGGCCACGTTGAGATAGGAGGAACCATCCTCTTCGGTCTCCATGGCGACGATCGCCGTAGCATTCACCCCAGAGCTGTTCAGGGCTTTGAAATCGACGGTCCAGAAAGCATCTGCGCGCGAAAGAAAATTTTCGTACGATGTGTAGGAAGATGCGAGATGTGCCATTGGTGATCTCCTTTTCATAATGGGTCACACCGAGTAGCCACGAAGCCCGAACGGAAAAGTTTCAGTTTCCTGAAAAAATCAAGCAAAACTGCCGTTGCGCATGTCAAATCGTACGTCGCAGCGATGCCGTTGGCCTGTGCTGCTGCGCCCCATGACAGGGGCCGCAGGCCGAATGGCAGGCAATCGCCCGGGGTTCAAGAGGCTGGTAGTCCGGCGGCCCGCAGCAGCGGGCAATCTGTCAACCCTTGGTCACGCCGCACCGCGAAGCGTCCACGTTCTTGCTGCTCTGCAATGGCAAGACTATTCTACGGCCACACAATCCGCATAGTGGCTCATCTTCCCGCTTTCATCGGTCTCTAGCACAAGACCGTGAATGTCAGTTTCGAAGCCTGGGCATTCACGCGCAAATTCACGGTTGAAACGCAGGTATTCGACGATCTTGGCGTTGAACACCTCGCCTGGGATCAACAGCGGGATGCCCGGTGGATAGGGTGTGACAAGGCTGGTGGTGACGCGTCCTTCCAGATCGTCGATGGCAACCCGTTCGGTCTTGCGCCGGGCAATGTGCGAATAGGCCTCGGTCGGGGTCATGGCGGGATGATGATCGCTCAGGTAAATCTCGGTCGACAGGCGGGCGACGTCGTATTTGGCATAAAGCGCATGAACGTGCTGGCACAGATCTTGCAGGCCGAACCGTTCATAGCGCGGCTGTGCGGCGCTGAACTCTGGCATCACCCGCCACAACGGCTGGTTTCGGTCATAGTCATCCTTGAACTGCTGCAACGCCGCCAGCAACGTGTTCCACCGGCCCTTGGTGATGCCGATGGTGAACATGATGAAAAACGAATAAAGCCCGGTCTTTTCCACCACGACCCCATGTTCGCTCAGATATTTCGACACGATCGACGCGGGGATGCCGCTATCGTCGAAATGGCCGTCGATATCAAGGCCGGGGTTGATGATCGTCGCCTTGATCGGGTCAAGCATGTTGAAATCGCGGGCCATGTCGCCGAAGCCGTGCCAGCTGTCCTTGCCGCCGGTCTCGACACCATCACTGTCGGTCCGCTTCAGTTGCCAGTCCTTGGCACGGCCCATGCCGTCTTCGTTTTCGTCAAAGTCATCCGGCCCCCAGACCTTGAACCACCAGTCGCTGCCATAGTCCTTTCCGACTTTTTTCATCGCGCGCCGGAATTCCAGGCTTTCGACGATGCTTTCCTCGACCAACGCGGTGCCGCCGGGCGGCTCCATCATCGCCGCGGCCACGTCGCAGGAGGCGATGATCGAATACTGCGGCGAGGTCGAGGTGTGCATCAGGTACGCCTCGTTGAACAAGTGGCGGTCGAGCTTGGTTTCTTCGCTGTCCTGCACAAGGACATGGCTGGCCTGGCTGATCCCGGCCAAAAGCTTGTGCACCGATTGCGTGGCGTAGGTCACCGAATGCTTTGTGCGCCCGCGCTTGCGCCCCATCGCATGATAGGTGCCATAGAATGGATGAAACGCCGCGTGCGGCAGCCAGGCTTCGTCGAAATGCAGGTTTTCGACATAGCCATCAAGAAGGCCCTTGATCACCTCGGTATTGTACAGCACGCCGTCATAGGTCGATTGCGTGATTGTCATGATCCGCGGTTTGACCGTGTCGGGGTCGTAGCCATCCAGCAGAGGGTTTGCCCGGATCTTGGCCTTGATCGCGTCGGGTTCGAATTCGCTGCGCGGGATCGGGCCGATGATACCCCAATGGTTGCGCGTAGGTTTCAGGAATACCGGGATCGCGCCGCACATCATGATCGCATGCAGGATCGACTTGTGGCAGTTGCGATCAACCACCACCACGTCGCCGGGTGCCACCGTATGATGCCAGACAATCTTGTTGCTGGTTGACGTGCCATTGGTGACGAAAAAACAATGGTCAGAATTGAAGATGCGAGCCGCATTCTTTTCCGAAGCACCGATGGCGCCATTGTGATCCAACAACTGCCCCAGTTCCTCGACCGCGTTGCATACGTCGGCACGCAGCATATTTTCGCCGTAGAACTGGTGATACATCTGCCCGATTGGCGACTTCAGAAAGGCGACGCCGCCGGAATGTCCGGGACAATGCCACGAATAGGACCCGTCCTCGGCATAGTCGAGAAGCGCCTTGAAGAACGGCGGCTGGATGTACTCCAGATAGGCGCGCGCCTCTCGAATAATGTGCTTGGCCACAAATTCCGGCGTGTCCTCGAACATATGGATGAAGCCGTGCAATTCGCGCAGGATATCGTTGGGCAGATGGCGGCTGGTCTTGGTTTCGCCGTAGACATAGATCGGTACGTCGGCGTTCTTCCAGCGCACTTCCTCAATGAAATTGCGCAAGTTGACAACAACCGGGTCAAGGTCGGGGCCTGGGCTGAATTCTTCGTCGTCGATGGACAGAACAAACGCGCTTGCCCGGCTTTGTTGCTGAGCGAATTGCGACAGGTCGCCATAGCTCGTGACGCCCAGGACCTCGAACCCCTCGGCTTCGATGGCTTCTGCCAAGGCGCGGATGCCCAGTCCAGAGGTGTTCTCTGAACGGAAATCTTCGTCGATGATGACGATCGGGAAACGGAATTTCATCGGCCACTCCTGTCGGCGGGCGTTGCGCCTTCGTTTTGTTTCCTTCCCTGTCGGCGCCGTCAAGAGGAGAGACCCGCAGCCATGCCCTGGCGGCCTCCTGCTGCAGATCGGCGACGGGTCTCACGTGGGCCGGTGTCATGGTCAGGCTCTTGGCTTTGATATTGGCACCGGACGCGCACTAGGAAGGCCCTCCAGTTCGCCTGTCAGGCCGGCGTCAGATGATGACTTCAGAAACCACGATTGCCGCGAGAAACCACACTGCGTGTGGACTTGCGGGGAAAAGTGCCACGCGCTTCCCGTTTGAATACGCTTGGCGCTGTGCGATTGCCGCGGCTGCATGTAAACTTGCACTTGCCGCATCGAGCGGCGTGTAAACTGTGGGGATTGAAATGATCCAGGAATTCAAGAATTTCATTGCCAAGGGCAACGTCATGGACATGGCGGTGGGCATCATCATCGGTGCGGCCTTTACCGCTATCGTAAACTCTTTGGTCGGGGACCTGATCAACCCCTTCGTGTCGCTTTTCACCGGCGGCATCGACTTTTCGGGATGGTTCTATGCTCTAGACGGCAACGAATACGCGTCGCTTGCTGCCGCGCAAGAGGCCGGCGCGCCGATCTTTGCCATTGGCAGTTTCATCATGGCCGTGATCAATTTCCTGATCATCGCCTTAGTTGTGTTCATCCTGGTCAAGATCGTGAACCGCGTGAAAGAGGCCGCCGAGGGCGAAGAGGACACCCCGGCCGAAACGGCCCCGGCTGGCCCTACCGAAATCGATCTGCTGATCGAAATCCGTGACGCGCTGAAAAAAGACTGACGTATCTTCCCCCGCGCACCTCGGGTGTGCGGGGGGCTACTGGCTGATCGGGTCCGTCCGTCCCGCGTTGGCGTTGCGACCGGCCAAGAGCACGCTGATGGCGTTGGCCGTTTCGGGGTGCATCGCCGCCATGATCGCCGCGGCCGCCTCTGGGGACATGCGGCCCAGAAACCCCGCCGCGAATTCCGGGGCCATGGATTCGAACAATGCTGCAGCCGGCTTTGGTTTCATACGCTCATAGACCGTGGTTAGCCGCGACAGGTCATCCTCTGACGCTCGGTCAGCCTGCGCCATCGTCGCGGCCAGCTTTGCCTCTGCGGTTTCGGCGGCGGCCTGCCTTTCGGCCAGATGGGCTTCGGCCGAAGCCAGCTCTGCCAGGCGCGCGGTGATCCGCGCCTCTTCTCTGGCAACTTTGTCTTCGCGTGCACGCAGGGCGTCGAGCACGCGTTGCAAATCGTCATCGGTCGTGCACAGCGGCGACTCGGCAATATGTTTCGGAGCGTTGAGCGCCATTCCCGGACTGCCCGAGGCCAGAACCTGTCCGGCTCCCGCCACCAGTCGGACCAGCGCCGAACCGATCAGCAGCGCACCGATCACCCCGACCGGCCCCAAAGGTGACACCTTGCGCTTTCGTCCAGCCATCTTATCGCCCCCGCGTTGCATGGCGCAGGAACGTGGCGTCTGCCTGCCGTTCCTGACCTGCAACCCCGCGCGACTGGTCCGGCAAATCGTGCATCGATGCCACCAGAAGTTCCAATCGGTTGGCGACGCTTTCCGCCTGCTGGGTCAACTCCTGAAGCGAACCTGCACTGTCCCGTGCGCTTTTCTGGGCAGTCTGCAACGCCTGCCCCAATTCATCGACCTGCTTGGACAAAACGGCCACGGCGGCCCCCACACCATTGTCCAAATCCGTGAACCGCGCCAGCCGTCGGGCCAGCACAAAACAGTAGAACCCGGCGCCAAGCGCCCCGGCCACAAGCAAGATATCAGCAATCATTTCCATCTCGACCCTCAATTCAGAACGAATTCGGACACCAACAGGTCGCTGACGCGATCGTCGCCGACCACCAGCCGGACCCGGTGCAGCATCTGCACCCGCAACCGCAGCAGCGAATCGCGGTCCGCGACGTCACGCTCCTCAACCGCTTGCAGGAAACTGTTCAGCGCATCGACGATCCGGGGCATCAGATGCGTGACCTCCTGCACGTATCGGCTGGGCACCTCCAGGTTGGCCGCGAAACGCAAGTGACGGCTGCCCGCGCGGTCTCCCAGCGCGACGATCAGCGGCGATACCGGCACAAACGCCATGTCAGCGGCACGATCGTCCGCCACCTCGCCCTTTGCATGCGGTTCCACCTCGACGTTGGGATGGTCCCCGCCCAATACCATCCCGGACCAGACCGCAAAGAACGCCCCGCCCCCACCCGCAAGCGCCAGCACAACGCCGATCACCAGGGGCAGTTTGCCGCGTTTGCGCGGGGCCTTTGCGCTGTCTTCGATGTCTTCCGCCATCTTTTCGCCTTTCGCTGACAACGCTGCCGTTATGTCAGCCAGGGACTAACCGATTGTTAAATCTGATGCGCCAAACCGGGACCAACGGACACGTGCCGTTTCATGTGGAGGACCCCGTGACGCAAATTCTGAACACCTGGGCTGCACTGGACCTGCGCAAGCGTTTCATTGTTGTCTTGGCCATGGCAGCGGCGGCGCTTGCGCTCTACTTCGTATTGCAGATTGCAACACAGCCTCGGATGACGCTGCTTTACGCCCAGCTGGAAGAAAGCGCCGCGGGCGACGTTGTGCGGGCGCTGGAGCAGAGGAACGTTCCCTACGAAGTGCGCAGTGGCGCGATTTTTGTCGATTCGACCCAACGCGATTCCCTGCGCCTGACCCTTGCCAGCGAGGGCCTGCCGGCGAACGGGCCAAAGGGCTATGAATTGCTGGATTCGCTGACCGGTTTCGGAACGACCGCACAGATGTTTGACGCCGCCTATTGGCGCGCAAAAGAAGGCGAACTGGCCCGCACGATCCTGTCCAGCCCCGGAATTACAGGTGCACGCGTGCACATTGCAAATGCAGCAGCCAACCCGTTCCTGCACGATGTATCGGTCACCGCCTCGGTTTTTCTTACCAGTGCAAGCGGCAGCATCGACCCCGATCTTGCCCGTGCGATGCGGTATCTCGTTGCCTCTGCCGTACCGCAGATGGAGCCAGAAGAGGTGTCGATCATCGACAGCAAGGGGCGGCTGGTCTCCGCACAGGATGGCGCAACAGCCGCCAACACCGCCGAGGACCGGGGCGATCAACTGCGTGACCGCGTCCAGCGCCTGGTCGAGGCGCGCGTCGGCCGTGGCAACGCCGTGGTCGAGGTCAGCGTCGATACCGTGACCGAAACCGAATCGATCCTCGAACGGAGATTCGACCCCAACGGTCGCGTTGCGATCAGCACCGACACAGAAGAGCGCACCCGCCAATCAGAAGAAGGCGCCGCAAATATCACTGTGGCCTCGAACCTGCCGGACGGGGCCGCGGCAGGCGGCGACCCGAACACCAGCCAAGACAGCGAAACGCGCGAGCGGGTGAACTACGAAGTCTCTGAAACCACGCGTGAAATCACTCGCTCACCCGGGGCGATCCGACGCCTGACCGTGGCGGTTCTCGTCAATGGCACGATTGCACCCGATGCCAATGGACAGACCGTTTTCACGCCACTACCGGACACAGAACTGATCGCCTTGCGGGAATTGGTGGCCGCCGCAGTCGGCTTTGACAAGGACCGGGGTGACGAAATCACGATCCGCAGCATGGCTTTTGAACAGACCCTCGCCAGCGGTACCGCCGGGGTGGCGGAGCCGTGGTACGCTCGCGCCTTCGACTTGATGGCGCTGGCACAGATGGCCGTACTTGGGCTGGTAGCACTATTGATCGGGCTTTTCGTTCTGCGCCCGATCCTGGCATCACGCAACGCCCCCGCCCCGCTACAACTGGATGCGGCCAGCGCTTCGCCGTCTGACCCCGCCCCTGCGCTCCCCACCGCCCCGTTCGAGGCAGGACTGGACGATGAAAGCGGCGACCTCCCCATGATGATGGCCGCGCCGTCCAGTTTCGACAAAGAATTCGGCGGCGACAGCGTTCTGGACAGCGACCCGATCGAAAGACTGCGCGGGCTGATCGAGGCCCGCAAAGAGGAAACCGTCGAAGTGCTGCGCACCTGGCTTGACGAAAAGGAAGAGGCGCGATGACGGCACTTGCAGACCTGCTGCCGAATTTTGGCAGCAGCACCTTGGAACGGCAGGACCCCAGAATGGATGTAGAAGCGCTCGAAGTGCTGAAGCTCGCGTCCTTCGAAGAGGGCTACAAGGCTGGCTGGGATGATGCGGTCAAGGCCCAGCGTGGCGATTTTCACCGTGTGTCCAGCGATCTGGCTCAGAACCTTCAGGACCTGTCATTCACCTATCACGAAGCGGTCAATCACGTGGTCAATGCAACGGCACCGATGTTGCGCCAGATGGTCGAAACCCTTCTGCCTGCCCTGGGGCGCGACGTGCTGGCACTGCACCTTGCGGACCGGCTGCGCACTGTCCTGGACGGGTTGGACAAACCCGACGTAATCATCGCCGTGTCCCCCGCCGATCATGACACCGTCGCACCGATGCTGGATCAGGTGACCAGCCTGCCGGTCCGCCTGCAAAGCGATCCGATGCTGGGCGCCGGGCAGGCCGACATCCGGTTCGGCGACACCGAAAGCCGCATTGACCTGGGCGAGGTGCTCGAAGGGATCTCCGCGCTGGTCGAAAGCTTCCTCTACGAAAACGAAAAGGCGTTGAAACATGGATGATGCGATGCCCGCGACACGCGCCCGCCCAAACCCTCTGACAGAGGTGCCCATAGAAATCACGGTCTCGGTTGGCCACGCCCGCCCCTTGGTGCGGGACCTGCTGCAACTGGACAAGGACAGCGTTCTGACATTGGACCGGCAGATTGATGACCCTGTAGAGCTCTACGTTGGCGACCGGCTGATTGGCATCGGGACGCTTGAAGTGGTCGAGGACGACGGGCCCGGGCGCTTGGCGGTGCGCATTGTCGAAGTCGTGCAAATGCAGCCGCCCGCATGATACGGTTTCTTCTGCTGCTGCTTGTCCTGCCCGCTGGACCTGCCGCCGCGCAGGAACTGACCCTGTCACTGGGCGATGGCAGCCTGACCAGCACCAGCCTGCAGCTGATCGCATTGATCACCTTGCTTTCGCTGGCCCCCGGCATTGCCATCATGGTGACCTGCTTTCCCTTCGTCGTCACGGTCCTGTCGATCCTGCGGCAAGCCATCGGGTTGCAGCAGTCTCCCCCCAACATGCTGATCGTATCGCTGGCCCTGTTCGTGACCTATTTCGTGATGGAGCCGGTGTTCACCCTGGCCTGGACCGACGGCTTCGCGCCGATGATCGACGCGCAGGTCAGCCTTGAGGTCGGCCTTGAGCGCGCTGCAGAACCGTTTCGCACGTTTATGACCGCGCGGGTCGATCCAGACACCCTTGCCAGCCTCGAGGCGCTGCGCCCGCCCGAAAACACGACGGGCACCCCGCAACTCTCGGTGCTGATCCCCAGTTTCATGCTCTCCGAAGTCGCCCGCGCCTTCCAGGTCGGGTTCCTGATCTTCCTGCCCTTCCTGATCATCGACCTCGTCGTCGCCGCAATCCTGATGTCGATGGGCATGATGATGGTACCGCCGGCCGTCGTGTCGCTTCCCTTCAAACTGGCATTCTTCGTCGTCGCCGATGGTTGGGCGCTGATCACAGGCAGTATGATCCGAAGTTACTTCTGACCACCCTGGCGCAGCACGGCCTTCTGCCTCTTTTACTGTTCAAATACCTTGGGGGTATGCCCGTGGCGCGCATCAGCGCGCCCTGATCGGATCGCCGCATGCGATCCGACACCGCTCAGTCCAGTGTTCGCCGAAACCGCAAGAGCGCAATCCCTGCCAGCACCATGGCAAACGCCATAAGCGCAAGGAACGGCCCAGCCACTGTATCAGGCCCGGCCCCTTTCAGCATAACCGCGCGGATCAGGCGCAGGAAATGTGTCAGCGGGAAAACCTCGCCCAGGTATTGCGCCCAGATCGGCATTCCGCGGAACGGGAACATGAACCCCGAAAGCAGCAGCGACGGAAGGAAAAAGAAAAACGTGATCTGCATCGCCTGCATCTGTGTGCGCGATAGCGTCGAGATCAGGTAGCCAAGGATTACCAGCGCCAGAACAAAGACAAACACCCCCGCCAGCACCAGCGAAACCGCTCCGACAAAGGGAACGTCGAACACCACACGGGCGGACACCAGCACAACCGCCACCTGCACCGCGCCGACACCAAGGTAGGGAACGACCTTGCCCAGCATGATCTCCAGCGGGGTCGCGGGCATCGACAGCAGGTTTTCCATCGTCCCGCGCTCGGTTTCGCGGGTCAGGGCCATGGCGGTCATCATCACCATGGTCAGTTGCAGGATAACCCCCAGAAGGCCTGGCACGATGTTGTATTGGGTGATGCCCTCGGGGTTATAGCGTTTGTGCACAATGATCGATACCGGCTGCTGCGCGCTTGTCTCTGTCCCGGCTTCGCGCCGCAGCGCGCTCGCGGCCACGGTACTGAGGGTCGAGATCGCGCCGGAGGCCACCGCCGGATCCGTGGCATCGGCGTCGATCAGGATCGTGGCCGTGTCGTTACGCTCGATCCGGCGCCCGAAATCCGACGGGACTGTGACAACAAAGGACACGTCGCCGCGCGCGATCATTTCCTCGGCCTCCGCCGCAGTCGCATCGGGCGCAATGAAACGATAGTACCCGGTCAACTCCAACGCCGACACCATGGCGCGGGTGAACCTGTCCTGGGTCGGGGCAACCAATGCGGCGGGCAGTTCTTTGGGATCGAGATTGATGGCAAAACCAAACAGCATCAACTGTAGCAGTGGCACCCCCAGCATCATCCCAAAGGTGATCCTGTCGCGCCGCATCTGGATGGTTTCCTTGACCAACAGCGCCCAAAGACGGGTCAGAGAGAAAAAGCGGCTCATGCCATGTTGTCCTCTGCGCGGCCCATCAACTGGATGAACACATCTTCAAGGCTGGTCTCTGCCGGGGCTGCTTGGGTGCCGGTGTCTTGCGCCACGCGCACGACCGTTTCCTTCAAGGCTTTGGCGTCGTGCCCGACCACGTGCAGCGTGGCCCCGAATGGCGCAATCTGATCGACGCCTGGTGCGCCTTTCAGACGTTTTGCGGCTTCTGCCGTGTCCGCACCGAAGACCACCATGGTGGTCAGGCCTGCGTTCCTGACCACTTCGGCTACGGTGCCTGTGGCGATCAGGTGACCGTAAGAGATGTATGCGATGCGATGGCACCGTTCGGCCTCGTCCATGTAATGCGTGGAGACCAGAACCGTCATGCCGCCCTGCGCCAGCCGGTGGATCTCGTCCCAGAATTCGCGCCGCGCCTTGGGATCGACGCCCGCAGTCGGTTCATCCAGCAACAGCAGGTCGGGCTTGTGCATGACACAGGCCGCCAGCGCCAGGCGCTGCTTCCAGCCCCCCGAAAGCGATCCCGCCAACTGGTTCTGCCGCGAACTGAGCCCAAGGTCGGCCAGCGTGTCCCGCACCGCCTTGCCGGGCCGACGCATGCCATAAAGCCCGGCCACAAAGCACAGGTTTTCGCGGATCGTTAGGTCTTCGTAGAACGAAAACCGCTGGGTCATGTAGCCAACCCTTCGCTTGATCGCACCGCGATCCTTGCGGATATCAAAACCCAGAACGCGACCTTCGCCTTCGTCCGGTTCCAGCAGGCCGCACATCATGCGGATCGTCGTGGTCTTGCCCGACCCGTTGGGGCCAAGGAATCCCATGATCTCGCCTTTCCTGACCGACAGGGTCACACCATCTGCCACGGTCCGGTCTCCGAACCGCTTGGTCAGGCCGGTGACTGTGATCGCCGGTTCAGCCACCCTGCCCCCCCGCATAGGACACGTCGACGATCTGCCCGGGTTTCAGCCGCTTGCCATCGGACGGGCGCGCCTCGATCAGGTAGACCAGCTTCTGCCGGTTCTCGAGAGAGTAGATCACGGGCGGCGTGAATTCCGGTTCATCCGAGATATAGCTGATCTTCGCGGTCAGATCCGGCGCGCAGCCATCGCAACTGACCTTCAGCAAGGCACCGATCTTCAGCGATTCAAAGGCCGTTTCCGGCACATACAGCCGCAGCTTCACCGCGCCGTCGGGCAACACCGACAGCACGGGCGCGGATGGTCCCGCCAGTTCACCCACCTGCCGGATCACATCGACAACGGTCACCGGCTCGGACAGCGTCAGTTTGCGTTGATCCAGCCGCCACTCTGCCTTGTTCCGCGCGGCTTCGGCCGCATCGACCGCCGCCTTGGCGCGGTCGATGGCCTGCGGGCGCGCAGGCAGTCTTGCCACGGCCAACTCCGCCGAGATCTGCGTGACCCGAGCCTCTGCCACATCCGCTGCCGTCACCGCATTGTCGCGTTGCGCAATCGTCGCCACGCCTTTTTCGTACAGTTGCCTGACCCGATCACGTTCGCGTTCCGCCTCATCCGCCTGCAGCTTGGCCGACGCCAGATTGGCCTCGATCACTGCGATTTCCTCGGGGCGGGCGCCTTCCAGAAGATCAGCCAACTGGCTTTGCGCCTGGGCCAGGTTGGCGGTCGCTTCAGCCACGGCGATTTCGGCGTCGCGGCTGTCCATCGACACCAGCAGATCCCCCGCAGCCACCTTGTCGCCACGCGCCACCGCGATCTGTTCGACCTGCGCAACCTCGACAGGGGCAACAAGCACATACTCGCCCTCGACATACCCTGTCGCCAGCGGTGAGGGTGGCGCGCAACCGGCAAACAGCGCGGCGGCAAAAGGCAAACTGCAAAGAAGGCTCATATCTGGTGCCTTTCCAGTGTGGCGCGAAGGTTTCTGACAACGACATCGGCAATCTGTCCGGCTTGCTCTTGTCCAATGCCGGCCCAATCCATCCGGCGTTCGACGATAGGCTGGGCGATGCGGAAATACAGGACCTGCCCGATGATCGAAAACACCGTCAGGCGGGTCGCCTCGGCCTCAGGCGGCTGCCCGGTGGCAATCGCCCACAAGCGGCACAAATGCGCATGGCGCGGGGCAAAGACCTGCGAATAGATGGTATCGGTCACTTCGCCGGGATGGCTCAGTTCGCGCAGGACAAAAGCGACCATGCCCTGCGTATCCGGCGCGGCCACCAGAAGCGACACAAGACGGCGCAACACGGCCTCGATCTGGTCGGCGGCCGCGGCGGGTGATTGCGGCATGTCGCTGTCCATGGCGGCGCCGAACGCCTGCGAAATCCTGCTGACGACAGCCTGCGCGCACGCGCTGCGCAACCCGGCCTTGCCACCGAAGTGATAAGAGATCGCCGCGACATTGACCCCGGCCCGCTCAGCAAGCTGGCGGGTCGATGTTGCATCGAACCCCTGCTGGCCAAACAGCTCTAGCGCTGCTTGCACAAGGGCCGCCCGCGTCGGGTGGGTCTCTGCGGCGTCCATCTTGCGTTCGGAATTAAATCAAACGTTTGATCTATTCAAGGGAAAAAGAAAAACCGCAGTCCGAACACCGGACTGCGGCGGGTTCACGCGTGGATCAATAGCTCATCACGCGGGTATTTTCGGCGACGATGGCGCCGGCCATGGCGCCGGGGTTGGCCACACCCACACCGTCGATCAGCACGGATGCATCCGCACCCTTGCCCGGCAGGTAGATGGCGCAGACTTCGACCTTGGCGCCCGGCTCTGCCATGATCATCTTCATCAGGCCCTGGGGGCTCATGTTCTTGGGCGGCTGGCCTGCGGTCGCGCTTTCCGGCGCGTCCTTCAGGGCGATGTCCGCTGCCGGACCGCACAGCAGGATGTGCGGGGTTACGCCTTGCTTGGCGGCCTGGAACGTCAGGACCATGGCCATCAGCTGGGTCTGCGCCTCGGGTGCAGTCACCACGGTCACAAGCTTCTCGGCGTTTTCGGCCTTGGCCGGAGCGGCGAAAGCAGCGGCTGCGATCAGCGCGGCGGTCAGGGTGCGTTTCATATGGTTACCTCTGTCGGATTAGGGTTGCCGCGGCGCGTACGGTTCCACCTTGCGGCGGTTCCGTTGCCCGTGCGCCGGGCAGATGGGAGAGAGAGACTATCGGGCAATTTCCGTGGGGCGTCGGGGCGGTCCTGCAAGACCGCCCCGGTCCCTATGTGCAGCGCGGCCCGGGACGATGGGTCAGGCTGCGGCGTTCATGTCCACGCATCAGCCGTGGAAATGGTCCTTGTTGTGGTGCTCACCCACCGGGCATTCGCCTTCACCGGCAAAGCAGGCATCGGTGCGCAGTTCCAGCCACATGGCGTTCAGAACAGCCAGAAGGGCGGCCAGAGGAAGACCAAGGATCCATGCAAAATACCACATGTTCAGGTTCCTTTCTCAGTAGGAGGTCGGGTTGCCGGTCACGTCAGCCTCGGTCACCTTGCCCCACAGGACCTTGTAGACCCAGGAGGTGTAAGCGAGGATGATCGGCATGAAGATCAGTGCCATAACCAGCATCACGAACAGCGTCAGATGCGAGGACGAGCTGTCCCAGACGGTCAAAGAGCTGTTCGTATCCACGGTCGACGGCAGGATGAACGGGAACATCGTCAGGCCAACCGAAGAGATGATCCCGGTGATTGCCAGTTTCGACCACAACAGGGTGGACACTTCGCGACCGGCGCGCAGCCCCATAACCGCCATGGCAATCCCGGCAAAGCCCATGACCGGAGCGATGATGATCCACGGACGTTCGGCATAGGCGCTGATCCAGCTGCCGCCGCGGGCGACTTCGGAATACAGCGGGTTCGACGGGCCGTCCTTGACCACTTCGCCAACGATGGCAAAGCCGTCGACCCCGATCGCAAGCCAGACACCTGCCAGCGCATAAGACGCCGCGGCCACGATCCCGGCAACGGTGCCGATCTTGCGGGCGCGTTCCTGCACCGGGCCTTCCGCCTTGAGCGTCAGCCACGCCGCGCCGTGCATAAGCAGCATAGACAGCGACACGACACCGGCCAGCAGGGCGAAGGGACGCAACAGCCCCAGGAACTTGCCGTAGAAGGTGCCGTCATACATCGGCATCAGGTCCGGGGTCAGGTGGAACGGCACGCCCAGCAGAACGTTGCCCACCGCCACGCCGAACAGCAGGGCCGGAACCGCACCGCCGACGAAAAGTGCCCAGTCCCAACCGTTGCGCCATGCCTGGCTGTCACGCTTGGAGCGGTACTTGAAGCCGACGGGACGCAGGATCAGGGCAGCCAGCACCGCGAACATCGCCAGGTAGAACCCCGAGAAGCTGACCGCGTAGAGCGGCGGCCAGGCGGCGAAGATCGCGCCACCGCCCAGGATGAACCACACCTGGTTGCCTTCCCAGACCGGGCCGATGGTGTTGATGGTGATGCGGCGTTCCATGCCGTTCTTGCCGACGAAGGGCAGCAGCGCACCGACACCCATGTCGAACCCGTCGGTCAGGGCAAAGCCGATCAGAAGGACCCCAAGCAGGGCCCACCAGACCACGCGCAGGAATTCGAAGGTGAAAAGGTCATGAAGGATCATGTGATTTACTCCGCAGGCGTGGGCGCGAACGGGCCCTGGCCATCATGGGTGCGCAGGCGGTGCTCATGGCGCTCCTGCCAGGTCGCGGTTTCCGGAACGTCCATGTACGGGCCCTTCTTGATGTATTTCACCATCAGGCTCATCTCGATGATGAACAGGATGGAATAGAAGGTGACGAACCCGGCCAGGGTGATCAGCAGGTCGCCCACCGACAGGTGCGAGGCCGACAGGGCGGTCGGCAGAACGCCGTCCACGGTCCACGGCTGACGCCCGAATTCGGCGACGAACCAGCCCAGCTCTGCAGCGAGCCACGGCGTCGGGATGATGGCGACGGCGGCATAAAGCGACCAGCGCGGGAACTGCATCTGGAAGAAGTTGGCCCGGATGAAGAAGAACACCATGACCGCGATGAAGCTGAAGCCCAGCGCAACCATCAGACGGAAGGCCCAGAACAACGGACCGACGCCGGGAATGGTGTCATTGGCAGCCATCTGGATCTGTTCCGGCGTAGCGGTACGCGGATCCTCGACGTATTTCTTCAGCAGGAAGGCAAAGCCCAGGTCGTCCGAGTTTTCCTCGAAAGCGGCGCGCACCTCTGCCGGGGTGTTGTCGCGCTGTTCGCGGATGGTCATCAGGGCGTCATAAGCCACCAGACCACGCTGGATCTTGTGCTCTGCTTCTTTCACCAGATCGTTGATGCCCGGAATGTCATGGGTCAGCGAACGGGTGCCGATCAGGCCCATCACCCACGGAATTTCCACCGCGTAATGGGTTTCACGGGCTTCCTTGTCCGGAATACCGACCAGCGTGAACGGCGCGGGCGCGTCGTGAGTTTCCCACATTGCTTCGATCGCGGCCAGTTTCATCTTCTGGGTGTGGCTTGCCGAATAGCCGGATTCATCGCCAAGAACGACAACCGACAGGGCCGAGGCCAGACCGAAGGCCGCCGCGACCGAGATCGACCGACGGGCCAGGTCCATGTGACGACCTTGCAGCAGGTACAGCGCCGAAACGCCCAGAACGAAGACCGACGCGGTCACGTAACCGGCCGACACGGTGTGCACGAATTTCGCCTGGGCGACTTCGTTGAAGACCACGTCGAAGAACGACGTCATTTCCATCCGCATGGTGTCGGGGTTGAATTCTGCGCCAACCGGGTTCTGCATCCAGCCGTTGGCGATCAGGATCCACAAAGCCGAGAAGTTCGACCCGATGGCCACAAGCCAGGTGACAACCGCGTGTGCCGGCTTGGACATCTTGTCCCAGCCAAAGAACATCAGGCCGACGAAGGTCGCTTCGAGGAAGAAGGCCATCAGACCCTCGACCGCCAGCGGCGCGCCAAAGATGTCACCGACATAGTGGCTGTAGTAGCTCCAGTTCATGCCGAACTGGAATTCCATGGTGATGCCGGTTGCAACGCCAAGAACAAAGTTGATTCCGAACAGCGAGGCCCAGAACTTGGTCATCTGGCGCCAGATCGGGCGGTTCGTCATCACATAGACCGTCTCCATGATCGCAACGATGATCGACAGACCAAGCGTCAGCGGCACGAAGAGGAAGTGATACATGGCGGTCATCGCAAACTGCAGACGCGACAACTCGATAAGTCCGAGCTCCATGTGCATTCTCCTCGGTTTGCGGCGATATTAGGCATATCGCCGATTCATATTTAACGTGACAAGCAAACCTACTTCGTAGATTTAGCTTTGGGCGTCTTGCTAAATGGCCAACCCGAGTCGGGTCTTGATCTGGATCAATTATATTCTGAATCTCAGATTTATTTTTCCACCGTCACTAGACGGTCGGCGAATTCCTGTTCTGCCGGGCGGTGTGCCGCCACCAGGATCGCCGCATCGGGCAGATAGTTTCGAATGCCGCGAAGGACCGCGCGAGCTGTCTGCGCATCAAGCCCTTCGGTCGGTTCATCAAGCAGTAAAACGTTGGGACGCCTCAACAAAGCGCGCGCCAACACAAGCCGCCGCGCCTCTCCGCCCGAGAGCCCTGCCCCGCCTTCACCCAGGATCGCCCCCAGTCCGCCCCGTCCCTCGACAACACCGGTAAGGGCACAGGCCTCAAGCACGGCCAAGGCATCGGCGTCAGTCACGTCTGCGCGAGCAAGCGACAGGTTTTCCCGGAGGCTGCCACTGACCAGGGCAGAGCGTTGTGGTAACAGCGTCAGCCATCGCCGCAGATCGTCTTCTGGCCAGTCCGCCAGATCAACACCACCAATGCGGACCGCGCCACCTGCAGCGGTGCCGACCCCGGCCAGAACATCCAGCAGCGTGCTTTTCCCCGACCCGCTGGTCCCGACGAAGGCCATCGTTTCACCTGGCGCAACGTGGAAACTCAACCCCTGCAACAGCAGACCGCCGCCGGGGCGGTTGATGCATAGGTCGGTGACGGAAATCCCTTGCCCCGCATCGGCTTTCGGTGTCGTCTTGACCACGGGAAGGGCATCGCTCTCGGACCCGTCCAGGACCCGGCCGACTGCGTCGCGGATTCGTCCGACCTCGGCAACGCCCCGGCGCAGGGGCAAAAGCGACTCCGCAAGCGAAAGCGCAACAAAAACCCCGATGGCGGCTGGCGCGGCATCGACAGCGCCTTGGGTCACCAACCAGCCCGACAGGCCAAGAACCACCGACACGATCCCGGCAATCGACACCTGCATCCAGAAACCGGCACCGGTGTCGACCCGATCCAGCCGCTCAAGCGCCGCGCGCGCCTCGACCTCGGCCCCGTCCAGCGCGGTGCGGATCGCGGGCAGTTCGCCTTGCAGAATGACATCGCGCTGCCCCCGGAACAGGCCGATCGCCTGACGGCGCAGGCGTTGCATCGCCTCTTCGGCCTCGGTCGACGGGGCAAGCGTGGCAAAGGTCACCCGCATCAGGACAATCGCCCCGCCCAACAGGTAGCCGACAAGGATCACAGCGGCGACCTGCATCGTGACCAGCCAACTGAGCACCAAAAAGACCATCACATGGGTCGTCAGGGCTGCCATCAAGGGCAGGGCCAGCCGCAACGCCACGCCGTCCAGCGCATCCACGTCCGCCGTGATCCGCGTCAAGGCAGACGCGCCACGCAGGTGCCGCAAGCGCGGGATCGGCCAGCGCGCCAACCGCTGCAACAGCGTGACCCGCAGCACCGCCAGTGCCCGCAATGTCGCGTCATGTGACATCAGCCGCTCGAAATACCGCGCCCCCGCCCGGCCAAGCGCCAGCAGGCGCACCCCCGCACTGGGGCGGAATACGTCGAACGCGATGCCGATTCCGGCCAACCCGGCGACACCAGTCGCGGTAATGAACCAGCCCGACAAACCCAGCAACGCCGCCCCCATGATCAGGACAAGCGTGCTCATTCCGGCATCGCGCAGCATGGCCAGCGGCGTGGCCTGCCAGATCAGGCGAAAGGCGCGCCAAAGGGCTTTCATATCCGGCCCTCCAGTTCCAGCACGGCACCCAGCGCGTCACGCAGACGTGGATCGTGGGTGACGGCCACAACCGTACGACCCGAGCGCGCAAGCGTACAAAGTGCGTCGATCACCTGGTCCGCGGTGGTGGCGTCCAGATCGGCGGTGGGCTCATCAGCCAGGATCACATCAGCCTGGCTGTAGAACGCCCGCGCCAGCAACAGCCGCCGCGCCTCGCCCCCCGACACGCCAGCACCAGTTTCGCCCAACCGTGTTTCCAGCCCGTCAGGCAAGGCCGCGACGATTCCTTCGGCCTTGGCGGCCTGTAACGCGGGGGCCAGATCATCACCACGCGCCGCCGGATCAAGAAACGCGCGCAACGAAACATCGCGGAAATGCACGGATTGCGGCACGTGGCCCAGCCGGGCCCGCCAGGCATCGGCGGTGTCGTCGGTCAACGGCTGACCGGCAACGATGACGTGTCCGGCACTCGCCGGCAAGACCCCTGCAAGGACGTCCAGCAGTGTCGATTTTCCGGTACCGCTCCCGCCCCAGATGGCAAGGCTGCCCCCGGCGGCAAGCTCGAAATCGGGATAGTCGATCCGCTGCTCATCGCGCCGTACCGAAAGACCCCGGACCGAGATGGTTGCAGGCCCGGCAAGCGGCGGGGTCTGTGCTCCGGTACCAAGGATGGCAACGACGTCACGAGATGCCAGATCATCGATCTCTTGCGCAACGGCCTGTGCGGCAGCGCGGTCGTGCCAGGCCGAGGCCAGATCCCGCAGCGGTTGGAAGAATTCAGGCGCAAGCAGAAGGACAAAGACGCCTTCGCCCAAGGTCAGAGGCGTGGCCCAATAGCCAAAGGTGATTTCCCCCAGAAGGGTAAAGCCCACGTAAACCGCGACCATCGCCACGCCGATGGCGGAAAAAAGTTCCAGCACGGTCGACGACAGAAAGGCCACACGCAGCACCGCCATGGTGCGTGCCCGCAGACCTTCGGCGCGTGCCTCGAAATCGATGACGGACCGGTCTGTGGCATTCAAAAGCCGCAGATCGGGCAAGGCCGAAATGCGGTCGATCAACAGCCGGTTGATATCGCCGATCTCGATCATCTGGCGTTCGCTGGCCTCTTTCGCGGCCATGCCGACTAGCGCCATGAACACCGGAATCAGCGGCCCGGCCACCAGCAGCACAAGACCGACCGCCCAGGAGACATAGAAGCTGAGGATCAGGATCAACGGCGGCACCAGCATCACCCGAGACATCGCCGGGCGATAACGCGACAGGTACGGCACGAGCAGCGCGGTCTTCTGCGTCAGAAGCGCGGCCAGATCAGCAGAGCCACCGCGCCGCGCAAGGGTGCGGGTTTCGCGGTCCATCAACCGCTGACGGCAATCCGTCAGTGTCAGGTCCGCCGCACGAAAAGCCGCACGGGCCCCGAGCCGGTCCAGCATCGCGCGCAGGATGCCAAGACAGCCAAACGCGATGGCGAGCGCCCAAAGCGGGCCAGAGACATCCGGATCGGCCCAGACCGCCACCGACCACGCAATCGCCAGCGCCTGCAACGGCCAGACTGCCCCTGACAGCGCGGCCAGCGTGGCGGCGCGACGCAAGTGCGGCTTGGCGCCCGCAGGCACGAGGCGGTTCAGGGGGGACGGTGAAGACATCAGCGGGGCATTTCGACTGTTTGGGCGTAACCTATCTTTTCAGCCCGAGACTGAAACAGGTCGGTCTGTCGCATCCCTGTGACGGCTTTGGCGCCAGGTGTCCAGCCGCTCAACCCGCGGAATCGGCCATCGTCCGCGCACTTTCGTTTTGCAGGAAGTCCTGAAAACTTTGCGCCGCGTTGCTCAGTCGCTTGCCCTTGGGGTGCACAGCGAACCACCTGCGCCGCAGCGGGAAGCCCTGCACGTCCAGTTCCGCCACTTCGCCCGCGGCCAGTTCCAGCCGCAGCATGTGGCGTGACAGGTACGCGATCCCCAGGCCGGAAATGACACCCTGCTTGATCGCTTCGCTGTCGTCGAATTCCATCAGCGCGTCCAGCGACACCCCTGCCTCGTTGAACAGCTTGTCGACGGCTTGCCGTGTGCCAGAGCCAGGTTCACGGCGGATCACCTCTTCTTGCGCGATGCGCGCCAGCGGGATGGATTTCTGGCCAACCAGCGGATGATCGGGCCGGGCGACAAAGGTGATGACGTTTTCCAGGAACGGTACGGCGGTCACCGACAGCTCTTCGGGCCAGCGCCCGATGATATAGATGTCATCGGCATTCGCGGCCATGCGCGCCAGAATCGTTTCGCGGTTGGTGATCTGCAAACGCGGCTTTACCCTGGGGAAACGTCGTTTGAATTGACCCAGCAACTGCGGCAAAAAGTACTTCGCAGAGGAAATGACGACCACCGAAAGCGGTCCCGCGACCTCTCGGTGCATGTCGCGCAAGGCCGATTCCAGCTCGTCCAGACGCTCAAGAATGTCGTGCGAAGCTTTCGCAACTTCTGCACCTGCAAAGGTCAAATGCAGGGTTTTGCCGATCTGTTCCGTTAGCGGTAGCCCAATTTTTTCTTCCAACCTTTTCACCTGCATCGACACCGAAGGCTGTGTCAGGTTCACCTCTTCAGCGGCGCGGGTGATCGACCCATGCCGCGCCACAGCATCGAAAAGGCGCAACTGCTGAAAGGTGGGAGGGACGATCCGTGGCATCGGAAATGCATCAATCTTTGTCTATGCTTGTCATAAAAAATATCTAGTGTCCCTTATTTCCGGGGTCAATTAGCAAACGATCAAAGTCGCCGTTAGAGGAGGATACAACCGTCATGGCAAAGACTTATAACGCTGGGGTGAAGGAGTATCGGGAAACGTACTGGATGCCCGAATACACCCCCAAGGACACGGATTTCCTGGCCTGCTTCAAGGTTATCGCCCAAGAAGGCGTTCCGCGGGAAGAAGCGGCGGCCGCCGTTGCTGCAGAAAGCTCGACCGGTACCTGGACCACCGTCTGGACCGACCTGCTGACCGACCTGGACTACTACAAGGGCCGCGCCTACGCGATCGAGGACGTGCCGGGCAACGATGACGCCTTCTATGCCTTCATCGCCTACCCGATCGACCTGTTCGAAGAAGGCTCGGTCGTGAACGTGCTGACCTCGCTGGTCGGCAACGTCTTCGGCTTCAAGGCCGTGCGCTCGCTGCGTCTGGAAGACGTGCGTGTGCCGCTGGCATATATCATGACCTGCGGTGGCCCGCCCAACGGCATCCAGGTCGAGCGTGACAAGCTGAACAAGTATGGCCGCCCGATGCTGGGCTGTACCATCAAGCCCAAGCTGGGCCTGTCGGCCAAGAACTATGGCCGGGCAGTGTATGAAGTGCTGCGCGGCGGTCTGGACTTCGCCAAGGACGACGAAAACGTCAACTCGCAGCCGTTCATGCGCTGGCGTGACCGTTTCGATTTCGTAATGGAAGCGATCCAGAAGGCAGAACAGGAAACCGGCGAACGCAAGGGGTCGTATCTGAACGTCACCGCGCCCACCCCGGAAGAAATGTACAAGCGCGCGGAATACGCCAAGGAAATCGGCGCGCCGATCATCATGCACGACTACCTGACCGCCGGCTTCACCGCCAACACCGGTCTGGCAAACTGGTGCCGCGATAACGGGATGCTGCTGCACATCCACCGGGCGATGCACGCCGTTCTGGACCGCAACCCGAACCACGGTATCCACTTCCGCGTGCTGACCAAGATGCTGCGCCTGTCCGGCGGTGACCACCTGCATTCGGGCACCGTTGTGGGCAAGCTGGAAGGCGACCGCGACGCGACGCTGGGCTGGATCGACATGATGCGCGACAGCTTCATCAAGGAAGACCGGTCGCGTGGCATCATGTTCGATCAGGACTGGGGCGCGATGCCGGGTGTGTTCCCGGTGGCCTCGGGCGGCATCCACGTTTGGCACATGCCGGCGCTGGTGTCGATCTTTGGCGACGACTCGGTTCTGCAGTTCGGCGGCGGCACGCTGGGCCACCCCTGGGGCAACGCGGCGGGTGCCGCAGCCAACCGCGTGGCGCTGGAAGCCTGCGTCGAGGCCCGCAACCAGGGCCGCGAGCTGGAAAAGGAAGGCAAGGACATCCTGGTCAACGCCGCCAAGTCCAGCCCGGAACTGGCGACTGCCATGGAAACCTGGAAAGAGATCAAGTTCGAATTCGACACCGTCGACAAGCTTGACGTTCAGCACCGCTAAGCGACGCGGCCCCGGGCCTGTCCCGGGGCCCCTGACCCTACCGAATCGAAAGGAATACCCCCATGAGCGAGATGCAGGACTACAAATCGTCCCTGAGCGACGTGAACAGCCGCAAGTTCGAAACCTTTTCTTACCTGCCGGAAATGGATGCCGACCGCATCCGCAAGCAGGTGGAATATATCGTGTCCAAGGGCTGGAACCCGGCGGTCGAACACACCGAACCGGAAAACGCCACCTCGAACTTCTGGTATATGTGGAAGCTGCCGATGTTCGGCGAAACCGATGTGGACGTGATCCTGGCCGAGGCCGAAGCCTGCCACAAGGCGCACCCGAACAACCACGTCAAGCTGATCGGCTTTGACAACTTCGCCCAGTCCAAGGGCGCGGAAATGGTTGTCTATCGCGGCAAGCCCGTCTGACGATAGGTGTCGCGCCGCAAGCGGCCCGACACGCGGGGGGCGCTGCCCCCCGCACCCCCCGGAGTATTTCGGGAAAGATGAACGCAGGATACAAGGAAAGTGACGGACCGATGACCGTGCATGATGCAAGCCAGTACAAGGTCGCGAAAGAACCGTTCTATCGCGTGACCGCAGGCGAAGACGCGCTCTACAAGGCCGCCTATGCCCGCCGGATGCCGGTGATGCTGAAGGGTCCGACCGGCTGCGGCAAATCGCGTTTCGTGGAATACATGGCCTGGAAACTTGGGCGCCCGCTGATCACCGTGGCCTGTAACGAAGACATGACCGCGTCCGACCTGGTTGGCCGTTTCCTTCTGGATAAGGACGGGACCAAGTGGCAGGATGGCCCGCTGACCACCGCGGCCCGCATTGGCGCGATCTGCTATCTCGATGAAATCGTCGAGGCGCGTCAGGACACCACCGTGGTGATCCACCCGCTGACCGACCACCGCCGCCAGCTGCCTCTGGACAAGAAGGGCGAACTGATCGAGGCGCACCCGGATTTCCAGCTCGTGATTTCCTACAACCCCGGCTACCAGTCGCTGATGAAGGACCTCAAGCAGTCCACCAAACAGCGTTTCGCCGCGCTGGACTTCGATTATCCCGACGCCACCGTGGAGGCCGAGATCGTCGCCCGCGAAACCGGGGTCGATCCCGATACCGCCGGCAAACTGGTGCAGATCGCGCACCGCACCCGCAACCTGAAGGGTCACGGGCTGGATGAGGGCATTTCGACCCGTCTGCTGGTCTATGCCGGCCAGATGATCGCCGAGGGTGTCGAGCCCACCGCCGCCTGCCTGATGACGCTGGTCACCCCGCTGACCGACGATCCCGACATGCGCCAGACGCTTCAGGCAGCTGTCGAGACATTCTTCGTCTGACGACGAAGTCTTCCCTGCCCCGGGGCCACCCTGGCTCCTATCCCCGCTCCTCCCTGGAACAGGGGGGTCCCGGCGCAGGACCCAACAAGACCATAGGCCAGACATGACACTGACTCTTGACGAATATCAGGCCTGTTTCGCCAAAGCGCCTGAAGACATGTACGGAACGGTCGAGGCCCTGTTCGCCGACGCCGCCCGCGTGATGAGCCCCGCCGGACTGTCGGATTACATGGAAGGCGCCAAGGGCCTGTGCAACCTGGGACGCGGCCATGACCTGGTCATGGCCTGGCTGGAAAACATGCCGCTTGTCGCCAAGGAATGCGGCGAAGACGTACTGCGCGACTGTCTGGGCGCGGCGATGAAACTCTCTTCGATGACCTCGGGCGAGGTGATCGCCCTGCTCTTTTCTTCGCTGCCGACAGCGGCGCGGCGCCTGGGTGACCCGGAACTGCTGCGCGGCTATCTGAACCTGATCCACCAGCTGTCGGCCAAGGCCTCACGCGGGCTGCGGCCGATGCTGGGCGTGATCGACGAACTTCTGTCCAAGCTGACCCTGTCCGGCCTGCGCCGCTGGGCCAATTTCGGGGCCGAGGCATACCGCCGCGACCTGGCCAACCTGACCAAATATTTCAGCCTGCAAAGCCCCGACAGCCGCAAGGTTCTGCAACAGGAGCGACGCGGCACGCTGTTCATCGACACCCAGCGCAAGCTGAACTTCTACCTGCGGGCGCTGTGGGGGCGCGATTTCTTCCTGCGTCCGACCGCCGCCGACTACGAAGGCTTCAAGCCTTATGTCGAACACCATGTGATGCACCTGCCCGACGCGGTGGACGAACTGCCAGGCCTCACCGGGGTCGAGCTTTATCGCGCGATGGCGGCGCATCAGGCCGCGCATATGCAATACACCACCCGGCCGATCTCGGCCGAACAGCTGTCGCCGGCGCAGATGTTCTTTATCGGGCTGGTCGAGGACGCCCGCGTCGAATGGATAGCAGCGCGTGATTTCCCGGGGCTGGCCAAGCTTTGGGGCCGCATCTTGCGGCTGGAACACGCGAGCGACCTGGAGCATGTCACCGTCGAGTGGCTGGAGAAATTCGCGCTGCTTCTGAATGACCCCGAAGCGCTGACCGGGCGTGAGGATCTGGACCTGCTGGGCGCGAAGTTTCACACCGAGATCGCGGAAAAATGCGCCAACAACATGCTGTCGTGGCACCTCGGGATGGAGTTGTTCCACTGCTTTGCCAGCACCCGCGACGTGCCGAGCCTGCGTATCCTCAATTCGATCCGCATTCCGTACCGTGACGACAACCGGTTCGTCTGGGAATTCAAGGAATTCGACTGGGACGCGCACGGCGCCGAATACATCCCCGCCAGCCAACGGCAGGTGCGCAAATACGTCAACGCCGTGGAGATGGCGAACGAGGTGGATTGCGAACTGGCGGGCGACGACGCGCAGGAAATCTGGATCTGCAAGGACGAGATGATGCCCTACGAGGACGCGGGCGAGGCGACCGTGTCCTTCAACGACATGTGGGGCAAAGAGCCGATCTCGGCCCCCTATCACTACCAGGAATGGGACTATCAGGTTCAGCTGTTCCGTCCGGACTGGGCCACGGTCTATGAACGCCTCGCCACCAAGGGTGACCCGCAGGTGGTTGACGACATCCTGACCGAACACAAGCCTGTGGCGCATCGCATCCGCCAGATCATCGACATGCTGTCGCCCGCAGGCGTGCAGCGCGTCAGGGGGATGGAGGATGGCGACGAGATCGACCTGAACGCCGCCGTCGATGCGATGATCGCGATCCGCATGGGCGAACAGCCCAATCCGCGCATCACCATGCGCAACGTGATCAAGTCGCGCGACCTGGCGGTGACCGTGCTGCTGGACCTGTCGGAAAGCACCAACGACTTGGTCGAAGGCTCGGACAAGACCGTTCTGGATCTGACGAAAGAGGCTGCAACCCTGGTGGCCACCGCCATCAACGGCATTGGCGACCCTTTCGCGCTGCATGGTTTTGCGTCGGACGGGCGGCACGATGTGCACTACTACAAGTTCAAGGATTTTGCGCAACGGTTCGACGACGAGGCCAAGGCGCGACTGGACGGCATGAAGGGGGGCCTGAGCACCCGCATGGGCGCGGCGCTGCGCCACGCCGGGGCGGGACTGCTGAAACAACCCGAACGCCGCAAGCTGATCCTGCTGGTCACCGATGGCGAACCGGCCGACATCGACGAACGTGATCCGCAGCACCTGCGCCATGATACCCGCAAGGCGGTCGAGGAATTGTACGGAAAAGGTGTCTTTACGTACTGCCTGACGCTGGACCCGAACGCCGACAGCTATGTCAAACGCATCTTCGGTCTGAACAACTATACCATCGTGGATCACGTGGACCGGCTGCCGGAAAAACTGCCGACGCTGTTTGCAAGCTTGACCAGTTGATCCCGATCGGGCGTTTGGTCCGGCCCATCCGCTGAGGCGCAGCGGCCTGGCTGCCCGCTGATGCGCCTGGCGACTGGATTTGGGGAAACGAAGGTGCGGATTCCTTCGTGTTCACCGCCGGTCGGACTGGAAATGACATCATCTTCGACAGGGAGTTCGTTGATCGGATCGAAATCGACATCGATGCCGCGCGATTTTCTGACTATGACGTTGATTTTGGCCCGGATGGCACAATGCTCAGTTGGACGCACCAGTGCAACCTGCCAGTGAGCGAGAGCCTGTTTCTGCTGAACGTCGACGAGGCGATGTTCAGGCACCTGGATATCGATTTTGTATGATCCAGCGACAGCCGCGCCCTGACCGGCGCGGGCAGATCGCGTTTTGCCGCGTTGAAACCCGGCATGGCCGGCATATACTCGCAGGACCAAACCCAAGCGGAGGCCACATGAACACCCCCAAGCGCTACGTCGGCATTCACAACGAAATCAACGGAGGTATGACCGACACAGCGAAGATCATTCGCGATGCTTGGGTATTCGGCCTGATTCCCGAAACCGAAACCTGCGAAGGCTGGCTGCCCGCCGGCATTCAGTCCCTGTGGGAAAAGGTCGATGCAGAATGGGAAAAATATGGCTTCCGGGTCGGTGCTTTGCCCGACGACATTCGCGCAAACTTCATGCGCATCCAGAACGCGGCGATCGCCCGCGCACGGGAAGAAGGCTGGGACGGCGAGCAAGAACTGGCGGGGGACTGACCCCCACCACGTGACGCACCAGTGGACATCAAAGAGCGACAAACGGCATGCGCGTGCCCGATACCTACCAGTCTGGAACGCGCTGACACGGGTGTCCTAGACAGCTCCTTAGAGACTAAGGTGAGAGGGCGAGAGACTGATAGGGTAAGCAAAATCAGATGGTTAGGCGCTCACCTTGCAGGTTTACTGGGTGAGCAACTGAGACATTCGAAATATCCCATGATCTCGTCCAGCCAATCTCAGGCGCAACATGGCGCAACTGCGTTGGGCGATTTTTCCAAACGCTCGCGGAACGCGGGTCGGTGTCCCCGCCCGACGCACCCCCACCCCTGGAAGGACCCAAAGCCAAGATGGATTATGGGCTACTTCGCTTACTCAACGAATTTCCCGTTCATCACGTTGTAGATGCAAGTTTGCTGAATGGTCCAAGTGCCATCGCCATCGGTCGGCATCGCCACATTTCCGTCCGCTGCGTAGCGAATGAGCAATAGGTCAAGCTCGCCCTCAACTGTCTTGCGAAGCGTCTTTGCTTTGACCCAGACGCGCGCGTCACATCGGGCAACGGTCGAATAACGAATTCTCCGGAACTCGAAATGCTCACCCGCCTTTCGCCGGTGACGATCAACTCGCCGTCCTTCACCTGTTTCGTGATCCGGTCGTATTCATGGCCATGCAGGTTTTCGATCCCCTGCACCTTGTCCACCAGATCGCCCGCCTTTTCGATGGCCCGCCAGTTCAGCCGCTCGCGCAAGAATTGCGTCTTTTGCGTGCCGGTGAAGTCATAGCCATTGATCACCCGCCGCACCCGTTCGGCAGTCAAATTGTCCGCATTCGCCTTTCCGTTCTCTTCATCCAATTGAACAAGAATGAAGCGCCTGTTGCCGCCGTCCCGTTTGTTCAGCGAAAGAACAGCGTGCCCGGTTGTCCCTGATCCGGCGAAGCTATCCAAGACTACGCTGTCTGGTCGCGTCGCAATCGTAAGGATTTTCTCCAGGAGCCGTAGCGGCTTTGGTGTCTGGAAGGGGACATCGAGATTGAACGCTGCAAGTTCCTTGCTTGCTTCATCTGTGTGACCAGAATTGGTGTGTGGCCACCAAGTTGTTGGAACAACCGTTCCCGCGTCCTCGAGATACCGCTTGTAGGATGGTGCTCCATCGCCGTTCTGGCCATAGTAATCCAATCCTGCGGCGACAATTTCCTTCCACTTGGCTTCTTCCCGCGACCAACATCTTCCGCGCGGGGGAAAACGGACGGCACCCGAAGGAGTAGTAATAGGGTAGGACAGGTTTTCCCGTACGTTTGGTGCATCCCATGGAATTGCGCGCCAAGGACCTTTGGGATCGTCGTCATTGTTGGAATATTGCTTTGCCTGGGTTTCGTCGCGCGGCAACTCATTTCGCAGTTTCTTCCATGTGTCCTTGTGTTTTGAATAGACAAGGATGTGGTTGTGAGAAAGCGAAACGTCTGTGTCGTTCGAAACTGAATACCGTGCCTGCCAAACGATATTCGTTACGAAACAATGTTCGCCGAATACCTCGTCCAAAATCAACTTTCCGCGTTGGGCTTCATTGTCGTCTAGTGTTACCCATAGGCTTCCATCTTCTGCCAACAACTCATGCAACAATCGCAGCCGGGGCCACATCATCGCGCACCATTTGTCGTGGCGCAGCCCGTCCTCGATCCCGATGGGGTTGGCGTCCAGCCATTCCCGGATCATCGGCGCGTTCACGTTGTCGTTGTGGGCATTGCTTCCCCGGCGACCACGATCAACGCGGCCCTTGCCGCCGAAGGCTTGTCCGTAGACCTTACCGAAACCGCCTTGCTTGCTGTGCCGCTCTACACCGTCACGGCGTCGGATCGTGCCCGCACCCTTGAAGTTTGTCGCAGCACCTACGCCGCAGTCGCGTGACGCAAGTTCCCTTAAGTGCCAAGGGCAACTGACCCCGGTTCGCGTTCAATGACGCGACCGGGGTTCTTTTTCACCGGAAGACTTCCCCTGTATCGGCGTTCAAATACAGGCGGTTGGCGACCGTCGCACCGCCGCAGTAGGTGAAGTAGACAGGTTGGTTGCTATGGCTTGTAGACTTCACCCAACCGCCCATGTCGCGGAAGTCGCGTTCGGTGCATCGGCGCTGCGCGATCAGCGATTGGGCTGCTTCTGCGAACGCGGTTCGGTATCGCGCGAAGTCGTCGGACCCGGCCACCAATTCTTCAATCCCCGACGCATCCGCAGCCGGATCGGGCGGGCGCATTTCCGATAGGTATTCCATCGACACCCATTCGGCGAACTGCCCGTCGGTAATGCCGTTTGCAGGGTCGCAGGCTGCGTTGCCTGTATCGACGTATTCGCTTCGACCGCCGACGCACGACGCGTCATAGCGTTGCGAAATCCGCGCCCAACCGTCGCGTTCTTCATGCACGGTCACGCCTTCGCGGAAGAACAATCGCCCGACTACACCGCAGCTTTCCGACGGGCATGTGCGACGGTTCAAGCGTTCGGACGTGACCCAAAGTCGTTCGTCACCTTCGGGCGCGGCCCACGGACGTTCATTCACTTCCGGCATTGCGGTGTCCGCAGTTTCCGGCGATGGCCCGGTTACGCCGATAAGAACGAAGCAACCGACGAAAGACGCCAAGGCAACCCAACGGCTCTTGAACGGCTTGAATGGGTAGATCACCCCGGCCAACGACACGATTGACGCCAGCGCCAGCACCAAAACAACCACAGAATTTCCGTCCAAGCCCTTATCCTCTTTAGCGATTCAATGCCGCGACCCTAACACGGATAACGTGTTTGTGTGGCCCTTTACGGGCGAAGCTGGAAGGCACCCGACTTCGCAGAGTGCGACATGCGGTCACGTCTTCGTGAGCGTTCGCCGGGCTTTCGGGCAGCCTGTGCACTTGCATTAGAGAATGTATAGAAATCCAGCCCTCTGAATTTCCGATGCAAAATCAATATCTTACAGGAAAAAGTGGCAGCCCGTAGGGGAATCGCAATGGACTATATGTAGAACATTTAATTTCACAATTACAATAAAAACAATGACTTAACGATAATCCGAATTTTCTGGATCAATATCTACTTGGGGGTTAGTTTGGGGGTCAGTTGTTCGATACCCTTAACCCCTGAGGGGTCGAGCGCTTGCTCAATTTGAGCCTCACACGCGGAGGATGCGTTCCAATGAGTACTTTGAAAGCCGCTGAACTTCCCACCTTGGCACCGAAGAAGTATCACGACGGGGACGGGCTGTACTTCGACAAAAAGAAACGCGGGGCTTGTTGGCTCTACAAATACACCTTGAATGGTAGCGCCAGAGAAATGGGTTTGGGCAGCTATCCCGAGGTTTCATTGCGGACCGCACGGGAAGAGGCAACAAAGGCGCGTGCGCTTAAGGCCCGTGGAATCGACCCGATAGACGAACGAGCCGCCGTTAGGCGGCGCGGAACCACCTTTGAAAAGGCTGCGCGAGAATATTGGCAAGTGCACTGCCAGCACTACGCCAAGCCGGAAAACTGGATCAACGGTATGGAACTCAATGTGTTTCCGCATATCGGGCGGAAACCGATAGCCTCCTTGACCGCAGAAGACCTGATCAAGTTTCTGAAACCTATTTGGGGCCGCGAGAAGACGCGGAAACTCAGGCATTGGATCAACGCTGTTATAGGCTATGTCGCGTTCGATGATCCGCGCGTTGACCGTGACTTGATGAAGTTGGTGGACAACAAGCTTGGTCCACAAAATATTGAGTACGATAATCTCACGGCGGTTCCTTGGGCTGATATCCCAAAGCTCTGGCAAGCCCTTCCACCCACTTTGGTGGGATTGAGCATGAAAGTTCTCATACTGACCGGACAACGGGTGAACCCAATTATCAGAGCCGATTGGTCCGAGTTTGATTTCAAGGAAAAAGTCTGGATCATCCCGCCGGGGCGGATCAAGCGCTGGAAACTCCCGTACCGGGTGCCCCTTTCCAAGACGATGATTGAGGTGCTGCGCGAAGCAGGTAGGCTTTGGGGTAAGGAAGGTTTGGTGTTTCCTTCGCCGACCTCCAAATCGGGTCGGCTTTCGAACAACGCCCACCGCCTTTGGCTCCACAAGCACGAATGGCGCGACGAAGAGGGTGAACTTGCGACCGCACATGGCTTGCGGAGCGCATTTCGAACTTGGATGGAAGACGCCAAGCCGCCTGTCGAATGGCGGTTGGCTGAACACATTCTCCAACACATGGGCAGCCTTGGTAACCAGACCGAACAGGCATATCTGCGGACTGACAAATTGGAACACCGTCGCGAAGTGATGGATGCGTGGGCTGAGTTCGTCGTAAGTGGGGTGAAATCAGCGCAGGCGTACCAACACTGGCAGGATGCGCTAGACGCTCAGGCTGAGCGTGGCGGGCGCACACTTCGCGAGGTGGAAGATTGGGCGCGGATGGATGCCGATGGTCAAAAGATCGAAGCCGAACATCTGGAGAAATTGCGTCAGGACAACGAGCGTCGACTTCGCGATGGTTAACGGGTGACAGATATAAGGTTGCCATAAATTATTATTGATATCAGCATGTTAGGTGATTTTTTAAGCGACGACAGCACGAAAAATTAACTTTTTCGCGGTAATACTGGGGGCGGAAATGATCAGAAGAGTCCTTTTGGCATTTTTTCGAACCCTCAAAAACCGAGAAAGAAAAAGAATGAATACACTGTCGTCAACTGAAATTCTGTCGAAGCTAAAGATTGACAGAAATTTGCATTACAGCGCGTTGCGCGACCCACGTCTGCGCTTTGTCAAGCGTGGTAATTTGCGTGTCTACACCCTTCCAAACCTTCTGGCAGTTTTGCGTGACCAAGATTGGTTCACTCCCAGAATGGAGTCGGATTTGATCCAACTTGACCACATGAAGAGAGCGGAGGTCGAAAATGCCTGACCTTACCAATCGCGTAAATCTAGTGGATTGATCGCGACAAACGAGTCCGAATTGGGATTCCCATTTGGTGCTGGCCGTGCGAGTCATGCTGATGCG
>NZ_JAYLLH010000010.1:0-146855 GCF_035818635.1 Mesobacterium hydrothermale | reverse complement strand
GTTTGGCGGGCAGACCCCAACGACATCATCGCCGCAAGAAATCGAGGGTTCCAAATGTTGGATTCAATCCACTAGGCATTCCCTGCGAAAGGCCAGCGGCCCCCGCCGTTTTGGTGACTGCAAGCGCTGCAACGGCAAGGACCGCCGCGTTCCAAACGGAACATGCCAAGAATAGCTGTTTGCTGTGCAGCCCGCGTTGATTTCCCTCAATTCAGGCCGCCTGACGCAAGGGTTTACTTGATCGGGGCAGGCAACGCGGCATAGGTTGTTGGCATCGCTGAAATACATTTTGAGAGTTGCGTAATGAAACAGGTAATTGCCTGCCTTGGTGCCGTGATGGCCCTGTCTGCCTGTGATCCGACCGATATCCTCGACAAGGAAAGCCGCGTCCCCATCGCCGAGGACGTGTGCGAGCGGTCGAGTTCCAAGAACTGCGTTTTCTTCAACACGCCGGTGCGCCTGACCGGCGACCCGATCATCCTGCCGAAGCGGCCTTACAAGTTCTTCCGTACCGCCAATTCGCTGGATTTCATCGACGGGCAGGGGCGGCGCTGGATCGCCCCGAACCAGACTCTGACCGATGGCGCGTCGATCCCCAAGATCTTCATCAACATCATCGGCGACCCCACCTCCCCGGAATTCGTCAATGCTGCCGCCGTGCACGATGCCTATTGCGGCATCGGCAACGAAAACGGCCCGAACTTTCACAATGCCAAGTGGGAAGACGTGCACCGCATGTTCTATGAGGCGCTGATCGTCAGCGGCACACCGCGCGTGCGGGCCAGCATCATGTTCACAGCGGTTTACCTGGGCGGCCCGCGGTGGGACATCTACAAGGATCGCGACATCAGCAAGGTGCCGACGCCCGCGTTGCAGAACACCATGCGCCAGGCAATGGCCTATATCGAAAAAAGCGACCCGCCGTTCGGCGCCCTGTGGCTGTACCTGCAAATGAAGGAACGGCAGTTGCAGCAGACCTATGTCCGGCAGGCGTTCGAAGAACATGAAGAAGAGCACGGCCATGACGATGACGGTTACACGGGATATCCGGGGACCGATCCGTCGACCGGACTGATGACCAGCCCGTCGCTGGACCCCTCGGCACTGGTTTCGCCCAGCACCCCGGGCGGAGGGCTCTGAGGCTGCGGCTGGCATGACCGATGGGAAAGCCAATCCATGATCGTCGTTGTCGGTCTGATCGTCGCCTTTGTCCTTCTGGTGCTGTTCACCAACCGCGACACCCGGCTGTGCCGCTGGCGGGAATATCCCGGCAGCGGTGACAGCGACTGGCGTTGCGTGCACTGCGGGGCGCACACCACCGGGCCGCGCGGCTCGCCGCCGCAACGCTGCCTGCGCCCGCGCGCCTGATCGGCCCGGGCCGTCGTCGCCCGCCCAAAAAAACCGCTTGAAATGTCGCGGGGTTTGCCCGATATGCGCCGTCCATAGACGCCAACGCACGCACCTCTGGCGAGGTGGGCACATCCCACGCGGTTTACGTAGCGACGGTAACGTCTCCCTTGGAACTGAGCGGTCTCATGCCGGGAAACCGGACACGGCCGGGTCGATTGGAGATGACCAATGAACGCTTACGTGACCGGGCTTGCTGCCCGCGAAGCCTCGTCCCATTCCCGCGTGGAATCCTTCATCCTTGCCAATTCGTTTGACCGCCCGACGCTGGTCATCGATACTCAGGCCGTCGCGCGCCAGTTCGCGGCGCTGGCCCAGGGCCTGGGTCGGGCCCAAATCCACTATGCGGTGAAAGCCAACCCGGCGCCGGAAATCCTGGAAACGCTGGCCGGGCTGGGATCGCGGTTCGACGCCGCCTCGCGCACGGAAATTGCCGCCTGCCTCGCGGCCGGCGCGGCGCCAGAGCATGTTTCCTTCGGCAACACCATCAAGCGTCCTGCCGACATCGCCTGGGCCTATGCGCAGGGCGTGGACCTGTTCGCCGCCGATGCCGAGGAGGAGCTGGAAAAGCTGGCCACCCACGCCCCGGGCGCACACGTCTATATCCGCCTGATCGTGGAAAACTGCGAAGCCGACTGGCCGCTGACCCGCAAGTTTGGCTGCGCCGGCGACAAGGCGCTGGATCTGATCACCCAGGCGCGCGCCCTGGGTCTGCGTCCGGTCGGGTTTTCGTTCCACGTCGGGTCGCAAACTCGTCGCGCGGCGATGTGGGCGCCGGTGCTGGATCAGGTGGCCGCCGTCTGGCACGCCGCGCAGGAGGCCGGTCACGGGCTGAGCCTGCTGAACATCGGCGGCGGTTTCCCGGCCTTCTACGGCGAAGACGTGGACGGCCCGGCGGAGTATGCCTCGGACGTGATGCACCTGGTGACCGAGCGTTTCGGCTTCGTCCCGCAGATCATGGCGGAACCCGGTCGCGGCATGGTGGCCGAGGCCGGCGCGATTGCCGCCGAGGTGCTGCTGGTGTCGAGGAAATCCGACAACGACCTGCACCGCTGGGTGTACCTGGACATCGGCCGGTTCTCGGGGCTGGCCGAAACCGAAGGCGAGGCCATCCGTTACCAGTTCCTGACCGGTCGGGACCACGAGCCCACCGGGCCCTGCATCCTGGCCGGACCGTCCTGCGACAGCGCCGATGTGCTTTACGAGAAAAAGCCGGTGCACCTGCCGCTGGGCCTGCAAGCCGGCGACCGTATCGTGATCCGCAACTGCGGCGCCTATACCTCGACCTATGCTTCGGTCGGCTTCAACGGCTTCCCGCCGCTGGATGTCATCGTCATCTGAGCTTTGGTCGATCCCGTGCGGGGCCTTGGAGCCTGATCGGCGTGGCCGGTTCCGGGGAGGAGGAGGCCTGGGGCGTTTGCCTGTTCGGTGCCGGTTTTTCGATTGCTGTGGTTTCGGACCGGGCTTTGCCCGGTCCGACCCGCAGGGGGGCTTTGCCCCCCGGACCCCCCAGGATATTTTGTGCAAGATGATGGCCCGTCGGGGATTTCAGGCGTGTATGAAGTGCAGCTTGTCGAAGCCCTGTCGCCAGTCCCGGACCTCGGCCGCAACGGACTGCGGGTCGTTGCTGCGCAGGCCCCTGGCGATCAGCGCGGCGAGGTATGGCGCGTCGTCTGTGGTCATGCCCCAGCGCACCAGTTCCGGTGTGCCGATCCTGAGTCCGTTCAGATCGCCGGTGACCTCGGCAATCGGAAGGCCGATGCCGCAGGCCAGGAACCCGGCCTTGCGCAGCGTCTTTGACGCCGCCTGTCCACCGCCGAAGCCTGCCGCCTCGATCGCCAGCTGGTGCGAGCGGGTGCCGCCCTTGTCGGCGGCAAAGACGGGCAGGCCCTCGGCGCTCAGCGCTTCGGCCAGCGCCCGTGCCATCGCGACCATTTCGGCGGCATAGGCCGGACCGAAATCGCGCCAGTCGAGCAGGGCCATGGCCAGCGCCGCGGATTTCGCTGCGTCGAAATTCGCGGTCATGCCGGGGAAGGCGATGGCATCGAGCCGTTCGGCGATCCCGGCATCATTGGTGACGATCAGGCCCGAGGGTGGGCCGCCCAGGCTCTTGTAGGTGCTCATCGTCATCAGGTGCGCGCCTTCGGACAGCGGATCGGGCCAGGCCTTGCCGGCGATGATCCCGCATTGATGCGCCGCGTCGAACAGCAGATGTGCCCCCACCGCATCGGCGATCGCCCGGATCTCTGCCACCGGATGCGGGAACAGGTTGAGCGACCCGCCGATGGTGATCAGCCGGGGTTTGACCCCGTCCGCCAGGTCCGCCAGCGCCTGCAGATCGACGGTGTAGCCGTCGGCGTCGACCGGGGCGGGGTGGATCGTCAGCCCATAAAGGCCGGCGCAGCCCGCCTGATGATGGGTGACGTGACCGCCGACCGACGCCGGCGGTGCGATGATCGTGTCACCCGGTTGCGTCAGCGCCATGAAGGCGTAGAGATTGGCGATCGCGCCGGATGGCACACGGATTTCCGCGTAGCGGGCGTTGAACACCTCGGCGGCAAGTTCGGCGGCGATGACCTCGATCTCTTCGATGGCCTCCAGCCCCATTTCGTACTTGTCGCCGGGATAGCCCAGCGAGGGCCTTGTGCCGATGCCGCTGGACAGCAGGGCCTCGGCGCGGGGGTTCATCACGTTGGTCGCGGGGTTCAGGTTGAAACAGTCGCGTTCGTGGATCTGGCGGTTCTCGGCGGCCAGCGCGTCCAGCCGGTCGGCGATCTGCGCGCTGGGGGCGGCGGCCGTTTCCGCGGCATAGCGCTGGATCAGGGTTTCGGGCGCGTCAGGCACCCAGGGGCGGGGGGAAAGCTGCGGCATGGTCGGAACCTTTGACAACGGGTTTTGCGCAGGAAACCCGTTTGCGCGGGCCGGTGCAAACCAGTATTCATCAAACCTGACGATAGAAAATATAACAGGCCAATGCCCGTCGATCCACCCCGCCCGAAACCACCGCCGCTGAACGCCTTGCGCGCCTTCGAAGCAGCGGCGCGGTTGTGCAGCTTTTCGCGGGCGGCGGACGAACTGGCGGTGACGCCCGGCGCGGTGTCGCAGCAGGTCAAGGCGTTGGAAGACTGGGCCGGGGTGCGGCTGTTCACGCGCACCCCGCAGGGCGTTGTGCTGACCCCGGCGGCGGACCGTATCCTGCCCGACGTCACCCGTGCCTTCGACGGGCTGGGTCAGGTTGCGCAAACGTTGCGATCCGCTGCGGGCAACCGGCTGCACATTGCGGCCTTGCCGGCGATTGCCCAGCTGTGGCTGGCGCCGCGCTTGCCTGCGTTGCGCGCGGCCATGCCAGAGGTGACAGTCTCTGTCAGTGCATTGGAGCAGCCGCCCAACCTGCTGCGCGAACCGTTTTCGCTGTCGCTTTTTCTTGCCCCCGAGGGAGAGGGACGGGCGCTGGCGCGCGATGAGCTGTTCCCGGTCTGCGCCCCTGATCTGGCGAAGCGCCTGCAACGGCCAGAGGACCTGGCACAGGTGCCCTGCCTGTCAGACAGCACCTGGGATGGGGACTGGCAGACATGGATTGCCGTTGCCTGTCCGGGCCTGCGGGTGTCGGGGCCGTCCTATTCGCTGTATTCGATGGCGGTGGCAGAGGCGGTGGCAGGCGCAGGCGTTCTGATCGAGCACCGCCCTTTGATCGATTCCCACTTGCGCGCCGGAACACTGGTGCAGCTATTCGAAACAACGGTGGTGTCGGACAATTCCTTAACGGCAGTCGCGCCGCAATCTAAAAAGAAAGGCCCAACGCAACTGGCGCTGGACCTGCTTGTTTTTGAATGTGACGCGAAAGAGCGTTAATTGCCCGTCTCTGAATTGACGCTCATCAGCAGACGCTAATGAGCGAAAGCCGCTTCAAGCGCAATTTCCACCATGTCGCCGAAACTCTTTTCCCGGTCTTGCGACGGCAGGGCTTCGTGGGTCAGCAGGTGATCAGATACGGTCAGAACCGCCAGCGCCCTGACGTTATATCGCGCCGCCAGAATATAAAGCTCGGCCGCTTCCATTTCGACACCCAGGATTCCGTGGCGCGTCATCTGTTCGTTCAGGTCGGAGCGTTCGTCGTAAAACACGTCCGACGAATAGATGCCGCCGACATGAATGCCGGTCGATTTCTTCACCGCCGCGTCATGGGCCGCCTTCAGCAGGCCCCAATCCGCGCTGGGCGCAAAGTTCAATTCACGGAAGATACCGCGTGACGGGGTCGACAGCGAACTGGCCGTCATCGCAAGGATCACGTCGCGGATTTTCACCTGCGGCTGCATCCCGCCGCACGAACCAATTCGGATCAGCGTTTTCGCGCCGTAATCCCGGATCAGTTCGTTGGCATAGATCGACAGCGACGGCATTCCCATGCCAGAGCCCTGGATCGTGACGCGATGGCCGTTCCAGGTGCCGGTAAAGCCCAGCATACCACGGGTCTGGTTGATGCAGACCGCGTCGGTCAGGAAGGTCTCTGCCGCCCATTTCGCGCGATAGGGATCGCCCGGCATCAGGACGGTTTCGGCAATCTCGCCCGGCTGGGCGCCAATGTGAATCGTCATGTCGGATCAGATCGCCAGATCGTCCAGAGACTTGCCGGCCTCGGTCCACGCAATCACCCAATTGGGCTTGCGGCCACGACCCGTCCAGGTTTGCGATGCGTCGTCGGGGTTGGCATATTTCGGAACACCCTTGGTGCCCTTGCCGCTGTCCGAAACCAGTTCATCCAGCGAAAACCCAAAAGCCTTTGCCGCTTCGTCTGCGGCTTTCTTGGCTTCGGCCTTGCGCCGGGCGTCGATGGTTTTCAGCGCTTTTTCGACATCGGTCTTCAGTTTGACCAGTTCGTCTTTGGAAAGCGTATTCAGTTCGATCTGCATTTTTTTGTTCTCCTTTTGGCATGGGAATAAAAAGAAGAAACCGGGAATTACAAGAGCCACTCAGCAATCCTATTGCCTTTGACACAAAATAGATAGCCCCGCACAGCCTGACGCTGTACGGGGTCAATTCAAACTCCGCGTGGGTCGTATCTTATTCCGCCGCCACCGACTGCGGATCGGCAAGGGTCACGATGTCCTGCATGATCGCATTCAGCTCGAAATCCTTGGGCGTATACACCCGGGCCACGCCCATCGCGTGCAGACGTTTCGCGTCGTCATCAGGGATGATGCCGCCGACGATCACCGGCACATGGCCAAGGCCCGCGGCGCGCATCCGCTCCATCAGGTCCTCGACCAGCGGGATATGGCTGCCCGACAGGATCGACAGCCCGACAACATGGGCGCCGTTCTGCGCTGCCTCGACAATCTGTTCCGGGGTCAGGCGGATGCCTTCATAGTCGATGTCCATCCCGCAATCGCGGGCGCGGAAGGCGATTTGCTCGGCGCCGTTGGAATGCCCGTCCAGCCCCGGCTTTCCGACCAGGAAGCGCAGCCGCTTGCCCAGCCGGTCGCTGACCCGATCGACGGCGTCGCGCAGGTCGTCCAGCCCTTCGGTCTTGTTGCTGACGGCGCGCGACACGCCGGTCGGGCCGCGATATTCGCCGTGCACGGCGCGCATCTGCGCGGCCCATTCGCCGGTGGTGACGCCGGCCTTGGCGCAGGCGATAGAGGCGGGCATGACGTTGGCACCCTGTTCCGCCGCTGCACGCAGATCGGCCAGCGCGGCTTTTACCGCGGCCTCGTCGCGCTCTGCGCGCCAGGCGTTCAGCCGGGCGATCTGTTCCTGCTCAACGCCCGGGTCGACGACCATGATGCCGCCATCCTCACCGGTCAGCGGCGACGGCTCGCCTTCGGTCCAGCGGTTGACGCCGACCACGACCGTTTCATTGCGTTCGATCCGGTTCAGCCGTTCGGCGTTGGAATCCACCAGCCGCGACTTCATGTAGTCGATGGCACCGATCGCCCCGCCCATGCTGTCCAGCTGCGCCAGTTCCGCCCGCGCGCCGTTCTTCAACGCCTCGACCTTGGCGTCGACGGCGGGGTTGCCGTCGAACAGGTCTTCGAATTCCAGCAGGTCGGTTTCATAGGCCAGGATCTGCTGCATCCGCATCGACCATTGCTGGTCCCATGGCCGCGGCAGGCCAAGCGCCTCGTTCCAGGCGGGCAGTTGCACCGCGCGGGCGCGCGCCTTTTTCGACAGGGTCACGGCCAGCATCTCGATCAGGATGCGATAGACGTTGTTTTCCGGCTGCTGTTCGGTCAGGCCAAGGCTGTTGACCTGCACGCCATAGCGGAACCGGCGGTACTTTGTATCTTCAACGCCATACCGCTCCAGCAGGATTTCATCCCACAGATCGACAAAGGCGCGCATCTTGCACATCTCGGTGACAAACCGGATGCCGGCGTTCACAAAGAACGAAATACGCCCGCACAGCGCCGGGAAATCTTCGGTCGGGACGCGCGGCTTCAGCTCGTCCAGAACCGCAATCGCGGTGGCCAGGGCAAAGGCCAGTTCTTGTTCCGGCGTCGCGCCCGCCTCTTGCAGGTGATAGGAACAGACGTTCATCGGGTTCCACTTGGGCACGTTGGTATAGCAATACTCGGCCACGTCCCCGATCATCTTCAGCGACGGTTTTGGCGGGCAGATATAGGTGCCGCGCGACAGGTATTCCTTGATCAGGTCGTTTTGCACCGTGCCGTTCAGCTTGGTGACATCCGCGCCCTGTTCCTCGGCCACCGCGATATACAGCGACAGCAGCCAGGGCGCCGTGGCATTGATCGTCATCGAGGTGTTCATCTGTTCCAGCGGGATTTGGTCGAACAGGGTGCGCATGTCGCCCAGGTGACAGACCGGCACGCCGACCTTGCCAACCTCGCCCCGCGCCAGAACGTGATCGCTGTCATAGCCCGTCTGCGTCGGCAGGTCGAAGGCCACCGACAGGCCGGTCTGACCCTTGGCCAGGTTGTTGCGATACAGCGCGTTCGATGCCTTGGCCGTGGAATGGCCGGCATAGGTACGGATCAACCACGGCTTGTCGCGGGAAAAGGTCTCGGTCATCTCGGGCCTCGTGAATCGATGCGGCAATTATCTTGCGTGGATTTCTGCATATGCGAAACTTTATGCCGATGTCAATTCGCTGCATTGCGGCAATTCTGGGGCATTTTCGCACCGGCGGCACAAGGCGCGACACCGACAGGAAGATTGCCCGCCGCCGGAACCTCTGCAACAGTTCCGGACATGACAACGCCCGTGACCCTGCCGCTTTGGTTGTTCGTCCTGATCCTGGCCTTTGCCACGGTCACCTTTGCCTCGCATTTCCTGTTTCCGTCTGTCCGCTGGTTTTTCCGCCGCCGGCTGGAACGGGCGGTGGCACGGCTGAACCGGCGGTTGGCGCGTCCGATCCAGCCCTTCAAACTGCTGCGCCGGCAGGACATGATCCAGCGCCTGATCTACGACCCGCAGGTGACGCAGGCGATTGTCGATCACGCCCGCGAAACCGGCGTGCGCGAAGACGTGGCGTTTCAGCAGGCGCGCAGATACGCCCGCGAAATCGTGCCCAGCTTTTCCGCGATGACCTATTTCGGCTTTGCAACCCGCGCCGCCAAGGCGCTGTCGCAGGCGCTGTATCGGGTGCGGCTGGGCCGCTATGACGAGGCCGCGCTGAAAGGGGTAGACCGTGACGCGACCGTGGTTTTCGTCATGAACCACCGGTCGAACATGGATTACGTTCTGGTCACCTATCTGGTCGGGGATCATTCCGCCCTGTCCTATGCGGTGGGCGAATGGGCGCATGTCTGGCCGATGTCGCACCTGATCCGGTCGATGGGGGCGTTTTTCATCCGGCGCAAGTCGCGCAACGCGCTCTATCGCCGGGTTCTGGCGCGCTATGTCCAGATGGCGACGGCCAATGGCGTGACGCAGGCGCTGTTCCCCGAAGGCGGGCTGTCGCTGGATGGCGCATTGGCCGAGCCGAAACTGGGCCTGCTGAAATACCTGACCGACGATCTGGACCTGTCGGATCGCGACCTGATCTTCATTCCCGTCGCGCTGAACTATGACCGGGTGTTGGAAGATACCGTGCTGATCCGCGCGCACAAGGCGGGCACCCGCCGGTTCCAGGCCCGGATCAGCAAGGTTCTGGGCGCGGTGCTGAAACAACTGTGGTTGCGGATCACCCGGCGCTTCCACCGGTTCGGCTATGCCGCCGTCAGCTTTGGCACCCCCCTGTCGCTGCGCGCCTTCCCTGCGGGGCAGGCGTCGCCCGACCTGCTGGCCGAAACCCTGATGGCCCGCATTGCCGAGGTGGTGCCGGTGCTGCCGGTGCCGCTGGTCGCGCATCTTTTGTTGCACCATGGCCCGATGACCGTGGACGCGTTGAGGCACCGGTTCGTCGATACCATCGCCGGTTTGCAGGATGGTCACATCCACCTTCCGCGCGGCGATGCAGCCTATGCCGCCAAGGTCGGATTGCGCGCCCTGACCGAACGCGGGATCGTACAGGACAGCAGTGAAACCGTACAAATCGCCCCTGGGCGGCGCGATCTGGCAGAGTTTTACGCCAACTCCATCCGGCATCTTCTGTAATTTCTGCGAGTGCAGTGGGGTTTCTGCATCCGCTCGGTCATAAAATTACAAAAAGTCGGCAAATCTTGTTGCAATGTTGCGAGGCCGCGGATATTTCGATGAAAACCCCGCGATTCTGCATCGCGGCACAGGCACAACATCAAGACGTTTGACCACAGGAGGCCCCGATGGCTCTGGATACGCAAACCGGTATCGCCGCTTACGAAGCGCCGGAAAAAGACCTCTATGAAATCGGCGAACTGCCGCCCTTGGGCTATGTGCCCAAGAAGATGTACGCGTGGGCGATCCGCCGCGAACGTCACGGCGAACCGATGCAATCCTTTCAGCAGGAAGTGGTCGATACCTGGGAAATCGACAGCCACGAAGTGCTGGTTCTGGTGATGGCCGCGGGCGTCAACTACAACGGCGTCTGGGCCGGCCTGGGCGTTCCGATTTCGCCCTTTGACGGGCACAAGCAGCCCTATCACATCGCCGGGTCCGATGCGTCCGGCATCGTGTGGAAAGTGGGTGACAAGGTCACCCGCTGGAAGGTCGGCGACGAGGTTGTCATTCACTGCAACCAGGACGATGGCGACGACGAAGAATGCAACGGCGGCGATCCGATGTTCTCTCCGACCCAGCGGATCTGGGGCTATGAAACCCACGACGGGTCCTTTGCCCAGTTCACCCGCGTGCAGGCCCAGCAGCTGATGCCGCGCCCCAAGCACCTGACCTGGGAAGAAAGCGCTTGCTACACGCTGACGCTGGCCACCGCCTACCGGATGCTGTTCGGCCACCACCCGCATGAACTCAAGCCCGGCCAGAACGTGCTGGTCTGGGGCGCGTCGGGCGGCCTTGGCTCCTATGCGATCCAACTGGCCAACACCGCCGGTGCCAACGCCATCGGTGTGATTTCCGACGAATCCAAGCGCGATTTCGTTCTGGCGCAGGGTGCCAAGGGTGTCATCAACCGCAAGGATTTCAAGTGCTGGGGCCAACTGCCCACCGTCAACACGCCGGAATACAACGAGTGGCTGAAAGAGGCCCGCAAGTTCGGCAAGGCGATCTGGGACATCACCGGCAAGGGCGTGAACGTCGACATGGTCTTCGAACACCCGGGCGAAGCGACCTTCCCGGTCTCGACCCTGGTGGTGAAAAAGGGTGGCATCGTGGTGATCTGCGCCGGGACCAGCGGGTTCAACTGCACCTTCGACGTGCGCTACATGTGGATGCACCAAAAGCGCCTTCAGGGCTCGCACTTTGCCAACCTGAAACAGGCCGCCTCGGCCAACCGCCTGATGATCGAACGCCGTCTGGATCCCTGCATGTCCGAGGTCTTCCCCTGGGCGGAAATCCCCCAGGCGCACATGAAAATGCTGAAGAACGAGCACAAGCCGGGGAACATGGCAGTGCTGGTGCAGGCGCCCAAGACCGGGCTGCGCACCGTCGAAGACGTGCTGGAGGCAGGCCCGGCCGCCTGATCGGCCGCCCTTCCAGCGTCAATGCCCCGGGGAGAGGAGCCCCGGGGCATTTTTCGTTTCCAGCCCCGCGCGCCGCGCCGGATCGGTTTGCATATGGCGCCCGTCGCAGCGGCGCACTAGGGTGCGCCCATGTCGAAACCGCCCGTCATCTATTCCGAAGACCAGGCCGAGGCCCATGACCGCGTGACCGCCTTGCTGCGGCAAGCCGGCGTCGACCTTGACCATGGCACCAACCTGCCGCAACGCGACAGCCACGCCGCGGTGATGGCGCTGATCGGCAAGGCCGGGTCGGGCAAGACGCTGTTGCTGGCAGAACTTTACAAGGCCCTGGAAGCCGCCGGGGTCGAGGTGGTCTCAGGCGACTACGAATCCCGTCGCAAGAAGGACGACCGCCGCACCCTGGCGATCCTTGCGCCCACCAACAAGGCGGCCAGCGTGCTGCGCCTGCGCGGCGTGCCCGCGACCACGATCCACCGCATTCTTTACACCCCGGTCTATGACCCGGAATACGAACGCATCGCCGAATGGCTGATGGGCAACGGCGACCAGCCCGAGATCGAGGGCCTGACCGAAGAGGCGCTGACCCGCGCGAAACTGTCCTTCGAAACCCACAAGTCGATCCCCGCCGCACTGGCGACCGCCGGGCTGCGCGGATCGGATTTCATCACCGGCTGGAAACGCCGCGAAGACCCGCTGGACATCGGCTTCATCGACGAAGCCTCGATGCTGGACGACCGTCAATATGCCGACCTGCAGGAAATTTTCCCGACGCTGGTGCTGTTCGGCGATCCCGCGCAGCTCGCCCCGGTGAACCAGTCCGGCGCGATGGTGTTTGACCGTCTGGCCGACAGCCAGAAGATGGAACTGCACCGCATCCACCGGCAAGAGGCCGACAACCCGATCCTCGACCTTGCCCACGCGCTGGCCGATCCGGGCCTCAGCTTCGAGGATTTCGAACGCATGGTCGAGGATGTGGCCCGCCGCGACGACCGCGTGGTCTGGGGCCATCGGGTCGAGGTCGACCTGATGGCGCGGTCCCCGGTCCTGGTCTGGCGCAATGCCACGCGGATCCGGCTGATCAACGCGTTCCGCCAGGTCCATGGCGCGCCCGAGGACGATCTGCTGCCCGGCGAACCGCTGATCTGCGACGGCATCGAACTGCCGCTCAAGCACCGCAAACGCCGCATCGACCTGGAGGCACGCGGCCTGATCAAGGGCGCGCAGGTGGTCTATCTTGGCCCCGGACGCAAACCGGGGTTTTCACGCCTGCACGTCATGGGGGCCGAGGACCCGCAGGTGTCCGCCGCCTCGATCGTCAAGATCGAGAAACCGGACGAGGAAGAACCCTTCATCCCCTATGCCGCGCGGATGGGCGCCACCTTCCTGCACGGCGCGGCGGTGACGATCCACAAGGCGCAGGGCTCGCAATGGGATACGGTGCAGGTCTTCGCCCCCGATCTCTATGCCGCCGCCCGCGCCGGACGGATCGAGGCTGGTCAGCCGCTGTGGAAACGTCTGGCCTATGTCGCCATCACCCGCGCACAGGACCGCCTGATCTGGGTGGTGCGCAACCGCCTGTCCCGCCCCACGGGACCGTTGCAGGTCGACGATCTGCGCGCAGCCCCTGCCGCGGCGCTGTCGCTGGAAGCCGAGATCGACGGGATCTGAGACTGGTTTCGGATCGGGATGACCCCGATCCGACCGGGGCGGCCGCGCTGCGCGCGGCCGCATGGGGGCTCTGCCCCCAATCCCCCGGGATACTTGCAGCAAGATGATGTTAAAGACAGGACTTTTCGTCTTTGGTTTTACAAATACCTCGGGGGTATGGGGGCAGCGCCCCCATTCTTTTCCGCGATCACAGCTCGACGACCAGCTTCCCGGTGTTGCCACCCTCCAGCAGTGCCGCAAAGGCGGCGGGCATCTTGTCGATCCCCTGCACCACGTCCTCGAGATAGGCAATTTCGCCCGCGGCCACCTTCGGGCCGACCTCGGCCAGGAAGGTGTCGAACTTGTCCCAGTGGTCGTAGACGATGAAGCCGTTGATGCTGAGCCGCTTGACCAGAACGGACCGCCACAGCATCGGCAGCCGGTCGGCGCTGTCTTCCAGTTCGTTGTACCAGGCGATGGTGCCGATCACCGGGATGCGGGCAAAGGTGTTGAGCAGCGGAATCACCGCTTCCAGCACCATGCCCGCGACGTTTTCGAAATAGATGTCGATGCCGTCTGGTGCGGCCTCGGCAATCGCGGTGTGCAGGGCGCTGGCAGTGTCGAACGCGCGGTGGTCGATGGCGGCGTCAAACCCGAAGGTCTCGGTTGCGATCCGGCATTTTTCGGCCCCGCCGGCAATGGCGACCGTGCGCATGCCCGCCGCCTTGGCCAGTTGCCCGACCATCGAGCCCACCGGTCCGGTCGCCGCGGCCACCACCAGCGTTTGCCCGGCCTTGGGCCGGCCATAGGCGTTCAGCGAAGCCCAGGCGGTGAAGCCCGGCATCCCCAGCACCCCCAGCGCGGTCGAGGGCGGCAGGCTGTCGTCAAGCTTGCGCAGGGCCGATCCGGACAGGCAGGCGTGGGTCGCCCAGCCGGTCACGCCGACCACCAGATCGCCCACGGAAAACCGCGGGTCGTTGGTGGCAACCACGCGGCCCACGCCTTCGCCGGTCATGGTTTCGCCGATCCCGACCGAAGGGGCATAGCTTTTCACGTCGTTCATTCGCCCGCGCATGTAGGGGTCCAGCGACAGGTGGCTGACCTCGACCAGCACCTCCCCCGGGGCGGGATCGGGCAGGTCCATGTGATCAAAGGCGAAATCCTCGGCCACCGGGGCGCCTTGCGGGCGCCGGGCCAGGGCAATGCGGGTCATGCGGTTTTTCATCTTTGCTTCCTTCTGCCGGGACGTCACCGGATATTCGGGCTTGCGCCTTGCCGGGTAAGTAGTTTCGAATATCATCGGGCATTGCAAGCGGATGGCAAGGGAGGGTTGGATGCAGGGCATGATGATGATGAGGCCATTGTCGATCATTTCGATTCTGGCTTACGCGGCAGAGGCGCATCCCGGGGCCGGGATCGTGTCGGTCCGGACCGAAGGCGACATTCACCGCGAAACCTATGCCGAGGCTTACGGGCGCACGGCGCAGCTGGCGCAGGGGCTGGCCGGGCTTGGTGTGCAGCCGGGGGATCGGGTCGCGACGCTGGCCTGGAACGGCTACCGCCATTTCGAACTGTATTACGCGGTTTCCGGCATGGGGGCGGTCTGCCACACGATCAACCCACGACTGTCGGCGGAACAGATGCTTTATATCATCGGCCATGCCGGGGACACGGTGCTGTTCACCGACCTGACCTTCGTGCCGATCCTGAACGCCCTGCGCGACCAGTTGCCCGCAGGGCTGAGACTGGTGGTGATGACCGACCGGGCGCACATGCCCGAGGGCGATTTCCTGTGCTACGAAGACCTGCTGGACGGCCAGCCCGAGAGCTATGACTGGCCCGACCTGCCCGAAGAGACCGCCGCGGGGCTGTGCTATACCTCTGGCACCACCGGGCATCCGAAGGGCGCGCTGTATTCCCACCGCTCCACCGTGCTGCACGCGATGAGCCTGGCCATCACCTTGCCGAAATCGCTGCATGAGGGGGCGCGGATCCTGCCGGTGGTGCCGATGTTCCACGTCAATTCCTGGGGTCTGCCCTATGCCGCACCGCTGGTTGGCGCGTCGCTGGTCATGCCCGGGGCGAAGCTGGACGGGGAATCTCTGTTCACGCTGATGGACGCGGAAAAGGTCAGCGCAAGCTGGGGGGTGCCCACGGTCTGGCTGGGCCTGAACGCCGAGATCGCAAAGCAGGGCCGCCCGCCCGAAGGGCTGCGCCAGGTCGTGATCGGCGGCTCGGCCGCACCGCGCAGCATGATCGAAGGCTTTGAAAAGGCGGGCATCGACGTGTGCCACGCCTGGGGCATGACGGAAATGAGCCCGGTCGGCACCCATGGGCAATTGTCGGCCTCGATGCCCGGTCTGTCGTTCAAGGAAAAGATGGACCTGAAGCAGAAGCAGGGGCGCCGGGTCTATGGTGTCGACCTGAAGATCGTGGATGAGGATGGCAACCGTCTGCCGCATGACGGCAAGGCGGCGGGCGAACTTTACGTCCGCGGCAATGCGATCATCTCGGGCTATTTCAACAACGCCGAGGCCAGCGCCCAAGCGATCGACGCGGAAGGCTGGTTCGGCACCGGCGACGTGGCCAGCATCGACCCCGACGGGTTCCTGTCGATCCAGGACCGTGCCAAGGACCTGATCAAGTCGGGCGGCGAATGGATCAGCTCTATCGACCTGGAAAACATCGCCATGGCCCACCCCGCCGTTGCCAACTGTGCCGTGATCGCCGTGCCGCATCCGAAATGGGATGAACGGCCGCTTCTGGTGGTGGTGTGCGCCGGTGACACGCGCCCCGAACTGGCCGAGATCCACGAAATGATGCTGGAACACATGGCCAAGTGGCAGCTGCCCGATGACATGGTTTTCGTCGACGAACTGCCGCTGACCGCAACCGGCAAGGTGTCGAAACTGACCCTGCGCTGGCAATTCGCCGACCACTCCTTGCCGGGCTGACATCCGTATGACCGCAGACCTCTTTCGCAGCCTCGCCCCGCGCGTGTCCGACTGGTTCGTGCTGGATCAGGCGCGTGTGCAGGCCTTTGCCGATGTGACAGAGGATTGGCAGTTCATCCACCTTGACCCCGAAAAGGCGGCGCAGACGCCCTTTGGCGGAACCGTTGCGCATGGCTTTCTGACGCTGTCGATGCTGTCGGCCATGTCCTACCAGATCATGCCAGAGGTGCCGGGTGTCAGGGCCAGCGTGAATTACGGGTTCGACCGCATCCGCTTTGTCTCTCCTGTCAGGGTCGGCAGCCGTATCCGGGGGAGCTTTACCGTGGCCCATGTCGAAGAAGGCGAAGGCCATCTGAACGTCAGTTGGGACGTGATCGTTGAAATCGAAGGCAAGGACCGCCCGGCATTGGCCGCCCAGTGGATCACCCGCCTGCAATTGGAGGACTGAACATGGATCTGGGGATGACGGACCGGGTGCGCCCGCTGGTCGAACAGGTGCGCCGCATGGTCGAGGACGAGATCGCGCCGCTCGACACCGAATTTCAGGCGTTGGTGGGCACCCATCCCAGCGGCGACCGGTTTCAGCACGTCCCGCGCCAGCTGGAAATCCTCGACGGGCTCAAGACCTTGGCCAAAGAGCGCGGGTTGTGGAATTTCTGGCTGACCGACAGCGACCGGGGCTATGGGCTCAGCACCGTCGAATACGCCTACCTGGCCGAGGAAATGGGCAAGGTCGGCATCGCCGCCGAGGTGTTCAACTGCAACGCCCCCGATACCGGAAACATGGAGGTGCTGGAACGCTACGGTGAACAATGGATGAAGGACCGCTGGCTGGCCCCCCTGCTGAACGGCGACATCCGCTCGGCCTATGTGATGACCGAACCGGGGGTGGCTTCGTCAGACGCGGCGCAACTGGCGCTTGACGCCACGCGCGACGGCGACGATTTCATCCTGAACGGCGAAAAATGGTGGATCAGCGGGGCCGGGGATCCGCGGTGCGCGGTTTATATCGTCATGGCCTGCACCGATGCGGACGCACCGAAACACGCGCGCCATACCATGTTCGTCATGGATGCCGACACCCCGGGGATCGAGGTGTTGCGCCCGATGCAGGTCTTTGGCCATGACGACGCGCCGCACGGCCACATGCACATGCGGTTCACCAATGTCCGGGTGCCCGCGGCGAATATCTTCCTGGGCGAAGGCCGCGGGTTCGAGGTGGCACAGGGCCGCCTTGGCCCGGGCCGCATCCACCATTGCATGCGCGCCATCGGGCAGGCCGAAAAGGCGCTGGAGATGATGTGCCGCCGCGGTCTTGCCCGCGAGGCCTTTGGCAAGAAGATCGCCGAACTTGGCGCCAATTTCGACATCATCGCCAACGCCCGAATGGACATCGAAATGGCCCGCCTGCTGTGCCTGAAGGCGGCCTGGATGATGGACACTGCCGGGGTGCGCGCAGCGCAGCCGTGGATCTCCAAGATCAAGGTCGTGGCCCCGCTGACCGCCGGCCGTGTCATCGACGAGGCAATGCAACTGCACGGTGCCGCAGGGATCAGCCAGGATTTCGACCTGGCCCACATGTGGACCCATGTCCGCACCCTGCGCTTTGCCGATGGTCCCGATGCCGTTCATCGACGCCAGGTCGCCCGTGCCGAGCTGCGGAAATACCAGAACGAAAAGGTGTAGGCTGCCCGCCAGCCGACCCCGGCCGTGTGTGCGGCCGGTCACCCCGCCCGCAAGGTGCCCGACATGACCGATCTCGACCTCGCCCGCCTGACCCCCTGGCTTGCCCGAAACGTTCCCGGTTTCACCGGTCCGGTGACGCAGGTGACAAAGTTCGACGTGGGCCAGTCGAACCCGACCTTCCGGCTGGACACCGCGACGCAGGCTTACGTTCTGCGCCGCAAGCCACCGGGCGTGCTGCTGAAATCCGCCCATGCGGTTGACCGCGAATACCGGGTGCAAAAAGCACTGTCGATGCGCATGGAATGTGTATGCACTGTGCATGCCTTGTGCATGGACGACTCGGTGATCGGATCGGCCTTCTATGTGATGGATTTCGTCGCCGGGCGCAGCTTCCTCGACCCGTCGTTGCCGGGGCTGGAAATCGGCGAACGCAGCGCGATCTATGCCGAGATGAACCGTGTTCTGGCCGCGATCCACGCCGTCGATATCGTCGCTGCCGGGCTGGAAGATTTCGGGCCGCCGGGCAATTACTATGAACGTCAACTGGCCCGCTGGACCAAGCAATACCGCGCGACAGAGACCGGGCCGATTGCCGAAATGGACGCGCTGATTGACTGGCTGGGGCAGGCCATGCCGCCCGACGATGGCCAGCGCACGCTGGTGCACGGCGATTTTCGGATCGACAACCTGTTGTTTTCAAAAGAAGGTTCGCGCTGTCTGGCGGTGCTGGACTGGGAACTGTCAACGCTGGGCCACCCCTATGCCGACCTGGCGGGTGTCATCATGCAATGGCAGCTGCCGCCGGGCGAGGACGGGCGCGGGCTGGCCGGTGTCGACCGCGCCGCGCTGGGCATTCCGTCGGATGCCGATTTTGTCGCCAGCTATTTCGCCCGCCGTGGCCTGACCCCGCCCGAAAGCTTCGGCTTCTATGTCGCCTTTGCCTTCTTCCGGATGGCGGCGATCCTGCAGGGGGTCAAGAAACGCGCCCTTGACGGCAACGCCTCCAACCCTGAAAAAGCCCTGAAACTCGGGACTTACGTCCCCCGATTTGCAGAGCTTGGGCTGGAGGCACGCGACAGTTATGGATGAACGGTTCCGCGAAGAGCCCTATGCCTATTCCGCCCATATCGGCATGCGGATGGTGGATTGGTCCGAAGGCTATGCCAGGTTCGAACTGCCGCTGGAACCCTTCCTGCTGAACCGTCACGGCAACCCGCATGGCGGCGCGCATGCCTCGCTTCTGGACACGGTGATGGGTTATGCCGGGTGCTGGACGGGGGATCCCGACCGGCTGCAGATGGCGCTGACCCTGTCGCTGAACGTGCAGTACCTGTCACGGCCCAGGGGCGCGGTGTTCATCGCCGAGGGCTGGCAGACCGGCGGCGGCAAGAGCACGTTCTTCGCCGAGGCCGAGATGAAAGACGAGACCGGCGAGCTGATTGCCAAGGCGACCGGTGTGTTCCGGTATCGCAAGGGCTGACATCGGCGCCCGTGAAGCGGGTGGAATTCGAGTATTTGTAGAAAGATGAAAGGGTTGGCGGCGCGTCAGTACCCGGCGGCGCGGTCGACGAGGTGGAGGAAGCCGTGCCCGTCTTCGCCGCGACGGATGTTTTGGGCGATGACGCGGGCGGCGCTGTCTGGGCGGGTTTCCGAGGCGATATGCGGGGTGACGGTGACCCCGGGGTGGGCCCAGAACGGGTGATCCTGCGGCAGCGGTTCGACGCGGAACACGTCCAGCGTGGCGTGGCCGACCTGGCCTGTATCAAGCGCGGCGATGAGCGCGTCGTCGTCGATCAGCGGGCCGCGACCGGGGTTGATGAGGACGGCGCCCCTGGGCAGCAGGGCCAGCGAGTCGGCGTTCAGCGTGTTTTCGGTTTCCGGCGTGTCGGGTAGCAGGAGCACGACGATCTGCGCGGTCGCAAGCGCGCGTCGCAAGCCGTCTTTCCCGTGTTCGTTGGCCAGGCCCGGCAGGGATTTCGGGCTGCGGCTCCAGCCGGTGACCGGGAAGCCCAGCGATGTCAGGGCGGCGGCGCAGGCCTGGCCCAGAACGCCCATCCCGAGGATCGTGACCGGGCGTTCGCGCGACAGGGGCGGGGCGACCGACTGCCAGAGGTGGTCGGGGTTCACGATATGGGCATCCATGCCGAGGTGATGGCGTAGAACGTGGCCGGTGACCCATTCGACCATGCCCTGGGTCAGACCTTCGGCGTCGACCATGCGGGTCAAGGGGACGGTCAGGGTTGGGTTGCCGGTGATCGCCTCGACCCCGGCCCAGATGTTCATCACCGCCTTCAGCCGTGTGTAGGGGGTGAAATCCTGCACCTCGGAATTGGGGGCATAGACAATGTAATCGACGTCTTCGGGCAGAAGATCCGTTTTCAGGACGTAGTCGAGCCCGACGTCCGACAGGGCGGTGGTCAGCGGCGTTTCGTACTGCGCCCAGCGTTCGGGGCGGGCGGCGAACAGGATGTTGATCGGCATGTTACCTCGGGCGGTGGATATGGGCGCTTTGGACCAGGCCGAAGCCCAGCATCAGCACCAGCATGGCGGAGCCGCCGTAACTGACCAGCGGAAGCGGTACGCCCACGACCGGAGCAAGGCCCATGACCATGGACATGTTGACGGCGAAGAACAGGAAGAAGGTCAGCCCGACGCCAAGTATCATCAGGGAGGAGAACCTGTCGCGGTTCTGCATCGCCGAGGCGATGCAGAACACCAGGATCAGCAGGTAGAGGATCAGCAGGGAGACCCCGCCGACAAAGCCGAATTCCTCGGCCAGGGTGTTGAAGATGAAGTCGGTGTGCTTTTCCGGCAGGAAGTTCAGGCGGCTTTGCGTCCCTTGCATGAAGCCCCGGCCGGTCCAGCCCCCCGAGCCCATCGCGATCTTGGCCTGGGTGATGTGATAGCCCGCGCCAAGCGGATCGGAGGAGGGATCGAGGAAGGTGTCGATGCGCTTGAACTGATAGTCTTTCAGCAGCTGCCAGTCGGTGCCCCGGCTGGTGAAGACGGCATAGACCAGCCCGCCACCCGCCGCGATCACCACCGCGAAATAGGCCCAGTGCACGCCGGCGATGAACATCATCAGCCCGCCGGCGATGATCAGCAGCAGTGCGGTGCCAAGGTCGGGTTGTTTCAGGACAAGTACGGTGGGCAGCAGGATGAAGAACACCGGGACAAGCACCCAGAACAGGCGCGAGGTCTTGTTGACCGGCAGCCAGTCGTAATAGGCGGCCAGGAACACCACCAGTGCGATCTTGGTCAGTTCCGATGGTTGCAGCCGCATGAACCCAAGGTCGATCCAGCGCTGCGCGCCCATTCCGACGGCACCGAAAAATTCCACGTAGACAAGCAGCAAGACCGAAATGCCATAGGCCACGGCGGCCATGTTGCGCCAGAACCAGATCGGGACCATGGCGACGGCGAACATCACGGCCAATCCAAGTGCAAAGCGTTTCATTTGAGGCTCGGCCCATGGGGTCAGAGACCCGCCCGCCACGGAATACAGCATCAGGAAGCCGACGCCCGCCACCGCCGTCAGCAGCACGACGATGGGCCAGTTCAGGTACAGCACCTTGCGATAGCCGGCGGGGACCGACTTTACCGTATATTCAAGATAGCTCATGCGCGGCTCTGGCCGTTGGCGTCACGTTCTTCGCGTTCGCGCCTCAGGCGGTCCTGCAACGCCTCGATCCGCGGCCGGTCGGCCACCGGGTAGGCGTCAAGCGGCGGGTCGCCGCCATACAGCGCCTGCAATGTCACGTCGCGTGCAATGGGGGCCGCGGCGGTCGAGCCGCCGCCGCCGTGTTCGACGACCACCGACACTGCGTAGCGCGGTTTGTCGAAGGGGGCGAAGTTCACGAACAGCGCGTGGTCGCGCCGGTTCCAGGGCAGGTCCTCGTTCCGGGTCACACCACGACGGCGTTCGGCCTCGGTGATGTTGCGGACCTGGCTGGTGCCGGTCTTGCCCGCCATGCGGAAATCGTCAGCGATGATGCGCGACCGATAGGCGGTGCCGCGGCGGTTGTTCGACACCGCGTACATCCCGCGCCGGATCTGGCGCATGTGGTTTTCGTTGAAGCCCAGGGGCGCGCCGACGCCATGGGGCGTTTCGACCCCGTCGATGGATTTGATCAGGCGAGGGGTGACGACCTTGCCGGTCGCGATGCGCGCAGTCATCACCGCCAGTTGCAAGGGCGAGGTCAGGACGTAGCCTTGGCCGATCGAGGTGTTCACCGTGTCACCGATCAGCCATTCGGACCCGCGTTCGCGCATTTTCCAGTCGCGGCTGGGGTTGATCCCGGCGGATACGGCCGACATCGGTACGTCATGTGCGACGCCAAGGCCCAGCCGGTCGGAGATTTCGTGGATCTTGTCGATACCGACCTTGAGCGCGAGATCGTAGAAATAGACATCGCAGCTTTCGCGCAGGGCCTGTTCCAGCGTCATGTGGCCGTGGCCGGCGCGTTTCCAGCAGTGAAACTTGCGGCCCGACACCTCAAGATGGCCGGGGCAATAGACCGTGTCGTCCGGCGCGATCAGTCCGGCATCCAGCGCGGCCAGCGCGGTGACCATCTTGAAGGTGGAGCCGGGTGGATACGCATCCTGAACGGTTTTCGATGCGAGCGGACGGTGGTCGTTGTCGCGCAGCAGGCTGTAGTCGGCCACGGAAATGCCGCGCACGAACAGGTTCGGGTCATAGGTCGGGGCCGAGGCGATGGCCTTGATATCCCCGTTTTCCAGGTCAAGCACCACGGCGGAGGCGCTTTCTTCGCCCAGCCGGGCCTGGACATAAGCCTGCAGGTCGGCATCCAGCGTCAGTTGCAGGTCGGCCCCGGCTTCGCCCTCGCGGCGGCTGAGTTCGCGCATGACGCGACCGACGGCATTGACCTCGACCTGCTTTGCACCCGCACGGCCGCGCAGGGCGTCTTCCATCTTGGCTTCGACCCCGACCTTGCCGATCTGGAAGCGCGGGATGCGCAGCAAGGGTTCGGGTTCGTCATAGCGGGCAAGGTCGCGGTCGCTGACCGGGCCGACATAGCCCACGACATGGGCGAAGTCTTCTTTCCGGGGATAGACGCGGGACAGGCCGACCTCTGGCGTGACGCCGGGCAGGGCGGGGGCGTTCACCGCGACGCGGCTGATTTCGTCCCATGTCACCCGGTCGGCGACGGTCACCGGCAGGAACGGGGCGGACCGTTTCATTTCGGTCAAAGCGCGGTTCAGGTCGTCCTCGTCCAGTTCGACCAGGGTCGACAGGCGCGCGATCACGGCGTCCACGTCTCCGGCGTCTTCGCGGACCATGGTGATGCGGTAGGACGGTTCGTTTTCCGCAAGGGGCTTGCCGTTGCGGTCGAAAATCCGGCCCCGGGCGGGGGGGATCAGGCGGATGTTGACGCGGTTTTCCTCGGCCAGCAGGCGAAATTCATCGGCCTGGTCAACCTGCAAGTGGCGCATCCGCATCGCCAGGACGCCGCCAAACGCCAGCTGCGTGCCCGCCAGCAAGAGCCCGCGGCGCGAGATCTTGCGGAAGCTTTCTGCCGTGTCTTTGGGCGAACGTCGCATCGGTTATCCAAGAGCCTCGAGGTCGCCGGGTGCAAGCCGACGCACCCTGAAGATAAAATGGCTGACCAAAACCACCAAGGGGTAGATCAAAATCGTGAACCCGGCCTGTGTCGCCGCAAGGTGCAGCGGCCCGGGATCGGCCACGGTGATCGCCATGATCAGCCGATAGGCCACGACCATCGCGATCATCGCCCCGGCAAAGCCCAGCCATTCGACGGCAAAGCCACGCTCATGATGGCCGCGATCATGCGAGCGCGCCCATTCGACCACGATCAGCGACAGCGCGGCCCACAGCCCCGGGGGCCGTTGCAGCAGGAAATCGGCCAGCAGGAACACGGTCGCCGCAGCAAAGGTGGGTACGTAATCCGGGCGGCGTTCGCTCCAGACAAAGCTGAGCGCCAGAAGCAGGTCGGGCGGCGCCCAGGCCATCGGAGTGGTCCGCAGCGGCAGCAGGTCAAAGAAGACGATGAGCAGGCACAGCAGCAGATACATGCCGCGCATCGCCCACAGCCGCGACTGATGCGCGTCAGCCATCGTTGCCGTCCTTTTTGGGCGGGGGGGCGTTGTCGGGCAGGTCTTCGGGCAGGATCAGGGCGCTGGGCTGATCGACCTGGCGGGCCCCGTGGTCGCGCAGCACTCGCAGGAATTCCAGCCGCTCGTAGTCCGCTGCCAGCCGCACCCGCAGCCGCCCGCCGGGATCCTTGGCAACCTGCCCGATCAGCAGGCCGGGTGGGAATACGTCGCCATCCCCCGAGGTGACGATACGGTCGCCGGGCAGCACAAGGTCGGGGTTTTCCAGAAAGTCGATCGGTGGGGCAGAACTGTTGTCGCCCACGATCAGCGCGCGCTGGCCCGACGACTGGATGATCACCGGTACACGGCTGGCGGTGTCGGTCAGCAGGATCACACGGCTGGTGTTGGCGCCGACCCCGGAAATCCGGCCGACGACGCCGATCCCGTCCATCGTCGCCCAGCCATCTACGATGCCATCGCGCGAGCCGACGTTGATCAGCACGGTCTGCCGGAAGAGCGATCCGCTGTCGGCCAGAACCACGCCGGTGATATAGGTCAGGCGCGGGTCCAGCTGGACGTTGTTGAGGTCGCGCAGACGGGCGTTTTCCTGTTCGAGCTGCTGCGCCGCTTCCTTCCAGGACGTCATCGTGCGCAATTCGCGCCGCAATTCCTGGTTCTGTTCGTAGATGCTTTGATAGCTTTGGAAGTCCCGCAGCAGCTTGACCGTGGCGGTGACCGGCGCCATCGCCCAATCGAAACTGGGCAGCACGCTGTCGATCACCTGGGCACGGAACCGTTCGACGCGGGGGCTGTCGATGCGCCAGACCAGGAACAGCCCGAACAGGCACAACAGCAGTACCCCCAGAAACAGCCGTTTCAGAGGGCCGGTATAGTCTTCGGTCCTGTTACGCTCTCTTGCCAATGGTCCCCCTTGGCAAAACGGTGATGCGGTTAGCTGTCGTAGTCAATCGCGTGGCGCAGTTGCTTTTCGTATTCCAGCGCCTTGCCGGTGCCCAGGGCCACGCAGTTCAGCGACTCGTCGGCGATGGACACAGCCAGCCCGGTCTGTTCCCGCAGCGCCAGGTCCAGATCGCCCAACAGCGCGCCGCCGCCGGTCAGCATGACGCCCCGGTCGACGATGTCGGCCGCCAGGTCCGGCGGGGTGGCTTCCAGCGCGGTCATCACCGCTTCGCAGATGGCCTGCACCGGTTCGGACAGCGCCTCGGCCACCTGGGCCTGGCTGATTTCGGTTTCCTTGGGCACGCCGTTCAACAGGTCGCGGCCCCGGATCAGCATCGAACTGCCGCGCCCGTCGTCAGGCATGCGGGCGGTCCCGATCGAGGTCTTGATGCGTTCGGCGGTGGCGTCGCCCACCAGCAGGTTCTGTTGACGACGCAGGTAGTTGATGATCGCCTCGTCCATGCGGTCCCCGCCGACGCGGACGGACCGGGCGTACACGATGTCCCCCAGCGACAGAACCGCCACTTCGGTCGTGCCGCCACCGATGTCGACAACCATGTTGCCGGTCGGGTCGGTGATCGGCATCCCTGCACCGATCGCGGCCGCGATGGGTTCGGGGATCAACCCGGCCTTGCGCGCGCCTGCGGACAGGACCGACTGGCGGATCGCGCGTTTTTCCACCGGGGTCGCACCATGCGGGACGCATACGATGATCTTGGGCTTCGAGAAGGTCGAACGCTTGTGCACCTTGCGGATGAAGTGCTTGATCATCTCTTCGGCGACGTCGAAATCGGCAATCACGCCTTCGCGCATCGGGCGGATGGCCTCGATGCTGCCGGGGGTGCGGCCCAGCATCAACTTGGCGTCTTCGCCGACGGCCAGCACCTTTTTCACCCCGTCCTTGACGTGGTAGGCGACCACCGACGGTTCGGACAGGATGATTCCGCGACCCTTGACATAGACCAGCGTGTTCGCGGTCCCAAGGTCGATGGCCATGTCGGATGCGAACATGCCCATGAGTTTATCCATTCCAAACATTCCGGTTTCGCCTCGCTGGAAAAGTCAGATGGCCCGCGACTCGACAAGAGGCAGGCCGCTGGCGTTATAGGCAAGGTTTGACAGGCGCGAAAGAGGCGGATCAGGTCAAATCAGCGCGAAACCGCTTGTTTCGCTGCGGCGCAGCGCCGCCCGCCACAATATGAACAGAAATTCTTGTTTCCCTGTTTGGCAGTGCACGCAAGGAGCAGAAAAAAATGAGGATACTGGCGGTTGCGATGGTCGCGATCATGCTGGCGATTGCCGGTCTGACCTATGATCTGTTCACCCAGTATACACTGGCCAAGAACGCGGGGCGTTCCTTTGGTTTTGCGGACTATACCTCCAGCGTCAGCACGCGTATTGCCGGAACCGCGCCGGTCGCTGAACCGCCGGCCGGAATCGCAACCCAGGCAACCCCGGCAACGTCGGACGCTTTGGCCAAGAAATCCGGCGCAGTGTCGGCGTTTCTGTCGATGTTCTCTGGCAAGGGTAAAAGCGGGGACTCGTCCGGCACGGACGGGGGCGGCAGCAAGACCTTTGCTTCGTCGGGGGGCGCAAAGCCCGTGGTCGTCAGCCGCTCGGGCGGGTGCGGTGGCACGGCCTTCTGCAAGGTTGGCGGAAACTAGTCGTTTTCGGACGTATCCGCCGAAAGATTCCCGACGCTTCGTCGGTTTTGAGCCGCCAAATGTCGGCTGGGCTGTGCGGAAATTCTGTGGTCGGGTAAACCTCTGGCAATTCATATCCTCGTGCCGGAGTCGTCTGCCCCATGAAAACGCAAGTCAAAGCCCTGGTTGTCGGCGGCGGTGCCGTCGGGACCTCTATCGCCTATCACCTGGCCAAGGCCGGTTGGGACGATGTGATGCTGATCGAGCGGGACGAACTGACCTCGGGCTCGACCTGGCACGCGGCCGGTCTGCTGCCGCTGTTCAACATGTCCTACGCGACCACCCACATTCACCAGTATTCCGTCGATTTCTACAAGACGCTGGAGGAAGAGACCGGGCTGAACGCGGGCTTTGCGGTGGTAGGCAACCTGCGCATGGCACAGACGCAGGAGCGTATGGACGAATACATGCTGTATGCGTCGACCGCCGAAACCTGCGGCGTGAAATACGAATGGCTGACGCCCGAGCAGATCAAGGAACGCTGGCCGCTGATCGAAACCAGTGACCTGAAGGGGGCGATCTATCACACCGAGGACGGCTATATTAACCCCGCCGACGTGACCCAGGCGATGGCCAAGGGCGCGCGTCAGCGCGGCGTCGATATTGTGCGCAAGATTCAGGCCGATGCGTTCCACTGGACCGGCACCCATTGGGAAGTGACCTGTACCAAGATGGTCGAAAAGGGCGGCAACCTTGTGCCCAGCGACGAACAGGTGGTGATCACCGCTGAACATGTTGTGACCGCGTCCGGCAACCACGCGCAGCGCACGGCCAAGCTGCTGGGCATCAAGATGCCCGCGATCCCGGTCGAACACACGTTCATCGTCATGGACCAGGACCCTGAACTGGTGAAATGGCGCGCGGCGGGCAACCCGGAACACCCGGTGGTGCGCGATGCCGACAACGAATCCTATGCCCGTGAAGAGCGTGGCGGCTGGATCCTGGGGATCTACGAACACGGTGCGCCTGCACGGTTCGAATATGGCGTGCCGGACAGCTTCCGTGCGGACCTGTTCCCGCTGGACCTGGACCGGATCGCCGATCAGTACATGGCGATGGCCGAACGTGTGCCGTCCTGCGCCGAAAGCGGGTTGAAGGACGATTTCAACGGCCCGATCTGCTATACCCCCGATGGCAACCCGTTGGTCGGCCCGGCGCCGGGCCTGCGCAACATGTGGCTAGCCGAAGGGTTCAGCTTTGGCATCACCGCCGCGGGCGGCACCGGCTATTACCTGGCGCAGATGATGGTCGATGGCGAGGCCGAGATCGACATGGCATCGCTGGACCCCAAACGGTACAGCCAGAACTGGATGACGACCGAGTTCGCCGCGCGCAAGAACGAGGAATGCTACAGCCACGTCTACATCCTGCACCACCCCGATGAAGAGCGCGAAGCCTGCCGCCCGCTGCGCACCGCGCCGGCCTATGACCGTCAAAAGGCACGCGGCGCGCAGTTCGGGTTCGTGAACGGGTGGGAACGCCCGAACTACTATGGCCCGCTGGACGCGCCCGAGACTTTCGACAAGGACGCCTGCAGTTTCCGCCGCGGCGGCTGGTGGCAGTATGCCGTGGACGAGGCCAAGGCCATTCGCGAAGGCGTGGGCCTTGTCGATGCGACGGCCTTTACCAAGGACGTGGTCAAGGGCCCCGGGGCCACCCAGTTCCTGGACTGGTTCACCTGCAACAAGCTTCCCAAGGTGGGCCGCATCAACCTGACCTATGCGCTGACCGCCGCCGGCACGACGCGGACCGAATACACCATCGTGCGGCTGGCCGAGGACGAGTATTACCTGGTCTCTGCCGGGGCCTGGACAGAATACGATGCCGATTTCCTGAAGAAGGCGGCACAGGACAAGGCGCCTGACTTCGGCTATATCGAAATTCAGGACGTGACCACGCAGTGGGGCGTTTTCGCCGTTGCCGGGCCAAAGTCGCGCGACCTGCTGAACGACCTGGTCAAGGATGGCGATCCGTCGACGGTCCTGTCGAACAAGCGGTTCCCGTGGTTGTCGATGCGTAACATCGAACTGGGCATGTGCCCGGTGCGCGCGATCCGCGTGGCGTACACAGGCGAACTGGGGTGGGAACTGCATCACCCGATCGAGATGCAGACCTATCTGTGGGATCAACTGATGGCCGCAGGCGAAAAGCACGGGCTGAAACTGGTCGGCGCACGGGCGCAGAACTGGCTGCGGCAGGAAAAATCCTATCGCGCGTTCGGCAACGAGCTTGGCCGCGACGCGACTCCGTTGGAAGCCGACCTGCCGCGCTTTGTCGACCTGTCGAAAGACTTCAACGGCAAGGCCGCGATGGAGGCCAAAGGCATTCGTTCGAAGTGCTGCACGCTGTTGATCGACGGGCCGGCTGATGCCGATCCCTGGGGACGCGAAGCGCTGTACCTGAACGGCGAAAAGATTGGGCGCCTGACCTCTGGCGGCTATTCGGTGGTGTTCGGCAAGTCCATCGGGATGGGCTATGTAAAGCCGGAATTGGCAGTGCCCGGCACCAAGTTGCAGGTCAAGATGCTGGATCAGCTGTGGGAGGCGATCGTGGTCGAGGACAGCCCCTATGATCCCACCAACGCCAATATCCGCAAGGATGGCTAGAACAAACGGCGCGGGGTGATCCCGCGCCGTTTCGCTTCAAGGGCACCCTAACAAGGGACTGCGAAAAGGGCTCCCGGCCTTGGCCGGGAGCAGTGCTCAGGGCGTTCCCCTGGTCGGACCGGGGATCAGCCTTTGCGACCCCAGCCCTTGCCCTGACCCATGCCTTTGCCGTGGCCGCCACCCTGACCGCCCCCGCCGCAGCGCTGAAACGCCGGCAGGTGTTTTTGTTGGGAGGCGTCTCGCAGCGCAACGAAAATGCGCGTCAGTTCTGCGTCGCCGCGAGCGGCGGGCAAAAGATCGTCGTCATAAAGCCCGGCGTTGGCGATTTCCGCCTGAACCCCCACGGCACAGGCCTCGGCAAGCGACGCAGGCGCGTCGGGCATCGGCTTTGCGCCAGTCAGATAGGGGTTCGCCGGGGCTACGATGCCATGAGATTGCAGATAGCCGATCAAGGCGTTGGCGTGCCGGGCTTCGGCACGCTGGATGTTGGTGAAGGGGCGCACTGCGCCGAACCTGTCGATCACCGCCTGATAGGTTGCGTAGGCGTGGTATTCGTCGTCCAGCGCGCGCAGCGCTGCGGTGCGTTCGGCGCTTGTGATTGTGGCCGCATGGGTAGCGGGACTGGCAACAGCCAACAGGGCTGCCGCAAGCGCGACAGGTTTCATCGGTCTACTCCGGTTCCATGAAAAGGGCCGGGGAGTTACCCCGGCCCGTCGGGGATTACATCGCGAAGTCTGCGATGGTGACGACCCCGTCGCCGTTCTTGTCGACCGTCGCCAGCCAATTGGCGGCGCCGGCTTCGAACTCCGGCCCGGTCACGGTGCCGTCTCCGTTGGCGTCGTTGGCTTCCTTGCTCATGCCGTCAGCGATCATCTGGATCAGCGCACGGCCGGGGCCCTTGGGCATTTCGGCGATGTCATTGGCGCGGGCTTCGTCGAACATCACATGCTCTTCATCGTCGATCACGCCGTTTTCGTCAGAATCGAACGAGTAAAACACGTTGTTGCGCATTTCGGTCGCTTCTTCGACGGTGACGACACCGTCAGAATTCAGGTCCCAGTTTTCCATGAACTTGGTGGCTGCGGGGTTGCCCTGTGCCGCGGCAAAGCTTGCCGTGGCCAGAACGAGCGGGAGTGCAATCAGGGTGGATTTCATCGGTTCGTACTTTCTGACGGAGGGCAATCAGTTGCGGCCAAAATCGGCGACGGTCACAACACCATCGCCGTTGCGATCCATGTTTTCGAACCATACGGGAACAGAGGCGATGAATTCGTCGCGGGTGACTTCGCCATCGCCGTTTGCGTCGGTGAATTCGCGCAGCATCCCGTTGGCGGGGTTGCGCATGCCGTCAGCGGCGCCGTGGCCGTGACCCTGACCGCCACCCTGACCTTGGCCTTTACCCTGACCCTGGCCTTGACCGCCGCCATTGCCGTGGCCCATGCCGTTGTTTTCCATGTCGTTGGCGCGGGCTTCGTCGAACAGGTCGTATTCTTCGGCAGTCAAAATGCCGTTCTCGTCGCTGTCAAACGTCGTGAACACATCACCCCGGCGTTCGGTGGCTTCTTCCAACGTGACCTGACCGTCGCCGTTCAGGTCCCAGTTTTCCACGAAGTGACCACCGGGGTTGCCTTGCTGGGCGAAAGCCATGCCAGTGGACAGAACAAGAGCGGTGATTGCGAGGGGACGGATCATAGGGGATATCCTTCGTTTGTATTGTTGATTTGATATATCTTATACGAGGAATATGTCCCATCCCGTCGCGTACAGAATGTCGCACCTTTAGGCGGTAAATTCGTCAAATATTTCCAACGCTTTACCGGCATACATCAGGCCCGGGCCACCCGACATCTGGATGCTGGTGCCCAAGACTTCGACAACTTCTTCGCGGGTTGCGCCAACGCTGACCAGCGCCTTGGCGTGGCTGACGATGCAGGCTTCGCAACGCATGGCGACGGCGATGCCAAGGGCAATGAATTCCTTTTGCTTCTTGGACAGCGCACCATCGGCCGACGCGGCCTGTTCCATTGCAACGAATCCGGCGAAGGTGTCGGGAATGGCCTTGCGCAGGTTGCGCAGCTGGTTGCGTTTGGTGGCAAGATCTTCGGTTGCGGACATCGGGGGTCTCCTTTGACTGAATTTGGCTCTGAAAAACACGGGTGCCGCAATGCGGCATTGATCCGGATCAGATTGCAAGGGAAACTGTGGCCCGCCACGAATGAAAAGCCCGCCTGTCGGGGGGACAGGCGGGACTGTTCAGGATGGGCAAGACGTTGGCCTTAGCCCAGCAAGCGACGTGCGATCACCTGCGCCTGAATTTCTGCGGCCCCTTCAAAGATGTTGAGGATGCGGGCATCGCACAGGATTCGCGAAATCTTGTATTCCAAGGCGAACCCGTTCCCGCCGTGGATTTGCAACGCGTTGTCCGCCGCGGCCCAGGCGACGCGGGCGCCCAGCAGCTTGGCCATGCCGGCCTCAAGGTCGCAGCGGCGGTCGTGGTCCTTTTCCCAGGCCGAGAAGTAGGTCAGCTGCCGCGCCACCATGATTTCCACCGCCATCATCGCCAGCTTGCCGGCCACGCGGGGGAAATTGATCAGCGATTTGCCGAACTGCTTGCGGTCCTCGGCATATTGCATGCCGACATCAAGCGCGGCCTGCGCCACGCCCACGGCGCGGGCTGCGGTCTGGATGCGGGCGGATTCGAAGGTTTGCATCAGCTGTTTGAAGCCCTTGCCCTCTTCGCCGCCCAGCAGGTTTTCGCCCTTCACATGGAAGTTGTCGAAACCCAGTTCGTATTCCTTCATGCCGCGATAGCCCAGAACTTCGATTTCGCCGCCGGTCATGCCTTCGGTTGGGAACGGGTTTTCATCGGTGCCCGGGGTCTTTTCGGCCAGGAACATCGACAGCCCGCGATAGTCGGTGGTGTCGGGATCGGTGCGCGCCAGCAGCGTCATAACGTGGGTGCGGGCGGCGTGGGTGATCCAGGTCTTGTTGCCGGTGATCTTGTAGTCGCCGTTTTCATCCTTGACCGCGCGGGTGCGCAGGCTGCCAAGGTCGGACCCGGTGTTGGGTTCGGTGAAGACGGCGGTCGGCAGGATCTCGGCGCTGGCGATGCGAGGCAGCCAGCTTTCCTTCTGTTCCTCGGTACCGCCGGCCAGGATCAGCTCTGCCGCGATTTCAGACCGGGTGCCCAGCGAACCGACACCGATATAGCCGCGCGACAGTTCTTCCGACACCACGACCATGGAGGCTTTGGACAGGCCGAACCCGCCGTATTCCTCGGGGATGGTCAGGCCGAAAACGCCCATTTCCGCCAGTTCCTCGATGATTTCCATGGGGATCAGCTCGTCCTTGAGGTGCCATTCGTGGGCAAAGGGCTCAACCTTGTCCAACGCGAAGCGGCGGAACTGTTCGCGGATCATTTCCAGCTCGTCCTCGAGCCCGGTCTTCCCCACGGTGATCTCTGCCTTGCGTTCCTGCATCAGTTCGACAAGGCGGGCACGGGCGGCGGGGCTGTTCGCGGACTGGGTCAGGGTCATGACCTCGGGCACCAGCAGGGCGCGCTGGTCGTCCTGGTCCAGACCCAGATCCTGCAGGCGGATGACCTCGCCCTGGTTCATCGCAATGCCGCCGTACAGCTGCCAGAGGTATTCACCGAACGCGATCTGAAGGATCAGTTGTTCGACTTCGCCGAACTGGCCATTGCCTTCCAGACGCTCCGCCCAGTTCTGCATCTGGCGCAGCGATTCGACATATGTCGCTACCCAGGCCAACCCGTGGGCGGCGGTCTGGTTCTCTTCCAGCTTGGCGCCGGAAACGCGGCCGTCGACCTCGACCATCGCGCGAACGCGCGCCTTGGCGGTGTCCAGCACTTGTTCAACCGGGGCAATCGCCGCCTTGGTCAGTTGCAAAAGGTCGGCCAGCACGGGGCTGCCGGAGAGCGTCAGATCCTGTCCGTCATGTGCCATGAATCACATTCCTTTTCTGTTGACCTTCCACATAGGGCCTTCGCAGTTGCAGCGCAACAAAAATACCAACAAAGGTTGGTGATTGTATGAAAGTTGCGCGTCCAATTTTTGCAGTGCAGCGAGCATGGAAGGTGATAGAGATCCCGCATGGATACCGCTGCGCTGTTTGAACCCTCGTTGATTCTGCTTGTCGCCTGCTCGGTCGCGCTGGCCGCTGGGGTGGTCAAGGGGATGGTGGGTTTTGCCATGCCGATGATCCTTGTTTCGGGCCTGACCACGTTCATGCCGCCGGAACTGGCGCTTGCAGGGCTGATCCTGCCAACGGTGGTGACCAACGGGATGCAGGCGCTGCGGCAGGGGGCCAAGGCGGCCTGGCAGTCGATCATGAAATTCCGGGTCTTCCTGCTGATCGGGCTGGTGTTCCTGTTGGCCTCGGCCCAAATGGTCAGCCTTCTGCCGGCAAAGGTCATGTACCTTGTGATCGGCGGGCCGGTGGCGCTGTTTTGTCTGCTGCAAATCTTTGGCTGGCAACCTGTTCTGGCACCGGGCAGCCGGCCGGTCCTGGAAGGCGTGATTGGCGCGGTGGCTGGGTTCGTTGGCGGCATGTCCGGTGTCTGGGGGCCGCCGACCGTGGCTTATCTGACCGCGCTGGGTACCGAAAAACGCGAACAGATCCGTGTGCAGGGCGTGATCTATGGCCTGGGCGCGGTGGCGCTGACGGTGGCGCACATCGGCTCGGGTGTGCTGAACGCCGAGACCGCGAAATTTTCGGCCATCCTGATCGTGCCCGCTGTGATCGGCATGTGGCTGGGCGGATTGATTCATGACCGCATCGACCAACGCGCCTTTCGGCGTGCCACGCTGTTCATTCTGTTGATTGCCGCTCTGAACCTGATCCGCCGCGCCGTGTTCTGATCCGTCAGGACATTGGCGCAGGGCCCTGGCACAGATCGAAAACCCAGGGCATCTGGTCGCCCGGAACCACGCGAAAGCGGCGCTCCAGGTAGGTGCGGGTGCCGTCGGTCAGCAAAAAGCTCCAGTCACCGGGTACCATTTCATAGGGCATGTCAAAGCTGAACAGCGATACCGCGATGTCGCCGGGGTTGGGCCGAAAGTCCCAGGATTGGCGCGTCATGCCTGCCGCTCCAAGCGGTGGATGGGTGACGATGACACGGGTGGGGGGCAGGTTGACGCCCGGTTCCAGCCGGTATCGGATGCCAAAGGCAAAGCCCAGGATCGCCGGCACGGTGTCACCCCGGATATCGACCTCGCGCGCGTGATCGACAAGAAACACCTGACCGTTTTCGGTATCAGGGGCGGGGCGGCTTTCGCCAGTGTGTTCGAACGGGCAGAAAATGCCGTAGTCAACTAACGCGACCGGGCTGTCGGAAACGGACTGGCCAGCCCCGGTGGTCCCGAGGCTGGCCAGCAAAAGCGTGAGTGCGGCGCGGCGCATCAGCCGATCGCGGCGGCTTTCACGTCGTCATCGATATAGGGCACGTACTGTTCAAAGTTGTCGGCGAACATCGCAACCAGTTTCTGTGCCTGCGCGTCATAGGCCGCCTTGTCGTCCCAGGTCTTGCGCGGGTCCAGAAGCAGTTCCGGCACACCTTCGACATGCACCGGCACGTCGAAGCCGAAGTTCGGATCCTTGCGGAACTCTGCCGCCGCGAGCGAGCCGTTCAGGGCTGCGTGCAGCAGCGCGCGGGTGGCCTTGATCGGCATCCGCGAGCCGGTGCCATAGGCGCCGCCGGTCCAGCCGGTGTTCACCAGCCAGCAGGTTGCGCCGTGCTTGGCGATCTTTTCGCGCAGCAGGTTGCCATAGGCTTCGGGACGACGCGGCATGAAGGGCGCGCCAAAGCAGGTGCTGAAGGTGGGTTCGGGCTCGGTCACGCCGCGCTCGGTTCCGGCAACCTTGGAGGTGAAGCCAGACAGGAAGTGGTACATCGCCTGCGCCGGGGTCAGCCGCGCGATCGGCGGCAGAACGCCAAAGGCGTCACAGGTCAGCATGATGATGTTTTTCGGATGGCCACCCAGCGCGTTTTCCGAAGCGTTCGAGATGTAGTGCAGCGGATAGGCGCAACGCATGTTGGCCGTCAGGCTGTCATCTTCGAAGTTCAGGTCGAAAGTTTCCGGATCGAAGGTCATGTTTTCGATCACGGTACCGAACTTTTCGGTGGTGGCGTGGATTTCCGGCTCTGCCTCGGCGGACAGGTTGATGGTCTTGGCATAGCAGCCGCCTTCGAAGTTGAAGGTACCACGATCCGACCAGCCGTGTTCGTCATCGCCGATCAGCACGCGCTCGGGGTCGGCCGACAGGGTGGTCTTGCCGGTGCCGGACAGGCCAAAGAACACGGCGGTGTCCACCGGGTTGCCCTTGGCGTGGTTGGCCGAGCAGTGCATCGCCATGATGCCTTTGCCGGGCAGGATGTAGTTCAGCAGGGTGAAAATGGATTTCTTGTTTTCGCCAGCATATTCGGTGCCGCCGATCAGGATCATCTTCTTGTCGAAGTTCATCGCGATGACGGTTTCGGTGCGGCAGTTGTGACGCTCCGGATTGGCTTGGAAGGTGGGGCAGTTGATCACGGTCCAATCGGCGGTGAAGCTGTCCAGATCCTCGCGCGCGGGGCGGCGCATCATGTGGCGGATGAACACGCCATGCCAGGCCAGTTCGGTCACGAAACGCACGTCGATGGCGTATTTCGGATCGGCACCGCCGGTCAGGTCCTGCACGAAGTAGTCCTTGCCGGCCATATGGGTCAGCATGTCTTCGTAAAGCGCGTCAAACCCTTCGGGCGACATCTCGGCGTTGTTTTCCCACCAGATGGTGTCTGCCACGCTGTCGGTCTTGACAATGTGCTTGTCCTTGGGCGACCGGCCAGTGAATTTGCCCGTGGTGACCAGGAAGGCACCGCCCTTGCCAAGCGTGCCTTCGCCTTTTTTCAACGCTGCCTCGATCAGCGCCGGCTCCATCAGGTTGTAATAGACATTGCCCAGCCCCTCGATTCCCTGGTCTTCCAGCCGGAAATTGGGGTTCACCCGTCCAAATGTCATATGCCAAGCTCCTCAAACCGCGCCTTTTGGGCGGCGTTCCGTTATTGCTGGCGCCGATCAGCGCCGCCTTCCGCTGCGTCGTACAGGGGATGGCGCGGTTTGTATCACGGGGCTTTATGACAGGAACAGGGCGCAATAGCGCAGTTAGCGATAGCACGCCGGGTTTAGCGCAACCAAGTTTCGCCTGAGGCGGGAGTGTGCGGCGTAAGTGAGGCAATTTAGCCATTCATTACGAAATTTTCGGTCTGATGGGCGAGCGACTCGACCGTGATTCGCACTTAGGGATTGTTGTAAAGTGAAAAAAGCGGCATAGTGCCAAAAAAATGCTGGCAAATGCCACGCGCAGTGCAGGTCAAAAAGAGCAGTATAAGGAAAATGCCATGTCCAAGATCGCCCTTGTGGACGATGACAGGAATATTCTGACATCGGTGTCTATGACGCTCGAGGCGGAGGGGTTCGAGGTCGACACGTATAACGACGGTCAGGCCGCGCTTGACGCGTTCAACAAGAAGATGCCCGACATGGCGGTCTTCGACATCAAGATGCCGCGCATGGATGGCATGGATTTGCTTCAGCGTGTGCGTCAGAAATCTGCCATGCCGGTGATCTTCCTGACCTCGAAAGACGATGAGATCGACGAGGTGCTTGGCCTGCGCATGGGGGCTGACGACTATGTCAAGAAGCCCTTCAGCCAGCGCCTGCTGGTCGAACGTATCCGCGCGCTGCTGCGCCGTCAGGACGCGATGTCGTTGCCGATACCGAGGAAAGCAAGATCATGGTCCGCGGCCATCTTTCGATGGACCCGTTGCGCCACGCCGTGACCTGGAAAGGTCTGGAAGTATCGCTGACCGTGACGGAATTCCTGCTTTTGCAGGCCCTGGCACAGCGCCCCGGCTTCGTCAAATCGCGCGATCAGCTGATGGACGTGGCCTATGACGATCAGGTCTATGTCGATGACCGGACCATCGACAGCCACATCAAACGTCTACGCAAGAAGATGCGGTCGGTCGATCCGGAGTTTTCGGCGATCGAGACACTGTACGGCATCGGGTATCGTTACAACGAAGAGTAAGCCATGGCGCTGGCCGAAAGGATCAATATGCGCGGTGGTGGCGGACACTCCGATGATGCGGACGTTGTTCTGGGCGACGATTGGGTCGCCCCGGACAGCACCGTGGAAAAGGAAATGCAGGCGCATCGCGCGCGGCGTGGCCTGTTCTCGCTCAACCGCTCTCCGCTGACACGCAAGATCATCACGTTCAACCTGATCGCGTTGAACGTGCTGGTTGCGGGAATCCTGTATCTCAATTCCTCGCGCGACAGCCTGGCGATCCAGCGTGTCGACAGCATGGTGACCGAGGTCGAACTGATCGCCGATGTGTTCGAGGCGCAGTTCCCGGCCAGCCCGCAAGTCAACCTTGGCACCGGCGAAGGCATTGATGTTGACGGTACCCTGCGCGGCATGGACTTGCCGGCCGGGGTGCAAGTGCTGGTTTTCGACACGGCCGCATTCCTGGTGGGCGAAGGCATGGGCCGCCAGATCAAGACGGTAACCGCTGAAAACGATCCCAGCGAACAGCCGACGGTCATTACCGATTTCCTGAACGGCCTTTGGCAGACCGTTGCAGGCCTGTTCAGCCTGTTCGACGACACGCCGCAAATGTCGCTGGAAGAGCGGCTGCGCGACATGATCCAGTCCGGTGATCCGACCTTGACCCGCGTCGAAAGCGGCACTGGCGATCAGGGCCAGACCCTGTTCACCGCCGTTTCCCCGGTGCGGCAGGGCGATGCCATTGTCGGCACCATCGGTCTTGTCGCACCGGCGGCTGAAATCGATGCCGCAGTGCGTGCCGAACGTGAACGTGTCCTGCAGATGTTCATGATCGCCACGCTGGTGTCGATTGGCCTGTCGCTGATCCTGGCGTCGACGATCGCCAACCCGATTTCCGATCTTGCCGACGCTGCCGAAATCGGTCGCGACCGCAACACATCGAACGTGGCCAAGGGCCGTATCCGCATTCCTGACCTGACCGCGCGGCCCGATGAAATCGGACGGCTGTCGGGGGCTTTGCGCGGCATGGTCGGGGCGCTCTACGACCGGATCGACAGCAATGAACAGTTCGCCGCCGACGTGGCACATGAAATCAAGAATCCCTTGGCATCGCTGCGTTCGGCCATCGGCTCTTTGCGCATGGTCAAGAAAGATGAACACCGCGAAAAGCTGATGACGGTCATCGAACATGACGTGCGTCGCCTTGACCGCCTTGTCAGCGATATCTCCAACGCCTCGCGTCTGGACAGCGAACTGGTCAAGGAAGAAGAGGTTGAATTCAACCTGCTCGACATGCTCGACAACCTCAGCCAGTTCCTGGGTGAAGACGCGCGCAAGAAAGGGATTGAGTTCATCACCGATCTGCCCGACCGCCCGATCAACATCCATGGGTTGGAACCGCGACTGGCGCAGGTCTTTGTCAACCTGATCACAAACGCGATTTCCTTCTGCGAGGATGGCGATGCGATCCGCCTGTGGGCGCGGCGCCGGGACAACCGCGTTCTGGTGGTGGTCGAAGACACCGGACCCGGCATTCCCGAAGATGCGCTGGCCAAGATCTTCAAGCGGTTCTACACCAGCCGCCCGGACAGTGACTTCGGTAACAATTCGGGCCTTGGCCTCGCGATTTCGAAGCAGATCGTTGAAGCGCATGGCGGCGTGATCTGGGCCGAAAATATCCGCCCGACAGAGGTCGATGCGACCTCGGAACCGCTGGGCGCACGTTTCGTTGTCGGCCTGCCGGTGTGATCCGGCAGGGTGGCTGACGCCAAGCCCCCTTGTGTCCTTCATGCCAGCGCCGTGGCGCTGAACGACCGTGGCCTGCTGATCCGGGGGGCGTCTGGCAGCGGCAAATCGACCTTGGCGCTGGATCTGATCGCATTGGGCGCGACGTTGGTCTCGGATGATCGGGTGATGGTGTCGCTGCGCGACGGGGCGCCTTGGATGACCGCGCCGCAATCGCTCTCTGGCCTGATCGAAGCGCGCGGTATCGGCATCCTGCGCGCGCCCGCCTGCAGCGGGGCCGCCATTGCCGCGGTTGTCGACATGGACGCCACCGAAACAGACCGATTGCCGCCGTTTCGGAAAACCGCTCTCCTGGGGGTCGATCTGCCCTTGCTTCACAATACCGCGCGCGCCAGTTTTGCGGTGGGTGTGATGCACTACCTTCGATATGGGCGCAAGGCATAGGGCGATGACAGACAATCTGGGCGACCGACAAAGTGTGATCCTTGTCACCGGGCCTTCGGGCGCCGGGCGTTCGACCGCGCTGAATGCGCTGGAGGACGCAGGGTTCGAGACCATCGACAACCTGCCGCTGAACCTTGTGCCGCGCCTGCTGGACGGGCCAAAGATGCCGCGCCCGCTGGCCCTGGGGATTGATGTGCGCAATCGCCAGTTTTCGCCAGAGGCGCTGACCGAACTCTTTGGCCAGCTCAGTGGGCGGAACGATGTTGCCCCCGAATTTCTGTTCCTGGATTGTGCCCCGGACGTACTGCTCCGGCGGTATTCCGAAACGCGGCGCCGTCACCCGTTGGCCCCGCAGGAAACCCCGGCCGAGGGCATCGCGCGGGAATGCGCGCTACTGGAGCCGATCCGTGCCCTTGCTGACGTGCTGATCGACACCGGCCAGATGACCCCGCACGATCTGCGCGCCCGGGTGCAGGAACTCTTTGCCGCTGCCGCCCAGTCGGCCCCCGCCGTATCGCTGATGTCTTTTTCCTACAAACGCGGCCTGCCACACGGTGCTGACGTGGTGCTGGATTGCCGATTCCTGCGCAACCCGTTCTGGAACCCGGGCCTGCGCAGTCTGACCGGGCAGGATCCGCGCGTTGTCGACTATGTTCAGCAAGACGACCGGTTCCAACCGTTCCTTGATCAGGCGCTGGGGTTGGTCAGTTTCCTACTGCCGGCCTTCCAGGAGGAAGGCAAAGCCCATGTCTCCATCGCCTTTGGGTGTACCGGAGGGCAACACCGGTCGGTTGCCGTAACGGAAAAGGTGGCGCATGGCCTTGCACAGCAGGGCTGGCAGGTGTCAATTAGGCATCGAGAAATCGAACGGCGCGGTCAAGCCACCGTCCCGCTGCCGTCCTCAACCTAGCCGGAGCACGCCAGCTTGATCGGGATCGTTATTGTCGCCCACGGAGGCCTGGCACGCGAATACCAAAGCGCGCTGGAACACGTGGTGGGCCAACAGCCAGGGGTGATTGCCATCGCAATCGATGCCGGGCACGACCGTCAGATCAAGCAGCGCGAGATTTGTTCCGCCGCCGATGCGGTGGACAGCGGAGAGGGCGTTGTGATCGTGACCGACATGTTCGGCGCGTCACCTTCGAACCTGTCGCTGATGGCTTGTATGCCCGCCAATCGTCGCATCCTTTACGGCATGAACCTGCCAATGCTGATCAAGCTCGCCAAGAGCCGCCACCTTGCCGTTCCGGACGCGGTGCGCAAGGCGCTGGAGGCCGGGCGCAAGTATATCGACAGCCAGAACATCTCACCGAGCCAGGGCCCGCATGACTGATTCCGTAACGCGAAAGCTGAAGATCGTGAACGAAAAGGGGCTGCACGCACGCGCCTCGGCCAAGCTGGTGGAAGTCACCGAAGGGTTTGATGCAACGGCAGAGGTCTGCAAGGACGGCTTGTCCGCCTCGGGCGACAGCATTATGGGGCTTTTGATGTTGGCAGCCTCGAAGGGAACCTTTATTGAGGTCCAAACCTCAGGTCCCGACGCCCCGGCTCTTGCCGACGCGATCGAGGCGCTGGTGGCAAATCGGTTCGGAGAAGACTGCTAGGGCCCCCCGTGTGCGGGCCCGCAGATGGTGGTGAAACATGGCGGAACGGGGTATCGTGGACAGCGCGCCGCAGAACAGTGCCGGGCATGGCACGGCGCCGGCCAACGCCCCCTATGACAAGCGCAAGCTGAGCTACGCCAACACCTTCACGAACCCGTGGAAGGCCAACACCATCCGCGCGATGGAATGGCTGACCGGCAAGCTGCCGTTGCTGCGCATGGTGCGCAAGTTCGAAAAGATGGGCCCCGCCGAAGGTCAGGCATTCTGGCGCCAGGCGTTGAACATCATGCAGATTGACCTGCAAACCCCGGCCGAACAGATCGCACGCATCCCCGCGACCGGCCCGGTGATCGTGGTGGCCAACCATCCGCACGGGCTGGTGGATGGCATGATCCTGGCGGAACTGATCGGCCGCGTGCGCGAAGACTACAAGATCCTCACCCGTTCCTTGTTGACCGGCGTGAAGGAAATCGAACAGTACATGATCCCCGTTCCCTTCCCGCACGAGCAAGACGCCCGCGAACAAAGCCTGACAATGCGCAAACGCGCGATGGACCACCTGGCAGAGGGCGGCGTGATCGTCCTGTTTCCCTCCGGTGTGGTGGCCTCGTCGGAAACCTGGTTCGGCCCCGCGATCGAGGCAGGCTGGAACCCGTTTACCGCCAAGATGATCCAGCGGTCCGGCGCCACGGTGGTGCCGATCTATTTCCCTGGCCAGAACAGCCGCGCCTACCAGATCGCGAACAAGCTCTCGGCAACCCTCCGGCAGGGCCTGCTGATCCACGAGGTTGTGCACGCATGCAAGAAACCTCAGGCCCCCGTAGTCGGTCAGCCGATCACCGCCGAAGAGGTCAAGGCATTCAAGGGTGGGCAGCGCGAATTCGTGGCATGGCTGCGCGATATTGTCCTGAGCCTCAGAACCAGCTGACACCTCAGGCCGCGCCCGCACCCCTGTCTTTGGTTGCACAAATACCTCGGGGGTTTGGGGGCAGCGCCCCCAACAGGCGCGCTTTCGCAGAAGGCGCTCCCCGGTCGGATCGCGCCGCGATCCGAAACCGAACGGTCAGCGGGTCGGAACCGGCACCTCGCCACGGTAATCATAAAATCCGCGTCCGGTCTTGCGGCCCAGCCACCCGGCTTCGACGTATTTCGTCAGCAGCGGGCAGGGGCGGTACTTGGTATCGGCCAGCCCGTCATGCAGCACGTTCATGATCGCAAGGCAGGTGTCCAGTCCGATGAAATCGGCAAGTTCCAACGGCCCCATTGGGTGGTTTGCGCCCAGTTTCATCGACTGGTCGATCGAATTCACGTTGCCCACCCCTTCGTACAGCGTATAGACCGCCTCGTTGATCATCGGCATCAGGATGCGATTGACGATAAACGCCGGGAAATCCTCGGCGCTGGCTGCGGTCTTGCCAAGCCTTTCCACCACGCCAAGACAGGTCTTGTAGGTTTCCTGATCCGTTGCGATCCCCCGGATCAGTTCGACAAGCTGCATCACCGGCACCGGGTTCATGAAGTGGAACCCCATGAACTTCTCGGGTCTGTCGGTACCGCTGGCCAGCCGCGTGATCGAGATGGATGAGGTGTTCGAGGTCAGGATCGTGTGCGGCTGAAGATGCGGCAGAAGCGCCGCAAAGATCTTGTGCTTTGTCTCTTCGCGCTCGGTTGCGGCCTCGACCACAAGGTCGGTCTTGCCGAGGTCGGGCAGATCCAGCGTGGTCTTGATCCGTCCCATGGCGGCCCGCATCTCGTCGTCAGAGATCTTGCCGCGGCTGGCTTGTCGGGCAAGGTTCCTTTCGATCAGAGAAACGGCATTTTCCAGCGCCTCGGAGCTGATGTCGTTCAGCAGAACGTCATACCCGGCCAATGCCATCACGTGGGCAATCCCGTTGCCCATCTGGCCAGCGCCAACGACCCCGATAGACTGGATTTCCATGTCTGCCCCTCTTGCAATGTCCGCGTCAGCATAGGCAGGCGGACCAGCCGGTTGCAAGGGTGGGTCGCTAAAACGCGAATAGCTTTTTCGCTTTAGCAAATTGGCAAGACCCGTGTCCGATTCTTCCGCGTGTGGGAAACGACAATTCGGGTGGGTGCCATGAACCATGTTGCCGGGGGCCGCGAAGGCCTTGAATACTATCCATGCCGCTATGGCGGCTCGCGTGTGCTGTTCCGCGGCCCACGGCGCAAGCTGGACGGGTCTTTCGTTGCTGTGCTGGGCGGGACGGAAACCTATGGCCTGTTCATCGCCGATCCGTACCCGGCGCTGTTGGAACGGCTGATCGGAAAAACCTGCGTGAATTTCGGCTGTATGAACGCCGGTCTAGACGTGTTCCTCAACGATACAGAGGTGTTGAACGCGGCCAAGGGGGCGGACGTGACGGTGGTGCAGATTCTTGGCGCGGCGAACATGTCGAACCGGTTCTATTCCGTGCATCCGCGCCGCAATGACAGGTTTCTCAGGGCGTCGTCACGCCTGACCGCGTTGTTCCCGGACATCGATTTTTCCCAGTTCAGCTTTACACGCCACATGCTGGGGCATTTGCAGCAGCTATGTCCGCAGCGATTTGCCGAGGTGGTCGAAGAGCTTCAGGTTTCGTGGTTCGCGCGGATGGTGCGGCTGATCGGGCTGTTGCAGGGCCGCGTCGTCCTGGCCTGGTTCGCAGCGCAGCCGATGCCGGACTCTGCAATGCCTGACCATGGGCAACAGGCGTTGTTTGTCACCCGCGAGATGGTCGACAGGCTTACGCCTCGGGTTGATGCCGTGCTGGACCTGACCGCCAGCGACCGGGCCCTTGGGCGCGGCACACGCGGCATGGTCTTTGCCGAAGGCGACAGCCCCGCCGCCGAACGGCTGATGGGGCCGCTGGCCCATCAAGAGGCGGCACAGGCATTGGCTCCGGTGGTCTTGGAGTTGCTGGCCGCAACGCAAAGGCCCGCCACCGGGGCGGGCCTTCGGATTTCATAGGGCGGGTTTTGGCCCGCGTCCGCGCCTACAGCTTCTCGGTCAGTTCCGGAACGGCGTCGAACAGGTCGGCCACCAGGCCAAAATCAGCGACCTGGAAAATCGGCGCTTCTTCGTCCTTATTGACGGCCACGATGATCTTGCTGTCCTTCATGCCGGCCAGGTGCTGGATCGCACCGGAAATGCCGACGGCGACATAAAGCTCGGGTGCCACGACCTTACCGGTCTGGCCCACCTGCCAATCGTTCGGTGCAAAGCCCGAATCGACCGCTGCACGCGACGCGCCAACGGCGGCGCCCAGCTTGTCTGCCAGCTTTTCGATCAGGGCAAAGTCCTCTTCGGACCCAACGCCACGGCCGCCCGACACGACGATTCCGGCCGAAGTCAGTTCCGGACGGTCGCTTTCGGCGACCTTGTCCTCGACCCATTCGGACAGGCCCGCGCTGGCTGCCGTATCGACAGCCTCGACCGGGGCGGAATTGCCGGTTGCGGCGGCGTCAAAGCCGGTGGTCCGGATCGACATCACCTTGACCGGGTCCGAAGATTTCACCGTCTGGAGCGCGTTACCGGCGTAGATCGGACGCTCGAAAGTGTCGGCATCAATGACCGCGGTCACATCGGTCAGCACCATCACATCCAGCAGCGCGGCCACGCGCGGCAGCACGTTCTTGGCGTCGGTCGTGGCCGGTGCGGCGATGTGGCTGTAGTCACCCGCCATGCCGACAATCAGATCGGCAACCGGCTCGGCCAGCATGTGGCAAAAGCCGTGATCGCCCGCGAACAGAACCTTGGACACGCCGGTGAGCGTGGCCGCCTCGGCTGCGGCGGCATCGCCACCCTGACCCGCCACCAGAACATGCACATCGCCCAGGCCCGCAACCGCGGTCACCGCCTTGGAGACGGCATCGGTCGCCAGAGCGCCGTTTGTCACTTCGGCAAGAAGAAGAACCGCCATCAAACCACTCCTGCTTCCTTGAGTTTCGCCACCAGCTCGTCGACCGAGCCTACCTTGATCCCGGCAGCCCGCTCGGACGGCTCGGTGGTTTTCACGATTTCAAGCCGCGGGGTGACATCGACGCCGTAGTCGGCGGCGGTCTTTTCATCCAGCGGCTTCTTCTTGGCCTTCATGATGTTCGGCAGCGAGGCATAGCGCGGCTCGTTCAGACGCAGGTCGGTCGAGATGACCGTGGGCATCTTCACCTTGACGGTCTGCAGGCCGCCATCCACTTCGCGGGTCACCACTGCATGATCGCCGTCCACGTCCACCTTGTTGGCGTACATGGCCTGACTCCAGCCCAGCAGCGCCGACAGCATCTGCCCGGTGGCGTTCATGTCGTTGTCGATCGCCTGCTTGCCACAAAGAACGAGGCCCGGCTCTTCTTCTTTGGCCACGGCGGCCAGGATCTTGGCCACAGCCAGCGGCTCGATGTCCTGGTGCACGTCATCGGCAGCAACCACCAGGATCGCGCGGTCGGCGCCCATGGCCAAAGCCGTGCGCAGGGTTTCCTGGCTTTGCTTCACACCGATGGACACGGCCACGATCTCGGTCGCCTTGCCGGCCTCTTTCAGGCGGATGGCCTCTTCGACGGCGATTTCGTCGAACGGGTTCATCGACATTTTGACGTTGGCAAGATCGACGCCCGATCCATCCGCTTTCACGCGGACTTTCACGTTGTAGTCGATCACGCGTTTGACAGGTACGAGCACCTTCATTTTCGCGTTCCTCTTCCTGGTTTCGCGCAGGCGGGCCTGCGACTCCTGCAAATCTTTCGACGGGTGATACCCAACAGTGGTCCGTCGCAACAGGCCAAAATCGTCACGTTAGCGCCAACCGACGTCGCGTTTTTCGGGAAAGGGGCGACGGTTTGCCCAAACACTGCTAAGATCAGGGGCAACCCAGGTGTGAAACCAAGGGAAAGCTCATGCGCAACATTCCGTCCCCCGAGGTCATCGAGATGCCGCAACGTGTTCTTGTGGGGCAGGGCGACCGGTACACGATGGAAACCCGCGACAAGATTCCCGCCCAATGGGAAGCGTTCTTTGCCGCCGGTTACGACATCGCCAACGCCGTGCCCGGTGCCATGTTTGGCGTCTCGACCGAGGCGGACGGCAACGGCGGGTTTCGGTATTTCGTGGCCCGCGAAGTGTCTGAACTTCCGGCGACCCTGCCCGAGGGCACCTGTGCGGTGACGCTGTCGTCCGGCACCTATGCCGTGCTGCGCCGGTTCGGCCCGATCTTTCGCCTGCCACAGGACTTGGATTGGATGTTTTCCGACTGGCTGCCGGCCTCGGACTATCACCAGCGCGAAGGCGCGGTGTTCGAATGCTATCCCGACGATCCGCGCAATGGCCCGGACGGCATGGCCTATGAACTGTGGGTCCCTGTTACGCCGCGCTAATCGCAGATCCCCTGCAATGCCTGCCATTCACGGTCGGTCAGCACCGGTTCTGTCAGGAACTCTGCAGGCGTTGCGGCCCTGGCCGATGCGATCCGGTCGCCAAGGTCAGGATGGCTGAGGAAGTGTTTTTCCATTTCGGTCGGTTCGGGGCCAAGCGCCCGGAATCGCGCGAACATGTCGGCCAGGGCTGACGGCGCGATGCCCGCGCGGATCAGCAGATCCTGGGCAAAGGTGTCCGCATGCGATTCGGTTTCCTGGCTGTATTGCGCGTCGATCAGACGTTCGGTGAGAAACAGCACCATCGCGCCCCCGGCGAAATCCCCGAACAACAGTCCCAACACCCCGATCGACCCGGCAGACCGCAGCGCGTGTCGGGTGGGATCTCGGCTGATGACGTGCCCCATTTCATGGGCAAACACCGCCGCGACCTGTTCGGCGCTGCCGGCGTTGTCCAGCAGCCCGCGAAAAAACACGAGATATCCGCCCGGAAGGGTAAAGGCGTTGACCATGCCGTGATCCAGGACGAAGACAGTCAGCTCCGGCGCATCCGGCATCACGCTGGTCAGCCGGGTCTCGATCTTCTTCAGTGCGGCGGTGCCATCGACGCTGGTGCAGGTGCGCACACCCTGGAGTCCGGTTTCATCCAGCGCGCTGCGAATCTGGTCCAGCGTGGCCTCCGCCAGGGCGCGTTCGCCTTCAGGGGGAATGAAATTGGCCAGTTGGTTCGCCATGGTCGGCACCAGTACGAAAATGATCAGCGCGACCGACGCCACCGCTCCGAACGCCCAGCCCGTCAGCCGCAGCCGGTTCGTCACCGGGGCGCTTCGGGTGCGGTAGGGCAGGCGAGGGGCAAGTGACCGGTTGCGCAGGATCACCCGACGCAGGGTATTGCCGCGTTCGCGCAGCACCATCATGTCATTTCCGGCCTGATCGGGGATTTCGCGGATGTCCGTCAATAGCCAGCGCACGCGGATGTCTTCGCCGATGATTTCCAGCTTGGCCGACAATTCGTCGATGCGCAGCGTGACCGGGTGCGGCGTGGCGCTGTGGCCATCCAGATATTCGGCGGCCTCTTCGTACGGTTCGGGGGCGATGTCGGTACGAAACAGCGTGCTCATATCGATGCCCCCACATCCAGCGCTTCGGCAAAGCCTTCGGCCTGTTCGGCTGCGTCCCGCGGGCGCTGGGTGATGCTCAGCAGACTGGCTGGTTCAATCAGCGTCAACGTGCGGGCGTAGTGTTTGATCGTTGGCATCGTGACAAACGTATGGGTCAATGCCGACCAAAGCAGGAAAATGCTGAAATACAGCATGGCCGAAACCGCGACCAGCACCCAGCGCGACTGATCTGCCACCCAGCCCCCGGTGCCCAGCGACAGTTCGGCGGCGGTATCGGGGGACTGAACCACCAGCAGCAGGATGAACAAGGCGGTTCCGGGAATGGCGATCACGAATGTGGCCAGCACATAGCCAAGCGCGTAGATGCCCAGCACCGCCCCGGCGCTTGGTCGCATCTCAAGACTGCAGCCGGCCAGGTGCTTGTGCCGGGTCAGTACCGCCAAGCCGTTCACCTTGAAAGCGAAATACCCGTAGAGCAAACCGCCCATGCCAAGGACGGACAGGCCAGTACCCGGGCCGATCTGTTCCGCCACGAACAAAACCGCTGCCACGATCAGCATCAGTACCGAAATGATCAGTGGCCGCATCGGGCGGTAGAGCATTGTCCAGCGCCCGCCCTGGTGCATCCGTTCGGTGCCGAAATAGGTGCGGTCGGTGATGTATTTTTCGAGCCGGAACACCATGAGCGGCGCCAGAATGCCAAGGCTGACAAGGGTCAGCCCCCAGTACAGCAGCGCCCGCCCGGCATAGCCCCAGGCCCCGGGTTCCAGCCCGAACCGCAACCCCATCCAGCGGGTCCGCGCCAGTACGTAACGCCGTGATCGGAACTGCGCGTAAAACCACAGCGGGACCACGCCAACAAAACTGGCGGTATAAGCGACGAAATTGTCCTGGAAGAACGAATAGCTCAGGAACATCAGCAGCAGGTTCACGATGCCGATGTAGAACGCCAGGACTACCACCGCGATCAGAAAGCCCAGCAGTTTTTCGAACGGGTCGCCAACATATTCCAGCGGATAGCCCCCGGGACGGATCGCCGACCAATACCAGCGCCGCAGCCGTGTCTTCATCCAGAACCGGTAAAACCCCAACGTCAGCACGGTCAGCATGCCGGTCTTCAGCGCCAGCCAGAAGACGCGCGATTTCTTACCGACGAACTGTGTACCGACAACGTTTTCGCTCATGCCTGTACAGTGCCGCAATCGTCGCCGCGCGCCAATTGCCACGCGCAGGTTTTTCACGCCCTATGCACGAGGGTCACGATTCGGTGTGTGGATTGACGCCAGCGGGGGAATGAATTACTGACTATTTTAGTCAGCTAATGGGAGCCAATGATGACGGATGACACCCCCCGGACAGTTCGCCCGCGCATGTGGGCCGGACTTGCCCTTGTCGGAGCCGCTGTGACCACGGCAGCCTGTCCGGCCCAAGCAGGCCCCGAAGGTGCCAAGCTTTGGCTTGCGGCCGGGACCGCCGCAAGCGGTGAAGGCGGCGAGGGCGGTGAAGGCGCCGCACCGGAAACAGCCAGCCCCGACGCGGCGTTGCAGATCGAACTCGCCAAGCTTGAGGCGCACATGCTGGCCGTGCGCGCGCTTTACGATGAGGGCGAGGTCGACGAAGCCTCGGCCATCGCCAACCACCCTGAGGCGGAATTCATGGACGGGCTGCGCACGCGGCTGGTGCTGGCGCATGTGCCCGATGCCGTCACCCCTGCCATCGCAGAAGTTACAGAGTCGTTCTACGACGAAGCCGGGGCAGAGGTGATTCACGCGGCCATCGACCGGTCCATCGCGACGATCCGCGCTACGCAGGCCAAAGGGCCTGGTGGAGATCGGGCGCGGTTCGAGGCAATGACCCAGGTGGCCAAGGACGCCGCAGCGGAATTTGCCTATGGTGTCGAACAGTCCGACCCGGTGGCCATGCTGGAAGGCCGCGCTTTCCTGACCTCTGCGCGGTCGCTGGCCGCAGCGATGCCGGACAACCACAAGCCTGCGCAAAAGGTGATTGCAATCTGCGATGAGGTCTTGCCGATGATGGCGGCCGGCATAAAGTCTGCGGACCCGTCCGCTGTTTATGGCGCTGCTGCTCGGATCGAGATCGCCGGGCTGAAGGTGCGCTAGGCCCATGTTTCTGGCCATCGAAAACGTTCTCTGCCCAGCAGAGGTTGCGGCGATCCGGGCAGAAGCCGCAGAGATGACATTCGACGATGGCCGGGTGACCGCCGGGCGCTTTGCGCAACAGGTCAAGGCCAACGCACAGGCCGCCCCGTCGCCAGAGCTGGAGGCCGTGCAGGCCAAGGTACAGGCGGCGCTGATGGCGCACCCGGTCTTTGCCTCTGCCGCGCGTCCGCGGGCGATGACCCGGCTGATCCTGTCGCGCTATCGCGCGGGGCAAACCTATGGGTTGCATGTTGACGATGCGCTGATGCAGGGGGTGCGGACGGACCTGTCGTTCACCTTGTTCCTGTCCGACCCCGACAGCTATGACGGCGGCGCGCTGGAAATCGAGGAGCCGCTGGAAACCCGCGCGATCCGCCTGCCTGCGGGCAGTCTGATCCTGTATCCGTCAACCACGCTGCACCGGGTGTCGCCGGTCACGCGCGGCGAACGGCTGGCGGTGGTTGGCTGGGTGCAAAGCTGGATCCGGTCACCCGGCCAGCGCGAGGTTCTCTTCGACCTCGACCGCGCGGTGCAGCAGGTTCATGCGCAGGACGGCAAGACCGCCCTGTTCGACACGTTGACCAAGACCCGGTCCAACTTGCTGAGGATGTGGGCCGAGGGCTGAGTGGACCGCCCCCAGGCGCAGTTGCGTGGCGGGCGTCAGGTGAACTTGTTGTCCCGGGGGAAGCCGCGCGGCGCCATGCGACCGCTGCTGGCGCGTTTGCCAATCCATTCTGACAGGTCGCTTTCGGTACGGGTGCGCCCCGCCGGATCCAGCCAGGTCAGCCCGTCGGCAAACGTAAAGGTGGTCGCATCGGACAGGCCGCCGTCCTTGTATTTCTGCAACCGGACCCCCTTGCCCCGGCCCATTTCCGGCAGTTCGTCCGCCATGAAGACCAGGACCTTGCGGTTCTGCCCGACAACGGCAACGGCATCGCCATTGACCGGCTTGCACAGCAGCGCGCGCGCGCCATCGCGGACGTTCAGCACCTGCTTGCCCGCGCGGGTCTGCGCCACAACGTCGTTTTCCGGCACAATGAACCCATCGCCCGCGTCCGAGGCAACCAGCAACCGCCGATCGGGTTGGTGAATCAGGAACGACAGGATCTCTGCCTCGTTCGGCAGGTCGATCATCAGGCGCAAGGGTTCACCCATGCCACGCCCACCCGGCAAGTTGGCCGCCGACAGGGTATAGAACCGCCCGTTCGAGCCAAAAACCAGCAGCCGGTCGGTGGTTTCCGCGTGGAAGATGAACCGCGGGCGATCGCCGTCCTTGAACTTCAGGTCCTGGGACAGGTCAATGTGGCCCTTCATTGCGCGGATCCAACCCATCTGCGAACATACAACTGTGATCGGTTCGCGGTCGATCATCGCCTCAAGCGGCACTTCCTCGACCTCACCGGCCTCGGCAAAGGTGGTGCGTCGCGCGCCGCCGGGTGCGTCCTTGCCAAAGGCCTTGCGCACCTCGCGCAGCTGATCGGCAATCGCCTTCCATTGCAGGTCGCCGGAGTCCAGCAGGTCTTCCAGCCCGGCGCGTTCTTCCATCAGCTTGTCGCGTTCGGCGACCAGTTCCATCTCTTCCAGCTTGCGCAGCGACCGCAGGCGCATGTTCAGGATCGCCTCAGCCTGCACGTCGGTCAGGCCCAGTTCGTCCTCGGTCGCGACGGTGGCAGGGGGGACATAGTCGGCCTCTGAAAGGGCGCGGACGTGGTCCTTGCCCCAGTCTTCGCGCATCAAGGCGTCCTTGGGCGACTCGTCATAGCGGATGATGTCGATCACACGGTCAAGGTTCAGGAAGGCGACGATCAGACCTTCCAGCACTTCCAGCCGGTGGTCGATCTTTTCCATCCGGTGTTCGGCCCGCCGGATCAGAACCTCGCGCCGGAAATCAAGGAAGGCGCGCAGCACTTCCTTCATCGAACAGACCTTGGGCGTCACGCCATCGATCAGCACATTCATGTTCAACGAAAAGCGGATCTCCAGGTCGCAATTGCGGTAAAGCATGCCCATCAGCACATCTGGATCGACATTCTTCGACCGAGGTTCCAGTACGATGCGGATGTCATCTGCGGATTCGTCACGTACGTCGGCCAGGATCGGGGTCTTCTTGGTCTGGATCAACTCGGCGATGCGCTCGATCAGTTTGGATTTCTGCACCTGGTAGGGGATTTCGGTCACTACCACTTGCCAGGTGCCCCGGCCCAGGTCCTCGACCTCGTAGCGGCAGCGCAGACGAAACGCGCCACGCCCGGTGGCATAGGCCTTGGCAATCGAGTCCTTGGGTTCGACGATGATTCCCCCGGTCGGGAAATCGGGGCCGGGGACGTAGTTCAGCAACGTCTCGTCGCGCGCATCGGGGGCCTTGATCAGGTGCAGGCAGGCATCCAGCAATTCCCCGATATTGTGAGGCGGAATGTTGGTCGCCATACCGACCGCGATCCCGCTGGAGCCGTTTGCCAGAAGGTTGGGATAGGATGCGGGCAGAACCACAGGTTCCTGCAACCGTCCGTCATAGTTCGGGCGAAAATCGACGGCATTTTCGTCAAGCCCGTCCAGCAACGCCTCGGACATGATAGTCATGCGGGCTTCGGTGTAGCGGCTGGCGGCGGGGTTGTCGCCGTCGATGTTTCCGAAATTGCCCTGCCCGTCGACCAGCGGGTAGCGGATCACGAAATCCTGCGCCAGGCGCGCCATGGCGTCGTAAATCGCGGCGTCGCCGTGCGGGTGGAAATCCCCCATCGTATCGCCGCTGATCTTGGCCGATTTCAGAAACCCGCCGGACGCCGTCAAGCGAAGCCGGCGCATGGCGTAAAGAATCCGGCGGTGGACCGGCTTCAGCCCGTCGCGCGCATCGGGCAGCGCGCGGTGCATGATCGTCGACAGCGCATAGGTCAGATACCGATCGCCGATCGCGCGCCGCAAAGGTTCGGCCACGTCGCGGGGGCCGATATTGGTGTCATTATGCTGCTCGTCCATAGATGCTGTGATACCGTTGCGCAGATGCCCCGGCAAGCGGAGCGGGGAAAATTAATTTCCCTTCACCCTTTGGGCCGTTGGCGGGAATCTGCTAGAAGTGTGGGACGGGACCGCACCCGTCTGCTCGCGGCCCGGTAGAAATGACATGTAAGGTATTGGGGGGTATCGCGGTATGACGCGGTTCATTCTGTTGACGTTCGGGTTCCTGGGCTGGACTTGGTATGAAATGTCCGGCGGGTCTGAATTCGAACCGAAATCGGCCGAGGTTGCCGAGGTCCAGACGGAGGAATTGCAGTCCGTTTCACGAGCATCCAGCACGCTTGACCTGACATCGGTCGCCGTTGTCGAACGTGTCGCAGCACCTGCGCCGGAAAAGGTGGCCGCTGTGGTGGTCTCTGAACCCGCGCCGGTCAGTGCGGACACGGCCGCCGCCCCCGCATCGCAACCTGTGGTGGCGGATGCCGTACCCGTGGTCGTACCTGAACCGGTCGTCGCCATTGCCGAACCCGAACCGGTGACCGCGCCTGCCCCGCTGTATCTTGATTTTCGTGAAATCACGGGCAATCGCGTGAACATGCGCAATGGGCCGGGTACGAACTATGCCGTGCTGGCGCGTTTGAGCCGAGGTGACGAGGTCGTGGTTCTGGACGATTCTGGTGACGGTTGGCTGAAACTGCGCGTTGTGGGCGACAACCGCGTGGGCTGGATCGCCGATTTCCTTGTAACGGCGTCGAACTGATCTTGCAGCTTGCTGCGTGCGCGTTATCAGGGCGCGCATGACACAGAAACCTTCGATCCTTGTCACCGGGTCCTCTTCGGGCATCGGCTATGACGCCATCCACGGGCTGCGCGCACGGGGCTGGCGCGTCTTTGCCTCCTGCCGGCAGGAAAAGGACTGCGACCGGTTGCGGGCCGAGGGTTTCGAAAGCCCGCGCATCGACCACACCGATCCCGCCAGCATCGAAATCGGTCTGGCCGAGGTGCTGGCCGCGACCGGCGGCACGCTGGATGCGCTGTTCAACAACGGTGCCCACGGCACACCCGGCGCGGTCGAGGACCTGCCCGCCGGCGCCTTGCGCGAGATCTTCGAGGCCAATGTCTTTGGCCTGCACGATCTGACCTGCAAAGTGATCCCGGTGATGCGCGCGCAGGGGCACGGGCGGATCGTCAACCATTCGTCGGTCCTTGGGTTGGTGACGCTGCGCTGGCGTGGTGCGTATGTTGCAACGAAATTCGCGCTCGAAGGTCTGACCGATACACTGCGGGTCGAGATGCGGGATACCGACATTCACATCGTTACCCTGAACACCGGGCCGGTCACGTCGAAGATCCGCGTCAATTCGATTCCGCATTTCGAACGCTGGGTAGACTGGCAGCACTCGGCGCGCGCGGACCAGTACCGCGACAGTCTGCTCAAACGCCTGTACGAAGATCGCGGCCCCGACCGGTTCGAACTGCCGCCGTCGGCGGTGACAAAAAAGCTGATTCATGCCTTGGAAAGCCGTCGGCCAAAGCCGCGCTATTATATCACCACGCCAACCTATATCATGGGACTGGCGCGACGGCTGCTGCCGACCCGGCTTCTGGACTGGGTGATCGCCAAGGGCTGATTGCCGCGTTCGCTTTTTGCCCGTGGTCCGCTACATCGTGCCGCCAGGCCACACTGACAGGAGAGTGCCATGAAAGACGATCCGCTGTTTATCCTTGTCGCCGTCTCTATGCTGGCGGTCGTCGGCATTCTGATGTTCGGCATCGCAAGCTTCGCCAAGGGTGGGGCGTTCAACGCCAAGTATTCGAACCGGGCGATGCGCTGGCGGATCATCGCCCAGTTCATCGCGGTGGTTCTGATCGTCGGATTCACCTGGATCCGGCACAAGGGCTGAAACAGGCAAGAGGGCAGGCAATGGTTGTTCTGAACAAGATTTACACCAAGACCGGGGACGCAGGTGAAACCGCGCTGGGCAATGGGGCGCGCGTCGCCAAGCATTCAATGCGCGTTGTGGCCTATGGCACTTCGGACGAACTGAATTCCGTCGTCGGCCTGGCGCGCCTGCACGCGACAGGCGATCTGGATGCCCAGTTGGCGCATATCCAGAACGACCTGTTCGACCTTGGGGCGGACCTGTGCGTGCCCGACATGGAAAAGGACGCTGATCGCGACTACCCGCCGCTGCGCATGGTCGCCGAACAGGTGACGCGGCTGGAACGCGAAATCGACGCGATGAACAAGCGGCTGGAGCCGTTGCGCAGCTTCATCCTGCCGGGCGGGTCGGCGCTGTCGGCGCATCTGCACCATTGCCGCACGGTTGCGCGTCGTGCGGAACGGCTGACCGTCGAACTTGCGACCATGGAAGCGGTGAACACCGAGGCGGTGAAATACCTCAACCGACTGAGCGACTGGTTCTTCGTCGCCGCGCGCATCGCCAATGATGATGGCCGCGCCGATACGCTTTGGGTGCCGGGCGCGAACCGGTAACGGCTCAGACCGGTTCCGCGTTCAGCCAAACCCCGCCTTCGGGGCGCAAAGTGATGATCATCACCGGGCGCGGCTCTTTGCCGGGCACCGGGGTGAAGCGAAATCCCGACAGCAGGCTGGCCAGGATGATGACCGCCTCTTGCAGCGCGAAACTGGCGCCGATGCAGATGCGCGGGCCATCACCGAAGGGCAGGTAAGCAAAGCGTTCGGGCTTGTCCGTCCATCGGTCGGGGACAAAGCTGTCGGGCCGGTCCCACAGCAGTTTGTGCCGGTGCAGCGCATAGATCGGGATCATCACCGTGTCGCCCTTCTGCACCGCGCGCCCGCCCAGCACATCGGGTTTCTGCGCGGTTCGCGACACCAGTGCCGCAGGTGGATAAAGCCGCAGCGCCTCGTCCACGATCTTACGAATGAACGGCAGGTTTTCCACATCCGCGCCATCGGCAATCCGGCCCTTGAGCACGGCGTGCGCTTCGGCGCGGGCGCGGTTCTGGACCTCTTGATCGAAGGCACAAAGGTAGAGCGACCACGCAAGCGTCAGCGCCGTGGTTTCATGCCCGGCCACGATAAAGGTCAGCAGGTTGTCGCGCAGTTCCGCCGTGTTCATCTGCCGTTTGGTTTCCGGGTCTTCGCCCGCCAGCAGCAGGTCCAGCAGATCGGGAATGCCGGCCGGGCCGCGCGCCTTGCGGTCGTCGATGGCGCGGTCTGCCACCTGCTTCATCTCTTTCAGCGGGCCACCGGACATCACCCGCCCGGGGCGCGGCACCCAGTCGGGCATTCCCAGCATGTCAAAAAGCGAGATCTTGCCCGCCGCGGCAATATAGCCGTCGATGGCGCGGTGCACCCCGTCGCGGTCAAACGCCTCTCCTCCGGAAAAGGTCACGTCGGAGATCACCTCGAATGTCGTGGTGACCATCTCATCCGCCACGTTGACCGCGCCCGGTCCAGCATTTGCGATCCGGGAAACCGCGCGGTCGGCGGCATGGCTCATCATCGGTGACAGATTCAGCACGTTGCGCGCCGAAAACACGGGCGCCGCCGCGCGCCGTTGCCAGCGCCAATGCGCGCCCTCGGCAATAAAAAGCGACTCGCCGATTGCGGGACGCAGCAGGTTCTTGGTGACAAGTGACTTGGGGTAGTCGTCCAACTTTTCGATCAGCATGCGCCGGATCGCCTGCGGGTCCATCACCATGTGCCAGCGCGCACCGGTGCGACCAGATATCATGGGCTGTCGTGTGGCCAGTTCCGGGATGATCTCCAACACGTTCTGGCGCACCTTGCGCAGGCTGCCCCACAGCCCCAGCGGGCGCGTGACCAGCGGCACCCTGACGGGCATGACGCGTGCGGTACGCGGCGAAAGATCGTTCATGACAACACCCGTAGGCAACCTGCCCCTAACATAGGGCGCAACCTGGCGGTCGGAAAGACCGGGCCGATTGCGCCGGGCGCACCCTTCGGCTATCCAGACCCGGTTGCCAGAGAGGGGGGCCCGATGCGCCGACTGTTTCTTGTCTTTTCGATGCTGCTTGGCCTTGCCGCTTGCGCAGCATCGACCGACGACCTTGAAAAGCCGGGGGAACCGCTGGGCGATTTCCGTCTTGGACATGCCGGGATCGTGGCGCCCAATCTGGAAAAGCTGCTGGTGTCGCGCGATGCGACGAAAGAGGAATGGATCGCCGCGGTCGACACCGCGGTCGAAAAACGGTTCCGCCGCTTTGAGGGCGACAAGTATTACCACCTGGGGATCAGCGTCGAAGCCTATTCCCTTCCGCCGCCCGTGGTCCCGGGCAAATCGGCGCTGGCGCTGCGGGTCACTGTCTGGGACGACGCCGCTGGCAAGAAGCTGAACGAAGAGACCGAAGTCATCAGCGTCATCAAGGTGTTCGAATCGCGGCTGGCCAACACCCGCGAAGACCAGATTCGCATTCTGGCGGACGATGTCGCGCTGGAACTGGAAAAGTGGATGCGCAAGATGCAGGCCGAAAAGGGCTGGTTTGGCGGGCTTGAGGCCAACGACCGCTTTGGCCAGGTGCCCGCGCTTGTCCCCGAAAGCGTTGCCCCCGAAACGCCAGCAGTGCCCGAAGCCCAGGCGACGGAAACCACCACGCAAGAGCCCGCCGCCCTGCCGGAAACGCCCGCCGAAGGCTAGCCCGGGGCGGCAAGCCGACCCCTGTCGGCGGCGAAGTGATGCGTCGCCGGGAACTGTTCAGGTAGTGCTTGATTTTCCCTGTGTCACCCAATAAACGGCCCGCGATGAAACCCGGGTCAGGGGACCCCCAAACCACGAGGCGTGTGGAGAGATGGCAAAGGAAAAGTTTGAGCGCGGCAAGCCGCACTGCAACATCGGCACGATCGGTCACGTTGACCACGGCAAGACGACGCTGACGGCTGCGATCACGAAGTATTTCGGTGACTTCAAGGCGTATGACCAGATTGACGGCGCGCCGGAAGAGAAAGCCCGCGGGATCACCATCTCGACCGCGCACGTGGAATACGAAACCGACGCGCGTCACTATGCGCACGTCGACTGCCCCGGCCACGCCGACTACGTGAAGAACATGATCACCGGTGCGGCGCAGATGGACGGCGCGATCCTGGTTGTGAACGCGGCTGACGGCCCGATGCCGCAGACCCGCGAGCACATCCTGCTGGGCCGTCAGGTCGGTATTCCGGCGATGGTGGTGTTCCTCAACAAGGTCGACCAGGTTGACGACGAGGAACTGCTTGAGCTGGTGGAAATGGAAGTGCGCGAGCTGCTGTCCGAGTACGACTTCCCGGGCGACGACATTCCGATCATCGCGGGTTCCGCGCTGGCGGCGATGGAAGGCCGTGACCCGGAAATCGGCGAGAACAAGATCCGCGAACTGATGGCAGCGGTTGACGCGTACATCCCGCAGCCGGAGCGCGCGGTTGACCAGCCGTTCCTGATGCCGATCGAAGACGTGTTCTCGATCTCGGGCCGCGGCACGGTTGTGACCGGCCGTGTCGAGCGTGGCGTGATCAACGTGGGTGACACCATCGAGATCGTCGGCCTGAAGGACACGCAGACCACCACCTGTACCGGTGTTGAAATGTTCCGCAAGCTGCTGGACCGCGGGGAAGCCGGCGACAACATCGGCGCGCTGCTGCGCGGCATCGACCGCGAGGCGGTTGAGCGTGGCCAGGTGCTGTGCAAGCCGAAATCGGTGAACCCGCACACCAAGTTCGAAGCCGAGGTCTACATCCTGACCAAGGAAGAAGGCGGCCGTCACACGCCGTTCTTCGCGAACTACCGTCCGCAGTTCTACTTCCGGACCACCGACGTGACCGGGACGGTTGAGCTGCCGGAAGGCACCGAGATGGTGATGCCGGGCGACAACCTGAAGTTCACCGTCGAGCTGATCGCACCGATCGCCATGGAAGACGGCCTGCGCTTCGCCATCCGCGAAGGCGGCCGCACCGTCGGTTCGGGCGTCGTCTCCAAGGTCATCGAATAAGACCTGGACCGCAACGGCCACACCATGTTCCAAGGGCCGCCCGAACCGGGCGGCCCTTTCCTTTTGCTCTAGGCGCGGATTGCCCGTGGTCGTAATCTTGACCGCATGAGCGATATCCATTCCCAGGCAGATCATCCGATTTCCTGTGCCTTCGTGCTGGACGGGGCCGACGCCGGCCAGCCGCTTGAGGGCGCGCGCGTGCCTGACCTGTTGCGCGCCGATACGCTGGCCTGGGTGCATCTGCGGGCCCAGAACCCGCAAACGCCCGACTGGATCGCGGAAAACCTGTCCTATCTCGACGCCAGCATCGTCGATGCGCTGGTGGCCGAGGAAACGCGCCCCCGGGTGACCCGCGTGGGGGACGGGCTGATCGTGATCCTGCGCGGAATCAACATGAACACCGGTCAGGATCCCGAGGACATGGTCTCGGTCCGGCTCTGGGTTGACCCGCACCGCATTGTCAGCCTGTCGCGCCGACGGGTGCATGCCGTCGGCGACATCGCCGAATCGCTGCGCCTTGGCACGGGACCAACCGACGCGGCGGACTTTCTGGTGCGCCTTACGGAACGGCTGAATTTCCGGATCGAGGATTTCTGGAGCGGGCTGGAAGAACAGGCCGACATGCTTGAGGAAGAGGTGCTTTCCGACAGCCCGCCCGAAGACATCCGTCCCCGGCTGATCGAACTGCGCCGTCGCGCGATCATCTTGCGCCGTTATCTTCAGCCGCAGCGGGATGCGATGCGGATGTTGCAGACGGGCTATCCCGACTGGCTGGAACCCGAAGACCTGCGCCATCTCGCCGAGGAACTGGATGCGTTGGAGCGGATCGTGGAAGACGCAGATGCGATGCGCGATCGTATGGCGCTGGTACGCGACGAGCTTGCCTCGCAGTTGTCGGACCGGCTGAACCGAAACATGTACCTGTTGTCGATCCTGTCGGCACTGTTCCTGCCGCTGGGCTTTCTGACCGGCCTGTTCGGCATCAATGTGGCGGGGTTGCCCGGGGCCAGTACGCCCGGCGCGTTCTGGGTGTTCTCTGGCGCGTTGGTTTTGCTGGTGGCGCTGCAGATGGTGATCCTGCGGCGGCTGCGCTGGATCTGACCGGGCCACCCTTTCGGTTTTGTACGTAACCTGCTAAGGTTTCGTCCGAAACCGATGGAGGGTGACATGGACAAGACCGCGATCTGAATCGTTTTTCCGAAACGCTTGCAGACCCGGAGGTCCCATGCCTGCCCAATTTCCTGCGCCGGACGTGCGCAACCCTGTCATCCTGCCGGATGGCACAGCCCACCCGGGCACCGTTTTCCTGAAACCCGTGATTGAGCACCCCCGCATCGAGGTGGGCGACTACACCTATGCCAGCGCGCATCACCCACCCCAGGACTGGGGGGCGACGCTGGCGCCTTATCTTTTTCCGTTCTCGCCGGAAAAGCTGGTGATCGGCAAGTTTTGTCAGATCGCCAGCGGTGTGCAATTCATCACCGCCTCGGCCAACCATCGGTATGACGGGTTCTCGTCTTATCCGTTCGCCATTTTCGATGGTGCCACCGCGCCGGGTCGCCCGTCGATGCCGGGACCGGGCCGGGATACCATGGTTGGTCACGATGTCTGGATCGGTGCCGGCGCCATGATCCTGCCAGGCGCCGAAATCGGCAATGGCGTGATCATCGGCGCGGGCAGCGTTGTGGGCGGACGGATCCCCGCCTACAGCATCGTCGGCGGCAATCCGGCACAGGTGCTACGCCCGCGGTTTGCGCCTGAAATCGTCACAGAGCTGCAAAAACTGTGCTGGTGGGATTGGCCCATCGACCGCATCCTGCAATCCGAAGCGGCGATCTGCGGCGGCGATCTGGACGCCTTGCGCAAAGCGGCGGCCCGTTACTGACGGGTCGCCGCTCTGAGGGATCAGCGCAAGATCGGGAACCTTGCGGCTGGTTGGCCGGAACCTGTTACGAGTGTTCCAGCCAGCCGCGCACGAAGTCGAACTTCTCGCTCTCGGTCCGGCCGGAGTGGATGTACGACAACAGCGTTTCCATGTCCTGCGGGCTCAGGCCCGTGACATCGTCACCGGGGGCATAGTGCTGGATGATCGCCAGGTCACCACTGGTGACATTGACGTCGGACGTTGTTGCGTATGCTACCCCGGTCAGGGTGGCCAGAGCAAGTGCGGAGGTCAGGATGAGGTTTTTCATGGTCTTGGTCCTTTCTGTTTGTGGCCCCGGTCTGGGGGCCGGTAACCATGTTTTTGTCCGTCGGCACTCTGTGTCGGCCACGCTGAAGTGGGGTACGAGCCGCCCGATTTGAAATCACGAATTGCGCGCGCCGGGTCGCGTGACCGTGCCCTTGAACGGAAGCGGGCAGGCACAGGTAAAGCGGATCAGCCGGGCGGGGTGCGGGTTTTAGAGCGACGCAAGACACCCTTTTACCCAATCGCGTGAACCGGCGAGAGCGGAGGTGAAAACCATGTGATCGCGACAGGAAAAAATTTCGTGCTCGCGGAAATTTTCCCGTACCCAGGGCGTGGCTGATCCACCGAAGGCCCAGATCGCCCCGGGCCATATCCTCGGAACCGTGCGAGATTTCGTGTCATGCCCTCTTGATTACCCTTCGGGCATCGGCTAATCCCCGGCTCGGCCTTAGGGGTATAGCTCAGCTGGTAGAGCGACGGTCTCCAAAACCGTAGGTCGCGGGTTCGAACCCTGCTGCCCCTGCCACTTTCAGACATTCGATGTCCGTTTGACCTGTCGCGGGCTTGTTTCCTTGGCGGGGCGCGCGTATATCGCCGCAAACTGATATCCATTCGCGCAACGGAAGGCTGCTCCATGGCCACGAAAAACCCCATCCAGTTCATCCATGAAGTCCGCGCCGAAGTCGCCAAGATCGTCTGGCCGTCGCGCCGCGAGGTCATGCTGACGACGATGATGGTGTTCATCCTGGCCGCGCTGACCGCCACGTTCTTTTCGCTGGTCGATATCGGTATCCGCGAAGGGCTGAAGGCCGTACTGTCAATGCTTGGCTGAGCCTGGCCAACAGGAAGACCGCGGGACGCTCTTGAATTCGCTGCGACCCGCGGGTAGGGACATGCAACTTCCCAAAGCGAGGCGTGCACAGATTCGTGTCGCACGCCGCTTTTCGTTTTGGGTGACCGCGATGGGCGGTCGTAATGACGACAGCCGGAACATACCGGCACAGGACAAGGGTTTGGGACCAGATGGCGAAGCGGTGGTATTCGGTCAGCGTGCTCTCGAATTTCGAGAAGAAAATCGCCGAGCAGATCCGGCAAGCTGTGGAAGAGCAGGGGTTGCAGGATCAGATCGACGAGGTTCTGGTTCCGACCGAGGAAGTGATCGAGGTGCGTCGCGGCAAGAAGGTCACGACCGAACGCCGCTTCATGCCTGGGTACGTGCTTGTGCGGATGGAAATGTCCGACCGTGGCTATCACCTTGTGAACTCGATCAATCGGGTCACCGGGTTCCTGGGGCCGCAAGGCCGCCCGATGCCGATGCGCGATGCCGAGGTCGAGGCGATCCTTGGCCGCGTCGCCGAAGGCGAAGAACAGCCGCGCACCCTGATCCGGTTCGAGATCGGCGAAAGGGTCAAGGTCAACGATGGCCCGTTCGAAGGGTTTGATGGCATGATCGAGGAAGTCGATGAAGACAACCAGCGCCTGAAGGTGTCGGTGTCGATCTTTGGTCGCGAAACCCCGGTGGAGCTTGAATTCACCCAGGTGACGAAGCAGGGTTGATCTGCCGCCAGGACAGACAAGCAAAAGGCGCCGGTCAGGCGCCTTTTTTGTGTCCGGGTTTGTATTCGGGGCCTGTTTGGCGTTGCCACTGTTTCGCCGGGGCCAAGACCCCTTGCGTTTTGGGGCGCGCTGCCCTATTCGGCGCCTTCATGCTGGCCGGGGCGACTCGGGTGGTGTGCCAAACGTGGGAGGCGAGGGTTTCGCGAAACCCGGACCAGACCACGCAACATAACCTGCCCAAGGGACGCGTCCCAAGGGTGTTGTAAAGGAGAACGCCGATGGCCAAGAAGCTCGCCGGCAAGATGAAGCTGCAGATCCCTGCAGGCAAAGCCAACCCGTCGCCGCCCGTGGGCCCCGCCCTGGGTCAGCGCGGCATCAACATCATGGAATTCTGCAAGGCGTTCAACGCCAAGACGCAGGAAATGGAGCCCGGCGCGCCGTGCCCGACCGTGATCACCTATTATCAGGACAAGTCCTTCACCATGGACATCAAGACGCCGCCGGCGTCCTATTTCCTGAAGAAAGCTGCTGGCCTGAAGCCCGTTGGCAAGCGCAACCGTCCGCGCGGTGCCGAAAAGCCCGGCCGTGAAACCATTGCGACCGTGACCACCAAGCAGGTGCGCGAAATCGCCGAGGCCAAGATGAAGGACCTCAACGCGAACGACGTGGAAGCCGCAATGCAGATCATCCTGGGCTCCGCGAAGTCCATGGGCATCGAGGTGAAGTAAGATGGCAAAACTCGGAAAACGCACCCGCGCCGCCCGTGAAGCATTCGCCGGCAAAGACGACCTGACGGTCGAAGAAGCCGTCGCACTGGTGAAGTCCAACGCCAACGCAAAGTTCGACGAAACCGTCGAGATCGCGATGAACCTGGGCGTCGATACCCGTCACGCAGACCAGATGGTGCGCGGTGTGATCGGCCTGCCCAACGGCACCGGTAAAACCATGCGTGTCGCCGTGTTCGCCCGTGGCCCGAAAGCTGACGAAGCAACCGCCGCCGGCGCCGATATCGTCGGTGCAGAAGACCTGATGGAAACCATTCAGGGCGGCACGATCGACTTTGATCGCTGCATCGCAACCCCGGACATGATGCCGATCGTCGGTCGTCTGGGTAAGGTGCTTGGCCCGCGCAACCTGATGCCGAACCCGAAGGTCGGCACTGTGACCATGGACGTGGCGCAAGCCGTCAAGGACGCCAAGGGCGGCCAGGTCCAGTTCCGCGCTGAAAAGGGCGGTGTTGTGCATGCAGGCGTCGGCAAGGCATCGTTCGACGAAGCCAAGCTGGCCGAAAACATCCGCGCCTTCGTCAGCGCTGTTGCAAAGGCCAAGCCGTCGGGCGCCAAGGGCACCTACATGAAAAAGATCGCGCTCAGCTCGACCATGGGTCCGGGTGTGACGATCGCAGTGGACTCGGCCAACGTCGAGTGATCTGCGGATCGCAAACGATCGGGAAGGGCGGGGCGAAAACCCCGCTCTTTTCTTTTTGGGCACAGGTGTTTTTGCAGTGGGCCAGGGGATTTTCCGACATCGCCCCTTCACAATTGAAAGCAAAAGGCCTATTGCGCAGGCACGGGGTTTCGTGACGATTCGCGGAACCCCTATTTCGTCCGAGACGGTGGGTTGGCAAAAGCCTGTAATTCCTGCCTGAGGCGGGACCAGACATTCGTTCCGGGACTTCACTCCGGGGGCGCGTGGCGACGACCCGAATTCGGACCATCAGGTCAGGCCAACCGGTCTGGCTGAAGAGAGCCGGAGGGGTCGCCCCCTCCAATAACTGGAGTGAAACTGTGGATAGAGCCCAGAAAGAGAAAGTGGTCGAGGAACTCGGCCAGATCTTCGAAAGCTCTGGCGTCGTGGTGGTTGCCCGCTACGAGGGTCTTACAGTTGCCGAGATGCAGGATCTGCGCGGTCGCGCCCGTGAGGGTGGCGCTCAGGTTCGCGTCGCCAAGAACAGGCTCGCCAAGATTGCCCTGGAAGGCACCCCCGCTGCAAGCATCGGGGAATACCTGCTGGGCATGACCGTGATCACCTATTCCGAAGACCCCGTGGCAGCTGCCAAGGTGGTCGAGGGCTTCGCCAAGGACAACAAGAAGTTTGAAATTCTTGGCGGCAACATGGGTGGTACCGCACTGGACCGCGCCGGTGTGGAAGCTGTGTCGAAGATGCCGTCGCGCGAGGAGCTTATCGCTACCATCGCAGGCATGATCGGCGCACCGGCTTCGAACATCGCCGGGGCCATTGGCGCACCTGCTTCGAATATCGCCAGCATTCTTTCGACCATCGAAGAGAAAGCTGCGTAAGGCAACTTTGGGAACCGCGTGGGGCAAAAGCCTGGACGTTGGAACACAACTTAGAAACGGAAAGAGTCTGAAATGGCTGATCTGAAAGCACTTGCTGAGCAAATCGTCAACCTGACGCTGCTGGAAGCACAAGAACTGAAAACCATCCTGAAGGATGAGTACGGCATCGAGCCCGCCGCCGGCGGCGCCGTCATGATGGCAGCAGCACCGGGCGCAGACGCCGGCGCAGCTGAAGAAGAAAAGACCGAATTCGACGTCATCCTCGTCGACGCCGGCGCATCCAAGATCAACGTGATCAAGGAAGTCCGCGGCATCACCGGTCTGGGCCTGAAAGAAGCCAAGGAACTGGTGGAAGCCGGTGGCAAGGCCGTGAAAGAGCAGGTTTCGAAAGCCGAAGCCGAAGAGCTGAAGGGCAAGCTGGAAGCAGCTGGCGCCAAGGTCGAGCTCAAGTAATTTCGGTCTTCGGACGGAAATTCGCAGGCGCTCCGGAAACGGAGCGCCTGTTTTCGTTTCCCTGTTTCGGTGTGGTGGGGTGCTGTGCACGCACGCCACAAATGACCTGTCCAGCCCTTTAATTTTACCTCTGGGGGCGTGTTGGGCGGCGCGCAGTCTTGACGTGTGCGGCGGAGTTTGACACCTTAAGCGCACGCAGAAATGTCGCAAATCCCCGGCTGGGGACTTGCGCTCGTGGCGTTCACGGAATATTCGGTAGTCTCTTGCGGGTTCGTTGATTCGAAGCCGCTGTTGTCATTTGAGATATCGGGAGCCCGTCCAGCGCATATATATCCAGCTGTATTCCCCAGATACCTCAGGCAAGGTTCTGAAAAATCAAGGAAATATAGCGATATTCCGACAGTCCCCGGCTTGAAAAGCCCCTTCGCGAAGGGGTTTCTCAAGGCAGGGAGCAAAAAGATCGAGTGGTGCACGGTGGGACGTGTGCCGAGAATGGATCGTGTTGTTTGCCGTCACTGACGAAGCGCGCCGAGCCCGACGACGCGTTTTCTCGACGAGATATCGAAAGGTGACATACGTCATGGCGCAAAGCTTTCTTGGTCAGAAACGTCTTCGCAAATACTACGGCAAGATCCGTGAAGTGCTGGAGATGCCGAACCTCATCGAGGTTCAGAAATCCAGCTATGAACTGTTCCTGAAATCCGGCGATCAGCCCCAGCCCACCGAAGGTGAAGGCATCATGGGCGTGTTCCAGTCGGTCTTCCCGATCAAGGATTTCAACGAAACCGCCGTTCTGGAATTCGTCAACTACGAGCTGGAAAAGCCGAAGTACGACGTCGATGAATGCATGCAGCGCGACATGACCTACAGCGCGCCGCTGAAGGTCACGCTGCGCCTGATCGTGTTCGATGTCGACGAGGATTCCGGCGCCAAGTCGGTGAAGGACATCAAGGAACAGGACGTGTTCATGGGCGACATGCCGCTCATGACTCCCAACGGCACGTTCATCGTGAATGGCACCGAGCGCGTCATCGTTTCCCAGATGCACCGTTCGCCGGGCGTGTTCTTCGATCACGACAAGGGCAAGACGCACAGCTCGGGCAAGCTGTTGTTCGCCTGCCGGATCATTCCCTATCGCGGGTCTTGGCTGGACTTCGAGTTCGACGCCAAGGACATCGTGTTCGCACGCATCGACCGCCGCCGGAAACTGCCGGTGACGACGCTGCTGTATGCTCTGGGTCTCGATCAGGAAAGCATCATGGATGCTTACTATGAGACCGTGAACTTTTCGCTCGAACGGAACCGCGGCTGGAAAACCCAGTTCTTCCCCGAGCGTGTGCGCGGCACCCGACCGCAGTTCGATCTGGTTGACGCCGACACCGGAGAGGTGATCTGCGAAGCCGGCAAGAAAGTGACCCCGCGCGCCGTCAAGAAGATCATCGACGAGGGCAGGATCACTCACCTGCTGGTTCCGTTCGAACACATCGTCGGCAAATACGTCGCCAAGGACATCATCAACGAAGACACCGGCGCGATCTATGTCGAAGCCGGGGATGAGCTGACCTGGACCGTCGACAAGGACGGCGAAGTGACTGGCGGGTCGCTGAAGGATCTGCTGGATGCGGGCATCACCGATATCCCGGTTCTGGACATCGACAACATCAACGTCGGTCCGTACATGCGCAACACCATGGCGATGGACAAGAACATGAGCCGCGACGGCGCGCTCATGGATATCTATCGCGTCATGCGCCCGGGCGAGCCGCCGACCGTCGAAGCCGCATCGGCCCTGTTCGACACGCTGTTCTTTGACAGCGAGCGTTATGACCTGTCGGCCGTGGGCCGGGTCAAGATGAACATGCGCCTGGCGCTGGACAAACCAGACACCCAGCGCACGCTTGACCGTGATGACATCGTGCAGTGCATCAAGGCGCTGGTCGATCTGCGCGACGGTCGCGGCGACATCGACGACATCGACCACCTCGGCAACCGCCGGGTGCGTTCGGTAGGGGAACTGATGGAAAACCAGTACCGTGTCGGTCTGCTGCGGATGGAACGCGCGATCAAGGAACGCATGTCGTCGGTCGAAATCGACACCGTCATGCCGCAGGACCTGATCAACGCGAAACCGGCCGCTGCCGCCGTGCGCGAATTCTTCGGCTCGTCGCAGCTGTCCCAGTTCATGGACCAGACCAACCCGCTGTCGGAAGTCACGCACAAGCGGCGCCTGTCGGCGCTTGGCCCGGGTGGTCTGACGCGTGAGCGCGCCGGCTTCGAGGTGCGCGACGTGCACCCGACGCACTATGGCCGGATGTGCCCGATTGAAACGCCGGAAGGCCCGAACATCGGTCTGATCAACAGCCTTGCCACCTTTGCCCGCGTCAACAAGTACGGTTTCATCGAAACTCCGTACCGTGTGGTGAACGATGGCCAGGTGACCGACGAAGTCCACTATATGTCGGCCACCGAAGAAATGCGCCACACCGTGGCACAGGCCAACGCGACGCTGGACGAGAACGGCAAGTTTATCAACGAACTGGTGTCGACCCGCAAATCCGGTGACTACACCCTCAGCCCGCGCGAAAACGTGGACCTGATCGACGTGTCGCCGAAGCAGTTGGTGTCGGTCGCGGCCTCGCTGATCCCGTTCCTGGAAAACGACGACGCAAACCGGGCTCTGATGGGTTCGAACATGCAGCGTCAGGCGGTTCCGACCCTGCGCGCCGAAGCGCCGCTGGTCGGTACCGGGATCGAAGGCGTGGTTGCCCGTGACTCGGGCGCGGCCATCATGGCCAAGCGCGCCGGGATCATCGACCAGGTCGACGCGATGCGGATCGTGGTTCGCGCCACCGAAGACCTGTCGCCGGGCGATCCGGGCGTTGACATCTATCGGATGCGCAAGTTCCAGCGCTCGAACCAGAACACCTGTATCAACCAGAAGCCTCTGGTGAAGGTGGGTGACAGGGTTGGCAAGAACGAGGTCATCGCGGACGGTCCGTCGACCGACATGGGGGAACTGGCGCTTGGCAAGAACGTCATCGTCGCCTTCATGCCGTGGAACGGCTACAACTACGAAGACTCGATCCTGATTTCCGAACGGATCGCCAAGGATGACGTGTTCACCAGCGTGCACATCGAGGAATTCGAAGTCGCCGCCCGTGACACCAAGCTTGGCCCGGAAGAGATCACCCGCGACATTCCGAACGTCGGTGAAGAAGCGCTGCGCAACCTTGACGAGGCGGGCATCGTTTACATCGGTGCGGACGTAGAGCCGGGCGACATTCTGGTCGGTAAGATCACCCCGAAGGGTGAATCGCCGATGACCCCGGAAGAAAAGCTGCTGCGCGCCATTTTCGGCGAAAAGGCATCGGACGTGCGCGACACCTCGTTGCGGGTGAAGCCGGGCGATTTCGGCACGGTGGTCGAAGTGCGCGTGTTCAATCGTCACGGCGTGGACAAGGACGAACGCGCCCTGCAGATCGAGCGTGAAGAGGTCGAGCGCCTGGCGCGTGACCGCGACGACGAACTCGCGATCCTCGACCGCAACATCTATGCCCGTCTGAAGGACATGATCCTAGGCAAGATCGCGGTGAAGGGTCCCAAGGGCGTCAAGGCGAACTCGGAAATCAACGAAGAGCTGCTCGAAACCCTGACCCGCGGTCAGTGGTGGCAGCTGGCGCTGAAGGACGAGGACGACGCCAAGATCGTCGAGGCCCTGCACGACCAGTACGAAGCCCAGAAACGTGCGCTGGACGCCCGGTTCGAGGACAAGGTCGAAAAGGTCCGCCGTGGCGACGACCTGCCCCCGGGCGTGATGAAGATGGTCAAGGTGTTCGTGGCGGTGAAGCGCAAGCTGCAGCCGGGCGACAAGATGGCCGGCCGTCACGGCAACAAGGGTGTGATTTCGCGCGTGGTGCCGGTCGAGGACATGCCGTTCCTTGCCGACGGGACCCCGGTCGATTTCTGTCTGAACCCGCTGGGCGTGCCGTCGCGGATGAACGTCGGTCAGATCCTTGAAACCCATATGGGTTGGGCCGCACGCGGACTGGGCATCAAGATCGACGACGCGCTGCAGGACTATCGCCGGACCGGCGACCTGACCCCTGTGCGCGAAGCGATGCAGCTGGCCTATGGCGAAGAGGTCTATAACGAAGGTCTCAAGGACATGTCCGAGGACGAACTGGTCGAAGCGGCCAGCAATGTCACCCGGGGTGTGCCGATCGCGACGCCGGTCTTCGACGGCGCGAAAGAGGCTGATGTGAACAACGCCCTGACCCGCGCAGGCTTTGACACCTCGGGCCAGTCGATCCTCTTCGATGGCCGCACCGGCGAGCAGTTCCAGCGTCCCGTGACCGTGGGCGTGAAGTACCTGCTCAAGCTGCACCACCTGGTCGACGACAAGATCCACGCGCGGTCCACCGGCCCGTACAGCCTGGTCACCCAGCAGCCGCTGGGCGGGAAGGCGCAGTTCGGCGGTCAGCGTTTCGGGGAAATGGAAGTTTGGGCCCTGGAAGCCTATGGCGCTGCCTACACCCTGCAGGAAATGCTGACGGTGAAATCGGACGACGTGGCAGGCCGGACCAAGGTCTACGAGTCGATCGTCAAGGGCGAAGACAACTTCGAGGCCGGCGTGCCGGAATCGTTCAACGTTCTCGTCAAGGAGGTCCGCGGCCTGGGCCTCAACATGGAACTCCTGGATGCGGAGGAGGAAGAGTAACGGCAAGGGCGGGGTTTCCCGCCAGCTGCCAGACACTCTCGGCACGGCGGGAACACCCGCCGCGCCGGTCCCCCGCTTCCCTCTGAATTTGTGAGGAACTTATGAACCAGGAACTGACCAACAACCCGTTCAACCCGTTGACCCCGCCCAAGGTCTTTGACGAGATCAAGGTGTCGCTGGCGTCGCCCGAGCGGATCCTTTCGTGGTCCTACGGCGAGATCAAGAAGCCGGAAACCATCAACTATCGCACGTTCAAGCCGGAACGCGACGGCCTGTTCTGCGCCCGTATCTTTGGCCCGATCAAGGATTACGAATGCCTTTGCGGCAAGTACAAGCGCATGAAATATCGCGGCGTCGTCTGCGAAAAATGCGGGGTGGAAGTGACCCTGCAGAAGGTCCGCCGCGAACGCATGGGCCACATCGAACTGGCCGCGCCCTGCGCCCATATCTGGTTCCTGAAGTCGCTGCCCTCGCGCATCGGCCTCATGCTGGACATGACGCTGCGCGATCTGGAGCGGATCCTCTATTTCGAAAACTATGTGGTGATCGAACCCGGTCTGACCGACCTGACCTATGGTCAGCTGATGACCGAGACCGAGTTTCTGGATGCCCAGGACACCTATGGCATGGACGCCTTCACCGCCAATATCGGTGCCGAAGCGATCCGCGAGATGCTGGCCAATATCGACCTGGAATCCGAGGCGGAAACCCTGCGCGCGGATCTCAAGGAAGCCACCGGTGAACTGAAGCCCAAGAAGATCATCAAGCGGCTGAAGGTTGTGGAATCCTTCCTGGAATCCGGCAACCGCCCGGAATGGATGGTTCTGACCGTGATCCCCGTGATCCCGCCGGAACTGCGTCCGCTGGTGCCGCTGGACGGGGGCCGCTTCGCGACCTCTGACCTGAACGACCTGTATCGCCGGGTGATCAACCGGAACAACCGCCTCAAGCGGCTGATCGAACTGCGCGCGCCCGACATCATCGTCCGCAACGAAAAGCGGATGCTGCAGGAATCCGTCGACGCGCTGTTTGACAACGGCCGTCGCGGCCGCGTCATCACCGGTGCCAACAAGCGCCCGCTGAAGTCGCTGTCCGACATGCTCAAGGGCAAGCAGGGCCGGTTCCGTCAGAACCTTCTGGGCAAGCGAGTCGACTTCTCGGGCCGTTCGGTCATCGTGACCGGTCCGGAACTCAAGCTGCACCAGTGCGGGTTGCCGAAGAAGATGGCGCTGGAACTGTTCAAGCCCTTCATCTACTCGCGGCTGGAGGCCAAGGGCCTGTCCAGCACCGTGAAACAGGCGAAGAAGCTGGTCGAAAAAGAGCGTCCCGAGGTCTGGGACATCCTGGACGAGGTCATCCGCGAGCACCCGGTTCTGCTGAACCGCGCGCCCACGCTGCACCGTTTGGGCATTCAGGCGTTCGAACCCACGCTGATCGAAGGCAAGGCGATCCAGCTTCACCCGCTGGTCTGTTCGGCGTTCAACGCTGACTTTGACGGCGACCAGATGGCCGTTCACGTCCCGCTGAGCCTTGAGGCCCAGCTGGAAGCGCGCGTGCTGATGATGTCGACGAACAACGTTCTGTCGCCCGCCAACGGCGCGCCGATCATCGTTCCGTCGCAGGACATGATCCTTGGCCTTTATTATACCACGATCATGCGTGAAGGCATGAAGGGGGAAGGCATGGCCTTTTCCTCGATCGAGGAGGTCGAGCACGCCCTGAACGCAGGCGAGGTGCACCTGCACTCCAAGATCATCTGCCGCGTGAAGCAGATCGACGATCACGGTAACGAGATCTGGAAACGCTACGAGACGACCCCGGGCCGGGTGCGTCTGGGGGCGCTGCTGCCGATGAACGCCAAGGCACCGTTTGACTTGGTCAACACGCTGCTGCGGAAGAAGGATGTGCAGAAGGTCATCGACACCGTCTATCGCTACTGTGGTCAGAAAGAATCCGTCATCTTCTGTGACCAGATCATGGGCATGGGTTTCCGCGAAGCGTTCAAAGCCGGGATTTCCTTCGGCAAGGACGACATGGTGATCCCCGACAACAAGTGGGACATCGTCGAAGAAACCCGCGATCAGGTGAAGGATTTCGAACAGCAGTACATGGACGGTCTGATCACCCAGGGCGAAAAGTACAACAAGGTTGTCGATGCCTGGTCGAAGTGTAACGACAAGGTCACCGAAGCCATGATGTCGACCATCTCGGCGGTCAAGTACGATGATACCGGCGCCGAAATGGAACCGAACTCGGTCTACATGATGGCGCACTCCGGTGCGCGGGGCTCGGTGACGCAGATGAAACAGCTCGGCGGGATGCGCGGCCTGATGGCCAAGCCGAACGGCGACATCATCGAAACGCCGATCATCTCGAACTTCAAGGAAGGCCTGACCGTTCTCGAATACTTCAACTCGACTCACGGCGCCCGCAAGGGCCTGTCCGACACCGCGCTGAAAACCGCGAACTCGGGGTATCTGACCCGCCGTCTGGTCGACGTTGCGCAGGACTGCATCGTGCGTCTGAACGATTGCGGCACCGACAACTCGATCACCGCCGAAGCGGCTGTGAACGATGGGGAAGTCGTCGCTTCGCTGGGCGAACGCATCCTGGGCCGTGTCCTGGCGGACGACGTCCTGCGCCCGGGCACCGAAGAGGTGATCGCCAAGCGCGGTACGCTGATCGACGAACGCATGGCCGACGCCATCGAGGACGCCGGCGTACAGACCGCGCGCATCCGCTCGCCGCTGACCTGTGAGGCAGAGGAGGGCGTCTGTGCCCAGTGCTATGGTCGTGACCTGGCCCGCGGTACGCTTGTGAACACCGGCGAAGCCGTTGGTATCATCGCGGCTCAGTCGATCGGCGAACCGGGTACGCAGCTGACCATGCGGACCTTCCACATCGGCGGCGTCGCCCAGGGTGGCCAGCAGTCGTTCCTGGAAGCCAGCCAGGAAGGCACGATTGTCTTCGACAACACCAATACGCTGGAAAACGTCAACGGTGAAACCCTGGTCATGGGCCGCAACATGAAGCTGCGGATCATGGGCGAAGACGGTGCGGAGCGGGCCAGCCACAAGCTGGGCTACGGCTCCAAACTTTTCGTCACCGAAGGCCAGACCGTCACCCGCGGCGACAAGCTGTTCGAGTGGGACCCCTACACCCTGCCGATCATCGCAGAGGCGGACGGTATGGCCAAGCACGTCGACCTGATCCAGGGCGTGGCCGTCCGGGACGAAACCGACGATGCCACCGGCATGACCCAGAAGATCGTGATCGACTGGCGTGCGGCACCCAAGGGCAACGAACTGAAGCCGGAAGTCATCCTGGTGGGCGAAGATGGCGAACCGGTGCGCAACGCGGCCGGCAATCCCGTCACCTACCCGATGTCGGTCGATGCGATCCTGTCTTGTGAAGACGGCCAGAACGTCAAGGCCGGTGACGTCGTCGCGCGTATCCCGCGCGAAGGCGCCAAGACCAAGGACATCACCGGGGGTCTGCCGCGTGTGGCCGAACTGTTCGAGGCACGCCGTCCCAAGGATCACGCCATCATCGCGGAAATCGATGGGTACGTGCGCTTTGGCAAGGACTACAAGAACAAGCGCCGTATCACCATCGAGCCGGTGGACGAGAACCTTGAGCCCAAGGAATACATGATCCCGAAGGGCAAGCACATTCCTGTGGTCGAAGGCGATTTCGTCCAGAAGGGCGACTACATCATGGATGGTAACCCCGCGCCGCATGACATCCTGTCCATCATGGGTGTCGAAGCGCTGGCGAACTACATGATCGACGAAGTCCAGGACGTCTATCGCTTGCAGGGCGTGAAGATCAACGACAAGCATGTCGAAGTGATCGTGCGCCAGATGCTGCAGAAGTGGGAAATCCTGGACAGTGGCGACACCACGCTGCTGAAGGGCGAACATGTCGACAAGGCCGAGTTCGATCTGGCCAACGCCAAGGCGGAATCCAAGGGCGGCCGTCCGGCTTCGGGCGAACCGATCCTGCTGGGGATCACCAAGGCGTCGCTGCAGACCCGGTCGTTCATCTCGGCCGCGTCGTTCCAGGAAACCACCCGCGTGCTGACCGAAGCGTCGGTTCAGGGCAAGAAGGACAAGCTGGTCGGCCTGAAGGAAAACGTCATTGTCGGCCGGCTGATCCCTGCCGGCACCGGTGGCGCCACCCAGCGCATGCGTCGGATTGCTCAGGAGCGCGACAATGTCGTGATCGAAGCGCGCCGCGAAGAGGCTGAGGCCGCCCTGGCCCTGTCGGCGCCGGAACACGACATCATCGGGGGCGACGAGTTCGACAACCTGGTGGTCGACACGCCGGAAAGCCGCGAGTAAGCGCCTGGTGACAAGACTTCGAAACCCCCGCCCGTCTGGCGGGGGTTTTTTGTTTGGGCGCGCGGCGGGCGGCGCAGGCCTGCCACGCGATGCCGAGGATTGCCGACGTGGGCGAGTGAGTATTTTTGGAAAGATGAAAGCCGGCGACGTTTTCAGGATAGTGTGCCGTCCGGGCGGGTGATAGGCGAAGCGCCATGGGACAGTTGAGTGACAACACGCGTGGCGCGCTTTTGATGATGGCTTCCATGGCCAGTTTCGCCTTTGGCGACACCTGCGTGAAAGCCACAGGCGGCGCGCTGCCGATTTCGCAGCTGCTGGTGCTGCGCGGCCTTCTGTCGACCGCGTTCATCGCTGTCCTTGCCTGGCGGCTGGGGGCACTGCGTTGGGATTTCGGGGGCCGCGACTGGGCGCTGATCGCGTTACGGTCGGTATCGGAAGCGGCGGCGGCCTATTTCTTCATCACCGCGCTGCTGCACATGCCGTTGGCGAATGTGACCGCGCTGTTGCAGGTCTTGCCGCTGGCGGTGACGCTGGCCAGCGCGGTGCTGTTTGCCGAACCGGTCGGCTGGCGCCGCTGGCTGGCCATCGCACTGGGTTTCGGGGGCATGTTGCTGATCGTCAAGCCCGGGGCGGATGGCTTCAATGCCTACACGATCTATGCGCTGATCTCAGTTGTGTGCGTCACGATCCGCGATCTGAGCACACGCCGCATGTCCCGGACCGTGCCCAGCCTGATGGTGACGCTTGCGGCCTCTGCCACGGTATTGGGCTTCGCCGGGATCTGGTCATTGTGGCAGGACTGGGTGCCGCTGACGCCGACGCTGACCTGGCTGCTGCTGGGATCGACCGTTTTTATCGTTGGCGGCTATTCCTTTGCGGTGATGGTGATGCGGGTGGGGGACGTGTCCTTTGTCGCGCCGTTTCGCTACACCGGGCTGCTGTGGGCGATGGTGTTGGGGCTGGTGGTCTTCGGGGATTTCCCCGGACCGACGACATTGCTGGGGGCGGCAATCGTTGTGGCCAGCGGGGTCTATACCCTGCTGCGCGAACGCACGCTGCGCCGTCAGGCGGTGGCGAACGCGCGGCGGACCTGATCGCAATCAATGGCAAAACGGTCGGCAAACAGGCGTTCCGCCTCTGGTCCCAGCGGCAACAGGTTCTCGATCCTGGTCTTGTCCCCCTGGCGCGAATCGTTGAAGCGGTTGTGCCCGCGGACATACATGGCGCTGTCGGTGTAGCTCAGGCTGGGCATGAAACGCGGCATCTTGCTGTGGGCGAAGTTCATGATCGTCTGCCGCACACCGGCATTGACCGCCATGGCCAGCGCAACGCCCCAGAATGGATGCACGGATTCGCTGGCGCAAATCCCGTCTGGTCCCGCTTCGGCAACGAAGCCCCGGTTGAAATCAATGGCGACATGGCGTTCGCGCGCGATCAGCGGAGCCGCATCGCGGGCGGCGGCGCGCAGGCGGGCGACGAAATCCACCGCCACCGCATCATCATCGTCATGCCGGAATTGCAGGCAGGGCGCCCCGGGGGCGCGGGCGTCGTTCAGTACCGTGTTGCAGACCTTGCGATGAGGCATCGGTGGCTGCTGGAGGATCCGCGCCTGCGGGAAGTCGCGGCACAGATCGGTCAGCCGGTCCCGTGCCCAGCCGGGCAGGCTGTCGCCGGTCAGGATCAACAGGGTGAAATCGGGGTCGGTCTGGGCTTTCAATCCGGGCAGGCACAGCGTTTCGAAATGCCGGAACCGATCCTCGAGCCGGGCAGGGTCGTAGAGATAGGCGATGCGCTCTGCGATGCTGTCGTGCGCGACCTGAAATCCGCCTTCGGCAGGATAGGAAAACCGGCACAACCCGATCACTTGCATCTTCCGTCCTTTCATGGTGGTTTGGGTAAAGCTTCGCAAAAGCTTGGCAGGCAGACGATCCGCGGGCAAGCGGCTTCGCTGCTGTTGACAACGACTGCGACTCCCCATATACGCCGCGCTATCTCGGCGATAGGGGGCAATCCCGACGCTGAAATCAGAACTGTAGCGGTCACGATCCGGGCACAGGCCCCGATCCTCTGGGCATCCACCGCGTCGTTCCCGGAATTGGGGACGAATGCGGATTTTTTGCGTCGGCACATGCCGATGTGCCTTGGCGCTTTGGTCCTGAACCATCACCGGTCCGCTTGGACGCAAGCGTGATCCAGAAATTCGAACCGCACGGGACGCCCCGTGCACCACATATGTGAGCTGATACGGGGAAAGAACCCAATGCCAACGATCCAGCAGCTGATCCGCAAGCCGCGGCAGCCGAAAGTCAAGCGCTCCAAGTCCCAGCACCTGGAGCAGTGCCCCCAGAAGCGCGGTGTTTGCACCCGCGTCTATACCACCACCCCGAAGAAGCCGAACTCGGCAATGCGGAAGGTGGCCAAGGTCCGTCTGACCAACGGTTACGAAGTCATCAGCTACATCCCCGGTGAAAGCCACAACCTTCAGGAACACTCGGTTGTCCTGATCCGCGGCGGCCGTGTGAAAGACCTTCCCGGCGTTCGTTATCACATCCTGCGTGGTGTTCTGGATACCCAGGGCGTCAAGGACCGGAAGCAGCGTCGCTCCAAGTATGGCGCGAAGCGTCCGAAGTAAGAGGAATTACAGATGTCTCGTCGTCACGCCGCAGAAAAGCGCGAAGTCCTGCCCGACGCCAAATATGGTGACCGGGTTCTGACCAAGTTCATGAACAACCTGATGATCGACGGTAAGAAGTCGGTCGCGGAACGCATCGTTTACAACGCGCTGGACCGCGTTGAAACCAAGGTGAAGCGGGCCCCCGTGGAAGTGTTCCACGAGGCGCTGGACAACATCAAGCCGTCGGTCGAGGTTCGCTCCCGCCGGGTTGGTGGTGCCACCTATCAGGTTCCGGTCGAAGTGCGCCCCGAGCGCCGCGAAGCCCTGGCCATCCGCTGGCTGATCGCTGCGTCGCGCAACCGCAACGAAAACACCATGGAAGAGCGCCTGGCCGGTGAACTGCTGGATGCGGTTCAGTCGCGGGGTTCCGCTGTCAAGAAGCGCGAAGACACCCACAAAATGGCCGACGCCAACAAGGCGTTCAGCCACTACCGCTGGTAAGAGGACAACTCATCATGGCACGCGAATATCCGCTGACGCGCTATCGCAACTTCGGGATCATGGCCCACATCGACGCGGGCAAGACCACGACGACCGAGCGCATCCTCTACTACACCGGCAAGTCCCACAAGATCGGCGAAGTCCACGACGGCGCCGCGACCATGGACTGGATGGAGCAGGAACAGGAACGCGGCATCACCATCACATCGGCTGCGACCACCACCTTCTGGCAGCGCCAAGAAGACCCGACCGCCGAAGGCACGTCGGACACCAAGGTGCGTTTCAATATCATCGACACCCCCGGCCACGTGGACTTCACCATTGAAGTTGAACGGTCGCTGGCGGTTCTTGATGGTGCTGTGGCCCTGCTGGATGCGAACGCCGGTGTTGAACCCCAGACCGAAACCGTGTGGCGTCAGGCTGACCGCTACAAGGTCCCGCGCATGGTGTTCGTCAACAAGATGGACAAGATCGGTGCCGACTTCTTCAACTGCGTGAAGATGATCAAGGACCGCACCGGCGCAACCCCGGTTCCCGTCAACTTCCCGATTGGTGCAGAAGACAAGCTGGAAGGCATTGTCGATCTGGTCAAGATGGAAGAGTGGGTCTGGAAAGGCGAAGACCTGGGCGCCTCCTGGGTGCGTCAGCCGATCCGCGAAGACCTGCAAGACCTGGCCGACGAATGGCGTTCGCATCTGGTCGAGCATGCCGTCGAAATGGACGACGACGCGATGGAAGCGTACCTTGAGGGCAACGAGCCTGACGAGGACACCCTGCGCAAGCTGATCCGCAAGGGCACACTGTCGCTGTCCTTCGTTCCGGTTCTGGGTGGTTCGGCGTTCAAGAACAAGGGCGTGCAGCCTCTGCTGAACGCGGTTGTCGACTTCCTGCCGTCGCCGCTCGACGTGCCGGCCTATATGGGCTTTGCACCGGGCGACGAAAACGAAGAGCGCAACATCGCGCGCTCGGCAGACGACGAGCAGCCGTTCTCGGCGCTGGCGTTCAAGATCATGAACGACCCGTTTGTTGGTTCGCTGACCTTCACCCGCATCTATTCGGGCGTGCTGAAAAAGGGCGACGGCATCATCAACTCCACCAAGGGCAAGCGCGAGCGCATTGGCCGTATGATGATGATGCACTCGAACAACCGCGAGGAAATCGAAGAAGCGTTTGCCGGCGACATCATCGCGCTGGCAGGTCTGAAGGAAACCACCACCGGTGACACCCTGTGTGACTCCAACAAGCAGGTGGTTCTGGAAACCATGACCTTCCCCGATCCGGTGATCGAGATCGCTGTCGAGCCGAAGACCAAGAACGACCAGGAAAAGATGTCCCAGGGTCTGGCCCGTCTGGCCGCCGAAGACCCGTCCTTCCGCGTGGAAACCGACCTGGAATCGGGTCAGACCATCATGAAGGGCATGGGCGAACTTCACCTGGACATCCTGGTGGATCGTCTGAAGCGCGAATTCAAGGTCGAAGCCAACATCGGTGCGCCGCAGGTGGCATACCGTGAAACCATCGGCCACGAAATCGAGCACGCCTACACGCACAAGAAACAGTCGGGTGGTTCGGGTCAGTTCGCAGAAGTCAAAATGGTCATCTCTCCGACCGAGCCGGGCGAAGGCTATTCCTTCGAATCCCGTATCGTTGGTGGCGCGGTGCCGAAGGAATACATTCCTGGCGTCGAAAAGGGCATCAAGTCGGTCATGGACTCCGGTCCGCTGGCAGGCTTCCCGGTGATCGACTTCAAGGTGGCTCTGATCGATGGTAAGTACCACGATGTGGACTCCAGCGTTCTGGCATTCGAAATCGCTGCGCGTATGTGCATGCGCGAAGGTCTGAAGAAAGCTGGCGCCAAGCTGCTGGAACCGATCATGAAGGTCGAGGTTGTGACCCCGGAAGAATACACCGGTTCGATCATCGGCGACCTGACGTCGCGTCGCGGCCAGGTTCAGGGTCAGGATACCCGCGGCAACGCGATTGCGATCAATGCCTTCGTGCCGCTGGCGAACATGTTCGGCTACATCAACAACCTGCGCTCGATGTCCTCGGGCCGCGCCCAGTTCACGATGCAGTTCGATCATTACGATCCGGTGCCGCAGAACATCTCGGACGAGATCCAGGCGAAATACGCATAAGCCGGGTGGCGGGGTCACGCCCCGCCCTACCCACCACCGTAGGGTGGGGTTTGACCCCACCATCCGACAACGAAAAAAGGAGCCAAATCCATGGCAAAGGAAAAGTTTGAGCGCGGCAAGCCGCACTGCAACATCGGCACGATCGGTCACGTTGACCACGGCAAGACGACGCTGACGGCTGCGATCACGAAGTATTTCGGTGACTTCAAGGCGTATGACCAGATTGACGGCGCGCCGGAAGAGAAAGCCCGCGGGATCACCATCTCGACCGCGCACGTGGAATACGAAACCGACGCGCGTCACTATGCGCACGTCGACTGCCCCGGCCACGCCGACTACGTGAAGAACATGATCACCGGTGCGGCGCAGATGGACGGCGCGATCCTGGTTGTGAACGCGGCTGACGGCCCGATGCCGCAGACCCGCGAGCACATCCTGCTGGGCCGTCAGGTCGGTATTCCGGCGATGGTGGTGTTCCTCAACAAGGTCGACCAGGTTGACGACGAGGAACTGCTTGAGCTGGTGGAAATGGAAGTGCGCGAGCTGCTGTCCGAGTACGACTTCCCGGGCGACGACATTCCGATCATCGCGGGTTCCGCGCTGGCGGCGATGGAAGGCCGTGACCCGGAAATCGGCGAGAACAAGATCCGCGAACTGATGGCAGCGGTTGACGCGTACATCCCGCAGCCGGAGCGCGCGGTTGACCAGCCGTTCCTGATGCCGATCGAAGACGTGTTCTCGATCTCGGGCCGCGGCACGGTTGTGACCGGCCGTGTCGAGCGTGGCGTGATCAACGTGGGTGACACCATCGAGATCGTCGGCCTGAAGGACACGCAGACCACCACCTGTACCGGTGTTGAAATGTTCCGCAAGCTGCTGGACCGCGGGGAAGCCGGCGACAACATCGGCGCGCTGCTGCGCGGCATCGACCGCGAGGCGGTTGAGCGTGGCCAGGTGCTGTGCAAGCCGAAATCGGTGAACCCGCACACCAAGTTCGAAGCCGAGGTCTACATCCTGACCAAGGAAGAAGGCGGCCGTCACACGCCGTTCTTCGCGAACTACCGTCCGCAGTTCTACTTCCGGACCACCGACGTGACCGGGACGGTTGAGCTGCCGGAAGGCACCGAGATGGTGATGCCGGGCGACAACCTGAAGTTCACCGTCGAGCTGATCGCGCCGATCGCCATGGAAGACGGCCTGCGCTTCGCCATCCGCGAAGGCGGCCGCACCGTCGGTTCGGGCGTCGTCTCCAAGGTCATCGAATAAGACCTGGAAACGGTTGCTGCGCCTTCGGGCGCAGCGCAGGAAATACCCCGTGGGGTGGGCAGCAGTGCCCACCCCACACGGTTCGAAGAAGGGGCAGGGTGGTCCTGTGTCTTCCTCTCAACCGCAACGCCAATGAAGGCCAAGATCAATGCAAAGCCAGAACATCCGCATCCGGCTCAAGGCGTTTGACTACCGCGTCCTCGATGCGTCGACGCAGGAAATCGTCAACACCGCCAAGCGGACGGGCGCCCAAGTGCGCGGCCCGATCCCGCTGCCGAACAAGATTGAGAAATTCACGGTTCTCCGTGGTCCTCACGTCGACAAGAAATCCCGCGATCAGTTCGAGATGCGCACCCACAAGCGCCTGCTCGACATCGTAGATCCGACCCCGCAGACGGTGGACGCGCTGATGAAGCTCGACCTCGCCGCCGGCGTGGATGTCGAGATCAAGGTGTAAGGGGGGCATACAGAAATGCGCTCTGGAGTTATCGCAAAGAAACTGGGCATGACCCGGCTGTTCATGGAAGACGGCAAGCAGATTCCTGTGACCGTTCTTCAACTGGACAACCTTCAGGTCGTCGCTCAGCGCACCGCAGATGAGCACGGGTATTCCGCCGTTCAGCTCGGCACCGGTTCCATCAAGGCAAAGCGCGTCTCGAAAGCGATGCGTGGCCACTTCGCCAAGGCGAACGTGGAGCCGAAGCGGAAAGTGGCCGAGTTCCGCGTGGCCCCCGAAAACCTGATCGCCGTGGGTGAGGAAATCACCGCCGATCACTACTTCGAAGGTCAGTACGTGGACGTGTCGGGGACCTCGATCGGTAAGGGGTTCGCCGGTGCCATGAAACGGCACAACTTCGGCGGTCTGCGCGCCTCGCACGGCGTGTCGATCTCGCACCGTTCGCACGGTTCCACGGGTCAGTGTCAGGACCCGGGCCGCGTGTTCAAGGGCAAGAAGATGGCCGGCCACATGGGGGCCGCCAAGGTGACCACACAGAACCTGCAGGTCGTGAAAACCGATGCCGATCGCGGCATCATCATGATCAAGGGCGCCGTTCCCGGTGCCAAGGGTGGCTGGGTGACCATCAAGGATGCCGTCAAGAAGCCTGTCCCCGACAACCTGGTCCTGCCCGCAGCCCTGCGCTCGGCTCAGGCCTCCGCGGCTGAAGAAGCCCCGGCTCAAGAAGGAGGCGAGGCATGAAACTCGACGTGATCAAGCTTGACGGCGCAGCCGCAGGTTCGGTCGACCTGGCCGACGAGATCTTTGATCTCGAACCGCGTGCGGACATCCTGCACCGCGTGGTCCGCTGGCAGCGCAACAAGGCGCAGGCCGGTACCCACAAGGTCCTGGGCCGTTCGGAAGTGTCGTACTCGACCAAGAAGATCTATCGCCAGAAGGGTACCGGCGGCGCACGCCACGGCTCCCGCAAGGCGCCGATCTTCCGCAAGGGCGGCATCTACAAGGGTCCGACCCCGCGCAGCCACGGCCACGACCTGCCCAAGAAGGTGCGGGCCCTGGGTCTGAAGCTGGCGCTGTCGGCCAAGGCCAAGTCGGGCGCACTGGTGGTGATCGACACCCTGGACAGCGACGGCAAGACCAAAACCCTGGCGACCCAGATCAAGAACCTGGGCTGGAAGCGCGCGCTGGTCATCGACGGTGCCGCAGTGAACGAGGGCTTCGCCCGCGCCGCTGCCAACATCGACGGCCTCGACGTTCTGCCCAGCATGGGTGCCAACGTCTATGACATCCTGAAGCGTGACACCCTGGTGCTCACCAAGGCAGGTGTCGAAGCACTGGAGGCTCGACTGAAATGAGCGCGAAAGCAGCACAGTACGATGTGATCCGCAAGCCGATCATCACCGAGAAATCCACCATGGCGTCGGAAAACGGCGCAGTGGTTTTCGAAGTGGCGATGTCGGCCAACAAGCCGGCGATCAAGGACGCGGTCGAGGCGCTGTTCGGTGTCAAGGTGAAGGCGGTCAACACCACCATCACCAAGGGCAAGGCCAAGCGCTTCCGCGGCCAGCTGGGCAAGCGGAAAGACGTCAAGAAAGCCTACGTGACCCTCGAAGAGGGCAACACGATCGACGTGTCGACCGGGTTGTAATCACGCCGGCGGATCGAGAAATCCGCCTCCGGCAAACCGAAAGGCCCCCGCAGAGATGCGGGGGCCTTTTACATCTTTCTACGTACCGAAACCTGGCTGCGTCCGTCTTTCAGCTGCTCGAAGTTTCAGTTTCCTCGTAGCCCTTGACCCCCCACCCAACTTCCCCTAAACGGCCTCATCCGCAGCAGCCCCGGATTCGTTCCGGGGCTTTGCTGTTGTTCGCATCCCGGTGCAGACAGCAGGCGGAACGCCTAACCGGGGACCTTCGGGGCCCTATATCATCGGTCACCTTCGGGGGGCCTCAACATCGCCCCGGGCTGATCCGGGGCATTAGCTAACGGAAGACAGAAAGCATGGCACTCAAGTCGTATAAGCCGACGACGCCGGGCCAGCGCGGGCTGGTGCTGATCGACCGTTCGGAGCTGTGGAAAGGACGTCCTGTCAAGGCCCTCACCGAGGGTCTGACGAAGTCGGGCGGCCGGAACAACACCGGGCGGATCACCTCGCGTCGTCGCGGGGGTGGGGCAAAGCGCCTCTATCGGATCGTCGATTTCAAGCGCAACAAGTTCGACGTGGCGGCCACCGTCGAGCGGATCGAATACGATCCGAACCGGACCGCCTTTATCGCGCTGATCAAGTATGAAGATGGCGAACAGGCCTACATCCTGGCGCCGCAGCGCCTGGCCGTGGGTGACAAGGTTGTCGCTTCGACCAAGGCCGACATCAAGCCCGGCAACGCGATGCCGTTCTCGGGCATGCCGATCGGGACGATCGTCCACAACATCGAACTGAAGCCCGGCAAGGGCGGTCAGATCGCACGCGCCGCTGGCACCTATGCCCAGTTCGTCGGCCGTGATGGTGGCTATGCCCAGATCCGCCTGTCCTCGGGCGAACTGCGCCTGGTGCGTCAGGAATGCATGGCGACCGTCGGTGCAGTGTCGAACCCCGACAACAGCAACCAGAACTACGGCAAAGCCGGCCGTATTCGCCACAAGGGCGTGCGTCCGTCGGTTCGCGGTGTCGCGATGAACCCGATCGATCACCCCCATGGTGGTGGTGAAGGCCGGACCTCTGGTGGTCGTACCCCGGTTACCCCGTGGGGCAAGGACACCAAGGGCACGCGCACCCGCAACACCAACAAGGCGTCGCAGAAGCTCATCCTGCGCTCGCGTCACGCCAAGAAGAAGGGGCGCTAATATATGTCACGCTCTGTTTGGAAGGGCCCCTTTGTCGACAGCTACGTCCTGAAAAAGGCCGAGAAGTCGCGCGAAGCCGGCAAGAACGAAGTCATCAAGATCTGGTCGCGCCGCTCGACGATCCTGCCCCAGTTCGTGGGCCTGACGTTTGGCGTCTACAATGGCCAGAAGCACGTCCCCGTGCTGGTAACCGAAGACATGATCGGCCAGAAGTTCGGTGAATATTCGCCGACCCGGACCTACTACGGTCACGCGGCTGACAAAAAAGCGAAGCGGAAGTAAGTCATGGGCAAGGAAAAGAACCCCCGCCGCGTGGCTGACAACGAAGCGATGGCAAAGCTGCGCATGCTTCGCACCAGCCCGCAGAAACTGAACCTGGTGGCCGCGCTGATCCGTGGCAAGAAGGTGGACAAGGCCCTGACGGACCTGACCTTCTCGAAAAAACGGATCGCGGTTGACGTGAAGAAGTGCCTTCAGTCGGCCATCGCCAACGCCGAAAACAACCACGGCCTGGACGTCGATGAACTCATCGTCGCCGAAGCCTATGTGGGCAAGAACCTGATCATGAAGCGCGGTCGTCCCCGTGCCCGTGGCCGGTTCGGTAAGATCCACAAGCCGTTTTCGGAACTCACCATCAAGGTGCGCCAGATCGAGGAGCAAGCCTAATGGGTAACAAAACCAATCCGATCGGCATGCGCCTGCAGGTGAACCGCACCTGGGACAGCCGCTGGTACGCCGACACCAAGGACTACGGTGATCTTCTGCTGGAAGACCTCGCGATCCGCGATTTCATCCACGAAGAGTGCAAGCAGGCCGGTGTGGCGCGCGTCATCATCGAGCGTCCGCACAAGAAATGCCGCGTCACCATCCACACCGCCCGTCCGGGCGTCATCATCGGCAAGAAAGGCGCAGACATCGAAACCCTGCGCAAGAAAATCGCCGCGATGACCGCAAGCGAGCTGCACCTCAATATCGTTGAAGTGCGCAAGCCGGAACTGGACGCGCGTCTGGTCGGTGAATCGATCGCACAGCAGCTGGAACGCCGGGTGTCCTTCCGTCGCGCCATGAAGCGCGCCGTGCAGAACGCCATGCGTATGGGTGCCCTGGGCATCCGCGTGAATGTGGCCGGCCGTCTGGGCGGTGCTGAAATCGCACGGACCGAATGGTATCGTGAAGGCCGCGTGCCTCTCCATACCCTGCGGGCCGACATCGATTACAGCCACATCGAGGCAACGACCCCTTACGGCATCATCGGGATCAAGGTCTGGATCTTCAAAGGCGAGATCATGGAGCACGATCCTTCGGCACGCGACCGCAAGGCGCAGGAACTGCAAGACGGCCCGGCACCTCGTGGTGCTGGCGGCGGTCGTCGCTGAGGAGGTTTGAAAAATGCTTCAACCGAAACGTACGAAGTTCCGCAAGATGTTCAAAGGGCGGATCAAGGGCGAGGCCAAGGGCGGCTCTGATCTGAACTTTGGTCACTTCGGCCTGAAAGCTCTGGAACCCGAGCGGGTCACCGCCCGCCAGATCGAAGCCGCCCGTCGGGCCATGACGCGTCACATGAAGCGTCAGGGTCGCGTCTGGATCCGTATCTTCCCGGATACCCCGGTCACCTCAAAGCCGACCGAAGTCCGTATGGGTAAAGGTAAGGGCTCCGTTGACTACTGGGCCTGCAAGGTCAAGCCGGGCCGCGTGATGTTCGAGATCGACGGCGTCAACGAAGACATCGCCCGCGAGGCCCTGCGCCTGGCAGCGATGAAGCTGCCGATCAAGACCCGCGTTGTGGTTCGCGAGGACTGGTAAGCGGCGGTGGGTTGTGACCCACGGCATCAAATCAAGGACCCCCGGCGTGCAAGCGGCGGGGGTTTTCTTTTTCTGCGGGGGACGCGACCGCCTTGCAGCGCCATGCCGCAGGGGCTAGGCGATAGGATGACGCGCACCGGACAATGCCACGAAAGCCTTTACCATGCCCACCATCCGTTCCCTCTTTGCCACCCGTCTGTACAAGGCACATCTGTCCGAACACGGCCCCGCCATCGACCCCGAAGAGCTGGAGGCGTCCTGCTATTCGATTGCCGAGGATGACGAAGCCGGTCAGGACTGGTCCGAGGCCAACGATTACCCCGGCTACACCTCTTATGCCTCGCTCACCGATCTGCCCTGGCGGTTCCCGATCTTCGCCGACCTGGTGACAGCGCTTGACGCCCATGTCGCGGCCTTCGCCGCGGACCTGGAGTTCGACCTTGGCGACCGCAAGCTGGTGCTGGAAGACCTCTGGATCAACATCCTGCCTCCGGGCGGCACGCACGCCAGCCATATCCACCCGCATTCGGTGATCTCGGGCACGACCTATGTCGCGATGCCCGACGGCGCTGGCAAGCTGAAGCTGGAAGATCCGCGCCTGCCGTTCATGATGGCGGCCCCGCCGCGCCGCAAAGGCTGCCGTGAAGAGCTGCGCGCCTTTGTTTATGAAGCTCCACAGGTGGGCGACGTGCTGCTTTGGGAAAGCTGGCTGCGCCACGAAGTACCGCTGAACATGGCGGACGAAGACGAACGGATCTCGGTCAGCTTCAACTACAAGTGGGAGTGATCCCGCCGGACCACCCGGCTGTCAAAACGACTTGGTAAACGCAGAGCAGCGCGCCGAAACGTCGCCGGTATCGCCGCCAAGCGCTTCCCATTCTGTCCGCATCTTTTCGATGCGGGCCTCCTCTGCCTTGGTCCAGCTACGCGCGCCCGGCTCTTCTCGTTCGATATACAGGGCGTAAAGCGCAACCGCACGCTTGGTGAAGGTGATTTCGTCCGCGGTGCAGGCCTGCCGTGCCTCTGGTGTATCGAGTTTGGCGTAAATGTCGGTCAGCTCCTGCCGTGCAGCGACGCTCAGCGGCAGGCGATCCAGACTGTCCGCCGTTCCCGGCGTCAGGGGCGTTTCCGTCTTGCAGCCTGCAGCGAACAGGGCGACTGCGCAAAGAACAGGGGCCGGGCGTTTCATCACATCTCTCCTCCGTGGTCGAGACATCCAGCCTGCGGCGAAACCCGGACCGGGGCCTTGATCCACCTCAATCGTCGTGCGGCCCCAAAAGGTGCGGGTGTTTTGGGCCGTTTCCCTTGGCCGCCGGACCGGTTCGGACATTGGCCCTTGCCAACTTAGCGCAACACGCCTATAGCGACCGCTCATCCACCTCCACCGGGAATCAGGGTGACCCACGTAAACGATGGGGCTCTCCGGTGATGTTGCAAAAAGGAATAGGCGATGAAAGCCACCGAACTCCGGGATAAGACCCCGGACCAGCTGCGTGATGAGCTGGTGTCCCTCAAGAAAGAGGCCTTCAACCTCCGTTTCCAGCAGGCCACCGGTCAACTGGAAAACACCGCGCGGATGCGTCAGGTGCGCCGGGCCGTTGCCCGTGTCGAGACCATCCTGAACGAAAAAGCCAGCGCGGCAGCCGAGTAAGAAGGACCACCAACATGCCCAAGCGTATCCTGCAAGGCACCGTGACGTCGACCGCCAACAGCCAGACCGTGACCGTGTCGATCGAACGCCGCTTCAAGCACCCGGTTCTGCAAAAGACGATCCGGAAGTCGAAGAAATACCGCGCTCATGACGAGCACGAAACATTCAACGTCGGTGACACCGTCCGTATTCAGGAATGTGCGCCGAAGTCGAAGACCAAACGTTGGGAGGTGATCGCCGAGTAATCGGCGGCGCCTTTCGGCATTTACGAAACCCCCGGATCAATGTCCCGCAAGGGCGGTCCGGGAAGTCGGGAGTAACCAAATGATCCAGATGCAGACCAATCTGGATGTTGCTGACAACTCCGGCGCTCGCCGGGTTCAGTGCATCAAGGTCCTGGGTGGTTCCAAGCGCAAGTATGCGTCGGTTGGCGACATCATCGTCGTCTCCGTCAAGGAAGCCATCCCGCGCGGCCGCGTTAAGAAAGGTGACGTCCGCAAGGCCGTCGTCGTGCGCACCGCCAAGGAAGTCCGTCGTGAAGACGGCACCGCAATCCGCTTCGACCGCAACGCTGCCGTCATCCTGAACAACGCAGGTGAACCGGTCGGCACCCGTATCTTCGGCCCGGTCGTGCGCGAACTGCGCGCCAAGAACTTCATGAAGATTATCTCGCTTGCCCCGGAGGTGCTGTGATGGCTGCCAAACTCCGCAAAGGTGACAAGGTGATCGTGCTTGCCGGCAAAGACAAGGGCAAGACGGGCACCATCGAAAGCGTTGACCCCAAGGCCGGCAAGGCTGTGGTTGGTGGTCTGAACATGGCGATCCGTCACACCCGCCAGAGCCAGACCAGCCAGGGCGGCCGCCTGCCGAAGGCCCTGCCGATCCAGCTGTCGAACCTGGCCATTGTCGATGCAAACGGCAAGGCGAGCCGCGTCGGCTTCCGCATGGAAGGTGACAAGAAGGTTCGTTACGCCAAGACCACGGGGGACGTGATTGATGCTTGATACCGCAACCTATACCCCGCGCCTGAAGGCGGCATACAAGGAGTCCATCCGCGCCGCCCTGATGGAAGAGTTCGGTTACAAGAACGAGATGATGCTGCCCAAGCTGGACAAGATCGTTCTGAACATCGGCTGCGGTGCCGAAGCCGTCAAGGACAGCAAGAAGGCCAAATCGGCTGTCGAAGATCTGACCCTGATCGCTGGCCAGAAGGCCGTGACCACCAAGGCAAAGAAGTCGATCGCAGGCTTCCGCGTCCGCGAGGACATGCCGATGGGTGCCAAGGTGACGCTGCGCGGCGACCGGATGTATGAATTCCTCGACCGCCTGATCACCATCGCGATGCCCCGCATCCGCGACTTCCGTGGTGTGAAGCCGAGCTTTGACGGCCGTGGCAACTTTGCCATGGGCCTGAAAGAGCACATCGTGTTCCCGGAAATCGACTTCGACAAGGTCGACGAAGTCTGGGGCATGGACATCATCATCACCACCACCGCGAAGACTGACGCGGAAGCCAAGGCGCTGTTGAAGCATTTCAACATGCCGTTCAACGCGTAAGGGGACCCCAGGACATGGCAAAGAAATCCATGATCGAACGCGAAAAGAAGCGGGAGCGCTTGGTGGCCCAGTATGCCGCGAAGCGCGCTGCTCTCAAAGAGATCGCGAATGACGAATCGAAGCCGATGGAAGAGCGTTTCAAGGCCCGCCTGAAACTGGCGAAATTGCCGCGCAACAGCGCCCCTTCCCGCCTTCACAACCGCTGCCAGCTGACGGGGCGTCCGCACGCCTATTACCGCAAGCTGAAAATCAGCCGTATCATGCTGCGTGAACTTGCCTCCAACGGGCAACTTCCCGGTATGGTCAAGTCGAGCTGGTAAGGAGGGTACGATATGAACGATCCTATCGGCGATATGCTCACCCGCATCCGCAACGCACAGATGCGTGGCAAGTCCACCGTGGCGACCCCGGCCTCCAAGGCCCGCGCCCGCGTGCTCGATGTGATGCTGGACGAAGGTTATATCCGTGGCTACGAAAGCACCACGGACGTGAACGGCCATCCGGCATTCGAAATCAGCCTGAAGTACTTCGACGGCACCCCGGTCATCCGCGAACTGAAGCGCGTGTCCAAGCCGGGCCGTCGCGTGTATCTCGGCGTCAAGGACATTCCGCAGGTTCGTCAGGGCCTGGGCGTGTCGATTGTCAGCACGTCCAAGGGCGTGATGACGGATGCAAACGCACGCGCAGCCAACGTTGGCGGCGAAGTGCTTTGCACGCTGTTCTAAGGAGGTCTGGCAATGTCTCGTATTGGCAAAAAACCGGTCGAGCTGCCCGCGGGTGTCACTGCATCCGTGTCCGGCCAGACCGTCGAAGTGAAGGGCCCGAAAGGCACCCAGACCTTCAACGCGACCGACGATGTGACCATCACCGTGGAAGACAACGCCGTGTCGGTGACCCCGCGCGGCAAGTCCAAGCGTGCCCGTCAGCAGTGGGGCATGTCCCGCACGATGCTGGCAAACATGGTTCACGGCGTCCAGAACACCTTCAAGAAGGAACTGGAAATCCAGGGTGTGGGTTACCGGGCAGCCGTTCAGGGCACGACCCTGAAGCTGAACCTGGGCTACTCGCACGATGTGGATTTCGCAATTCCGGCCGGTGTGACCGTGACCTGCCCCAAGCAGACCGAGATCGTGGTCGAAGGCCACGACCCTCAGCAGGTCGGTCAGGTCGCCGCCAACATTCGTGATTGGCGCCGCCCCGAGCCCTACAAAGGGAAGGGTATCCGCTACAAGGGCGAATACATCTTCCAGAAGGAAGGCAAGAAGAAGTAAGGACGCGCAAAATGGCAAACAGCAAAAGAGACCTGTTCCTCAAGCGCCGCCTGCGCGTACGGAACAAACTCCGCAAGGTAAACGCAGGTCGCGTGCGCCTTTCGGTTCATCGTTCGAACAAGAACATCTCGGTCCAGTTGATCGACGATGTTGCCGGCGTCACCCTGGCTGCCGCCTCCTCGATGGAGAAGGCCCTGGGCGTGGTTGGCAAGAACAACGTCGAAGCAGCCGCCAAGGTGGGTGCCGCGATCGCAGAGCGTGCCAAGGCCGCTGGCGTGACCGAAGCCTATTTCGATCGCGGCGGATTCCTCTTCCACGGCAAGGTGAAGGCACTGGCCGACGCCGCGCGTGAAGGTGGCCTGAAAATCTAAGGTCAGGGCGGGGGCAGCCCCGCCTTTCCCATGCAGGCCGGCAACGGCCTCGATGACCGGGGCGCCGGGCCTGACAGCCCGGGCACTGCGGTCGGACAACTCCGGCGCCTTGCGCCAAATGAACAAGGATTTGCCACATGGCAGAACGTGAAAACAGAGGCCGCGGTCGTCGCGACCGTGAAGAACAGGCACCGGAATTTGCTGATCGTCTGGTCGCGATCAACCGCGTGTCGAAAACCGTCAAGGGCGGTAAGCGCTTCGGTTTCGCTGCGCTGGTCGTCGTCGGTGACCAGAAGGGTCGCGTCGGTTTCGGCAAGGGCAAGGCGAAAGAAGTGCCCGAGGCCATCCGCAAGGCCACTGAGCAAGCCAAGCGCAAGATGATCCGCGTGCCGCTGAAAGAGGGCCGCACCCTGCACCACGACATCGAAGGTCGTCACGGCGCAGGCAAGGTCGTGATGCGCACCGCGCCGACCGGTACCGGTATCATCGCCGGTGGTCCGATGCGTGCCGTGTTCGAAATGCTGGGCATTCATGACGTGGTTGCCAAGTCGACCGGTTCGCAGAACCCCTACAACATGATCCGCGCCACGCTGGACGGTCTGCAAAAAGTGCAGTCGCCCCGCAACGTCGCGCAGCGCCGTGGCAAGAAAGTTGCCGACATCCTGCCCAAGCGGGAAGACGCAGCAGCCGAAGCGCAGACCGAGGAGGCTTGATCCATGGCTAAAACCATCGTTGTCAAACAGATCGGCAGCCCGATCCGTCGCCCCGCCAAGCAGCGCCAGACGCTGGTCGGCCTGGGCCTGAACAAGATGCACAAGACCCGTGAGCTCGAAGACACGCCGTCGGTCCGCGGCATGGTGAACTCGATCCCGCACCTGGTTCAGATCATCGAAGAGCGCGGCTGATCCCGCATCGGGGATTCCCCGGCTCTGACAGACAGAAACGCCCCGGGCACGGCCCGGGGCGTTTTTTGTTGTGCCGTCGGTCGGCCGGCCGGTCTGCTTCACGGAAGGGCAGGGCAGCGGCACGCCCCGAACGTTGCCGTTGGTGCGGCACGGACCACCGGCAAGGCGCGCGGCCCAAAGGCAGCAGCATCCCGGCCGTCATGGCGCCCCCGTTTGCGACCAAAGGCAAATCCTTCGGACCGGTAAACCCCTCTCTTGCGCCGGCCTGTCACGTCGCCCACGATGCACAGACAAGCGGAAGGGGGGGCCGTTCATGCCGAAGAACATTGAAGATTTCGACCTGAACGCCATCGACGCCGCGTTCATCGACAACCCGCACCCGGTGCTGCATCGTTTGCGCCAGCACAGCCCGGTGCATCAAAACCCCGACGGCTCCATTCTGCTCACCCGCCACGCCGATTGCCAGGCGGTGTACCAGTCGCGCAGCATGTCTTCGGACAAGACCCGCGATTTCGGGGAGAAGTTCGGGGACTGCCCGCTGTACACCCACCACACCACCAGCCTTGTCTTCAACGATCCGCCGTATCACACGGTGGTGCGCAAGCTGATCGCCTCGGCCTTTACCCCGCGCAAGCTGGCCGAGATGGAGGCACGAATCGACTTCCTCGTGGATCGCCTGCTGGACCACGTCGAAGACCTTGGCACGCTCGACCTGGTGCAGGACTTTGCCAAGGTCCTGCCGACCGAGATCATCAGCTTCATGCTGGGCATTCCTGAAAGCCACCGGGCGCAGCTGCGCGGCTATTCGCTGGCCATTCTTGGGGCACTGGATCCGGTGGTGTCGCCCGAACGCCTGGCCGCCGGCAACGACGCCGTCACCGAGTTTTCTGCCGTGCTGGGAGAGCTGATCGACCACCGCCGCCGCCACCCCGAGGGCGCAGCCCAGGGCGAAGTGCTGGAAAGCCTGATCTTCGGGGATCATGACGGTCGCCGTCTGACACAGGATGAACTAATCCAGAATTGTATCTTCTTGCTGAATGCCGGGCACGAAACCACCACCAGCCTCGTGGCGAATTCCGTGGGCTTGCTGCTCGACAACCCGGACCAGCACCGCCGCTTGCGGGACGATCCCGGATTGATCGACACCACGGTCGAAGAATGCCTGCGACTGGAAAGCCCGCTGCAAATCGGCAACCGGCTGGCGACAGAGGATTTGGCCTTGTCCGATGGCACGGTCATTGCACAAGGCACCTTTATACACATGTCGATTGCCGCCGCGAACCGCGACCCGGCGGTGTTCGAGGCCCCGGACAAGATGGATATTGCCCGGACCCCGAACCGTCATCTGGCCTTTGCAACCGGCATTCATGTCTGCCTGGGGGCAACTCTGGCGCGGATCGAAGGCCGCATCGCGCTGGGGCGCCTGGTGCGGCGGTTCCCGAAACTGCGTGCCAACGGCCCGGCGAAACGCATGCCGCTGGCCCGGTTCCGTGGTTATTCCGACCTTCCGGTGCAGGTCTGAACGCAGCCATGCAGCCATTGCAAGGCGGGCTTGGCGAAACGACGGTGGTTTGTGACAGGGCAGGGGCGTAGTCACCCAGCGAAACTCTGCACAAGATTGAGGCACAAGATGACACTCGCCCTGACCCGTATTTTCCGCACCTGGCTGACCAACCTGCGCACTGCACAGCCAGTGCCGTGCTGGACGGACTATCTGCGCCAGACCACTGACCGCCGCACCTGAACCGCGCCCGCCCACAGGCGTGACAGCAGGCTTGCGCCAACCGCAAGGCCCGGCTATACGCCCCCGGTGGCCGCATCGGCCCGACTCACAACAAGCAAGAAAAGCCGTGTGCCTCTCATGATCGCTTCGGAGGGGATGTCCGGCAAAGGAGAAGCGACATGAAACTGCACGAACTGCGCGACAATCCCGGCGCAACCTCCAAGAAAAAGCGCGTTGCGCGTGGCCCGGGTTCGGGCAAGGGCAAGACCGCTGGCCGTGGTATCAAGGGTCAGAAATCGCGTTCGGGTGTGGCCATTAACGGCTACGAAGGCGGCCAGATGCCGCTGTACCAGCGCCTTCCGAAGCGCGGCTTCAACAAGCCGAACCAGAAGAAATTCGCCGTCATCAACCTGGGCATCATCCAGAAGTTCGTTGAAGCCGGCAAACTGGACGCAGGTTCGGCCATCACCGAAGACGCTCTGGTTGCATCCGGCGCCGTGCGCCGCAAGCTGGACGGTATCCGTGTTCTCGCCAAGGGCGACATCACCGCGAAGATTTCGCTGGAAGTGACCGGTGCCTCCAAGTCGGCTGTCGAAGCTGTCGAAAAAGCCGGCGGTCAAGTGACCATCACGGCTGCGGCAGCGGCAGAATAAAACGGGTTGTGAGCGGCGCACGCGACGCTTACATAGACCCCCAAGTTTTCCCTGAACGCCGTCCGAGCTGGAAAACGCTCCGGGCGGCGTTTGCCTGACAAGAGAGACCCGCATGGCATCTGCAGCAGAACAAATGGCGGCCAACACCAGTTGGGGCGCCTTGGCCAAAGCCACCGACCTGCGCCAACGCATCTTCTTTACTCTCGGACTTCTGATCGTTTATCGCCTTGGCACGTGGATTCCGGTTCCCGGCATCGACGGCATTGCGCTGCGCGAATTCATGGAAGGCGCGGCTGCGGGCATCGGCGGCATGCTGACGATGTTCACCGGCGGCGCGCTGGGGCGGATGGGCATCTTTGCCCTGGGGATCATGCCTTACATCACCGCCTCGATCCTGATCCAGTTGCTGACCACCATGGTCCCTGCGCTGGAACAGTTGAAGAAAGAGGGAGAGCAAGGCCGCAAGAAGATCAACCAGTACACCCGATACGGCACCGTCGTTCTGGCGACGTTCCAGGCCTATGGTCTGGCGGTCAGCCTTGAAACCGGCGATCTGGTGACCGACCCGGGCTGGTATTTCCGTGCGTCCTGCGTGATCACCCTTGTCGGCGGTACCATGTTCCTGATGTGGCTGGGTGAACAGATCACCGCACGCGGCATCGGCAACGGTATCTCGCTGATCATTTTCGTCGGCATCGTCGCCGAAATCCCCGGTGCCCTGATCCAGTTCTTCGAATCCGGCCGGTCCGGCGCCATTGGCCCCGGTGTCATCATCGGGGTGATCCTGATGGTCGTCGCCGTGATCATGTTCGTCGTATTCATGGAACGGGCCCTGCGAAAGATCACGATCCAGTACCCCCGCCGCCAGGTCGGCATGCGCATGACCGAAGCGCAGAACAGCCACCTGCCGGTCAAGGTGAACCCGGCTGGCGTGATCCCCGCGATCTTCGCCAGTTCGCTGCTGCTGCTGCCGGTCACGATCTCGACCTTCTCGGGGGCCGATACCGGCCCGATCATGTCGACGATCCTTGCCTATTTCGGCCCGGGCCAGCCGCTCTATCTGCTGTTCTTCGCCGCGATGATCGTGTTCTTTGCCTATTTCTATACCTTCAACGTGTCGTTCAAGCCCGATGAGGTTGCCGACAACCTGAAGAATCAGAATGGCTTTGTACCCGGCATTCGCCCCGGCAAGAAAACCGCCGAATACCTGGAATACGTGGTCAACCGCGTGTTGGTTCTGGGCGCTGCCTATCTGGCCGCCGTCTGTCTGATGCCCGAAGTGCTGCGCAACCAGTTTGCCATTCCGTTCTACTTCGGCGGCACCTCGGTTCTGATCGTCGTGTCGGTGACCATGGACACGATCCAGCAGGTCCACAGCCACCTTCTGGCGCATCAATACGAAGGTCTGATCCAGAAATCGCAACTGCGGGGTCGCGGCGGCAAGTCGCGCGCCAAGAAGAAAGGTCCGGCACGTCGATGAACATCATTCTGCTTGGCCCGCCGGGGGCGGGAAAGGGAACCCAGGCACGCTTCCTCGTCGAGGACCGTGGCATGACCCAGTTGTCCACCGGTGACATGCTGCGTGAAGCCAAGGACAGCGGCACCGAAATGGGCAAGATCGTCGCCGACGTGATGGCCAAGGGGCAGCTGGTAACCGACGAGATCGTGATCGGCCTGATCCGCGAGAAGCTGGCCGGCGGCGGCACAGGCTTCATCTTCGATGGCTTCCCGCGCACGCTGGCCCAGGCCGACGCCCTGGGGAACCTGCTGGCGGAAATGGGCCAGACCCTGGATGCGGTGATCGAGATGCAGGTCGATGACGCGGCACTGGTTGCCCGCATCACCGCCCGGTCCACCTGTGGCGCCTGTGGCGAGGTCTATAACGACCTCACCAAGCCGATCCCGGCGGATGGCAAATGCGCCAATTGTGGTGGCACCGAATTCAAGCGCCGCGCCGACGACAACGAAGACAGCCTCAAGCAGCGTCTGATGGAATACTACAAGAAGACCAGCCCGCTGATCGGCTATTACTACGCCAAGGGTCAGCTCAAGGCGGTCGATGGCCTGGGCGAAATCGACACCGTCAAGGCAGAGATCGCAGCCGCGCTGGACGCCTGAGCCAGGGGCGGCCGATCGCGCGCCGTTTCCGCAGCACCCGGCATTGTCCGACAAGGATACAAGGGGGGCTTGACGCCAAGGTCAAATCCCCCTAGCTACGCCCATCTCTGGACGAGAATCATTTTGCCAGACGGGTCGCACCCGCGCGGCAGATCACCTGATCAGCGAAGGCCTGAACGCACCTGCGTCAGGCCTTGTGTTGTGAAAAAAGGACCCGGCACTACGGGTTCGCAACGAAAAGGAACGTGAAACGTGGCACGTATCGCCGGCGTAAACATCCCGACTGCAAAGCGGGTTCCCATCGCCCTCACCTACATCACCGGTATCGGACACACCTCGGCCAAGGCAATCTGCGAAGCCGTTGGCATTGACGCAGCACGCCGCGTCAATGAACTGTCGGACGCCGAAGTCCTGGCCATCCGCGAGCATATCGACGCCAACTACACCGTCGAAGGCGACCTGCGCCGCGAAACCCAGATGAACATCAAGCGCCTGATGGACCTTGGCTGCTACCGCGGTCTGCGCCATCGCCGCAACCTCCCCGTGCGCGGTCAGCGTACGCACACCAACGCCCGCACCCGCAAGGGCCCGGCCAAGCCGATCGCCGGCAAGAAGAAGTAAGGGAGGACTGCATCAATGGCACGTGATACCCGTCGCGGAGGCAAGAAAAAGGTCTCCAAGAACATCGCCACCGGTGTGGCGCATGTGAACAGCTCGTTCAACAACACCAAGATCCTGATCTCGGACGTGCAGGGCAACGCAATCGCGTGGTCCTCTGCCGGCACCATGGGCTTCAAGGGCTCGCGCAAGTCGACCCCGTATGCCGCCCAGCTGGCCGCCGAAGACGCGGGCCGCAAGGCTCAGGAACACGGCATGAAATCGCTGGAAGTCGAAGTTCAGGGCCCCGGTTCGGGTCGTGAATCGGCTCTGCGCGCCCTGGCCGCCATCGGCTTCAACATCACTTCGATTCGTGATGTGACCCCGATCGCGCACAACGGCTGCCGCCCGCCGAAGCGTCGCCGGGTCTGATCCGGACCACTGTTATGGTGGGGCCCTGCCGTCGCGCGGGGCCCTGCCTTTCGTCATTTATTGCCTCGGGCGTCCGCGACCTTTGGACATGGGGTCTTGGACTGGAATGGAGGGACGCATGATCCACAAGAACTGGCAGGAATTGATCAAGCCGACGCAGCTTGAGGTGAAGCCGGGCAACGACCCGACCCGCAGCGCAACCGTCGTCGCCGAACCGCTGGAACGCGGCTTTGGCCTGACCCTTGGCAACGCGCTGCGTCGCGTGCTGCTGTCCAGCCTGCAAGGCGCGGCCATCACCAGCGTCCAGATCGACAACGTCCTGCACGAGTTCTCCTCGGTCGCCGGTGTGCGTGAAGACGTCACCGACATCGTTCTGAACCTCAAGGGCGTTTCGATCCGTATGGAAGTCGAGGGGCCCAAGCGCCTGTCGATCAATGCCAAGGGCCCCGGTGTCGTCACCGCGGGTCAAATCGCCGAAACCGCAGGAATCGAGATCCTGAACAAGGATCACGTGATCTGCCACCTCGACGATGGCGCGGACCTGTACATGGAACTGACCGTCAACACCGGCAAGGGCTATGTCTCGGCTGAGAAGAACAAGCCCGAAGACGCGCCCATCGGCCTGATCCCGATCGACGCGATCTATTCGCCGGTCAAGAAGGTCGCCTACGACGTTCAGCCGACCCGCGAAGGTCAGGTTCTGGACTATGACAAACTGACCATGAAGGTGGAAACCGACGGGTCTGTCACGCCGGAAGACGCGATTGCCTACGCCGCGCGCATCCTGCAGGACCAGCTTTCGATCTTCGTCAACTTCGAAGAGCCCGAGTCGGCCACCCGTCAGGACGATGACGACGGTCTGGAGTTCAACCCGCTGCTGCTGAAGAAGGTCGACGAGCTGGAGCTCTCGGTCCGTTCGGCAAACTGCCTGAAGAACGACAACATCGTCTACATCGGCGACCTGATCCAGAAGACCGAAGCCGAGATGCTGCGCACCCCGAACTTCGGCCGCAAGTCGCTGAACGAGATCAAGGAAGTGCTGTCCTCCATGGGTCTGCACCTCGGCATGGATGTCGAGGACTGGCCGCCGGACAACATCGAAGATCTGGCCAAGAAGCTGGAAGACAACTTCTAAGGCTTTCGCGGGCCGGGGATTTTCCCGGCCCGCGACCCGCACGAACCATGCGCATGGTTTGTGCATCGGATGTGCATCGATTGTGCATCCAGCAAAACGGGCAAACCCGCCCCAAGGAGAGCGTCCCCCACGCAAGGGCCGCCAGACAAAGCAAAACGCCCGTAGAGGGCACCATTGGAGTAAAGAAACATGCGTCACGCACGAGGCTACCGCCGCCTGAACCGTACCCACGAACACCGCAAGGCACTGTGGGCGAACATGGCTGGCTCGCTGATCGAACACGAACAGATCAAGACCACCCTGCCGAAGGCCAAGGAACTGCGCCCGATCGTTGAAAAGCTGATCACCCTTGGCAAGCGCGGCGATCTGCACGCCCGCCGTCAGGCCGCATCGCAGCTCAAGCAGGACAAGCACGTGGCCAAGCTGTTCGAAATTCTTGGCCCGCGTTATGCCGAACGTCAGGGCGGCTATGTCCGCATCATGAAGGCCGGCTTCCGCTATGGCGACATGGCACCGATGGCGATCATCGAATTCGTTGACCGCGACGTCGATGCCAAGGGTGCCGCCGACAAGGCCCGCCTGGCAGAGATGGAAGCTGCCGAAGAATAATCTGCTGATATCACGCAGAAAAAGGCCGGTTCCGAAAGGGGCCGGCCTTTGTTTTTGCGTCGGGCAGGGGGCGAAAAAAGAATTCGTGCCCGCCGCGCGAAAACAGGTGACAAGCCCGGAACCTGCCCCTAAGGTCTGCCGCATGACCTATTCGACCGCAGCCTTCTGGTATTACTTTAGCCCGAACCATCCGGCGGTCGGAGGGGTTGACGTGTACTGACACCACACGAACAAACCAAGGAAAACGAACCGCCCCTTCCGGCGGTTTTTTTGTTTTCACCCGCCGGGGGCCTTCCCACAAAGGAACAGACCCATGGCCACGACCACCCAGAACCTGCGCATCACCGCCCTGACCGAACTTGTCACCCCGGCAGAGGTGCGAAAACGCCACCCCGTGACCGATGCGGCGATGCAGACCGTCACCGAGGGGCGCACCGCGATCCAGCGCATCCTGACCGGACAGGACGACCGCGTGATTGCGGTGGTCGGTCCCTGCTCGATTCACGATCCGGTGTCGGCGGTGGACTATGCGCGCAAACTTGTGGCCCTGCGCGAAGACCTGTCCGACACGCTGGAAATCGTCATGCGGGTCTATTTCGAAAAGCCGCGCACCGTCGGCGGCTGGAAGGGGCTGATCAACGATCCGGGGCTGGATGGCAGTTTCCGTATCAACGAAGGGGTCGAAACCGCCCGCACGTTGCTGTTGCAGATCAACGAGATGGGCCTGCCTGTCGGTACCGAATTCCTGGACACCGCAACGCCGCAATACGTGGCCGACCTGGTCAGCTGGGCCGCCATCGGGGCGCGCACCACCGAAAGCCAGATTCACCGCGAAATGGCGTCTGGCCTGTCCTGCCCGGTGGGGTTCAAGAACGGCACGCGCGGCAACCTGCAGATCGCGCTGGACGCGGTGCGCTCCGCCGCCCGTCCGCACCATTTCATGGGCATGTCCGAAGACGGCCGCGCCGCGATCCTGTCGACCTCGGGTAATGCGGATTGCCACGTGATCCTGCGCGGCGGTGGCGGCACGAACTACGACGCCGCCTCGGTCGATCACCTGTGTGATCTGGCGGCCAGCGACGGTGTGCGCCCGCAGGTGATGATCGACGCCAGCCACGCCAACAGCGGCAAGGACCCGGAAAAACAGCCCGAGGTTCTGGAAAACATCGGCCGCCAGATCGCCGACGGCGATCATCGCATCACCGGCATCATGATGGAAAGCCACCTTGTCGGCGGGGCGCAGAAACTGGGCGACGCGCCGCTGGTCTATGGCCAGTCGATCACCGATGGCTGCCTGGGCTGGGATGACAGCGTGACCGCCCTGCGCCAACTGGCCCGCGCCGTGCGCACCCGCCGGGCGCTGAACCTGCGCAAGGCCGGCTGACCGAAACCGGTGCAACGGCGGGTTTTCCGTCGTTGCACTTGACCTTTCCGACCGCGCACAACAGATCTGGCCCGGAAACGAAGGAGGCCCCGATGCTGCGCGCATGTCTTCTGGCTTTGCTTGCCCTTGCCCCGGTTCAGGCCCTGGCCGAGGCGCGGGTGCCGTCCAGCCAGGCGGAAATCACCCTGTCCTTCGCCCCGCTGGTGAAACAGGCCGCACCTGCCGTGGTCAACATCTATGCCAGCCGCGTGGTTCAGGCCCGCAGCCCGTTTGCCGATGACCCGCTGTTCGGCAACCTGTTCCGCGACTTTGGCACGCCGCGTCCACGGGTGCAGAACTCGCTTGGCTCGGGCGTGATCCTGTCCGAAGACGGGATCGTGGTGTCGAACTACCACGTCATCGGGCAGGCGACCGACATCAAGGTCGTGCTGAACGACCGCAGGGAATATAGCGCCACCGTTCTGCTGGCGGACGAGGAAACCGACCTTGCGATCCTGAAACTGGATCAGGCCACCGACATGCCATTCCTCACCTTGCGCGACAGCGACACGGTCGAGGTGGGCGAACTGGTGCTGGCCATCGGCAACCCCTTCGGCGTGGGCCAGACCGTCAGTTCCGGCATCGTCAGCGGGCTGGCGCGGTCCGGCACCGCCACCGGCAATGCCCGCGGCTATTTCATCCAGACCGATGCGCCGATCAACCCCGGCAACTCTGGCGGTGCCTTGATCGACGTGGCCGGGCGGCTGATCGGCGTGAACACCTCTATCCTGACGCGCTCGGGCGGGTCGAACGGCATCGGCTTTGCGATTCCCGCCGACATGGTCGCGCAATTCGTGCGGCAGGCCCGGCAGGGGCTGACCGGCTTTGAACGCCCCTGGGCCGGTATCCTGGGCCAGCCCGTCGACGCGGGCCTGTCCGAGCACCTGGGCCTCAGCACCCCTGGCGGCGTGATCATCGCCGATCTGCACCCCGCCAGCCCGTTTGCGCAGGCCGGACTGATGCCCGGTGACGTGATCACCGCGGTCGATGGTCAGCCGGTCAACACCCCGCCCGAGATGATCTTTCGCATGTCCGTCGTCGGAATCGGAGAGGTCGCCCACGTCACCCGCGTGCGCGATGGTGCGATGGACGAAGTCGAAGTCACCATGATCGCCCCGCCCGACAGCCCCCCGCGCGACGCCACGACCCTGGGCAACCGCGACGTGTTGACGGGTCTGTCCCTGGCCCGCGCCAACCCCGCCGTCATCTCCGAACTTGGCCTGCCGCTGGGCAGTGATGGCGTTGTCGTCACCGATCCCGGCCCGCTGGGCGCGCGCATCGGCCTTCAGCCCGGTGACATCATCCGCGCCATCGGCCGCGACAACATCGACGCCCCGTCACAGGTCGGCCCGGCCCTGCGCCGCGCCGCCCCCCGCATCCTGATCGAGGCACAGCGCGGCGGCCAGCGCCTGATCCTGCGGTTCCGGACCTGATCCTGTGGCCGATCTGTTCGACACCGGTCCCGCCCCTGACACCGCGCCGCGCCCGCTGGCCGACCGGCTGCGTCCACAGGCTCTGTCAGAGGTCATCGGCCAGCAGCAGGTCCTGGGACCAGAGGCGCCGCTGGGCGTGATGCTGGCCAACGGCACGCTCGGCAGCCTCATCCTCTGGGGGCCGCCCGGCGTGGGCAAGACCACCATCGCCCGCCTTCTGGCGCGCGAAACCGACCTGCATTTCACCCAGATCAGCGCCATCTTCACCGGCGTCCCCGACCTGCGCCGGGTCTTCGAAGAGGCGCGGATGCGCCGCAGGCAGGGCAAGGGCACGCTGCTCTTCGTCGATGAAATCCACCGCTTCAACAAGGCCCAGCAAGACGGGTTCCTGCCCCATATGGAGGATGGCACGATCCTTCTGGTCGGGGCCACCACCGAAAACCCCAGCTTCGAACTGAACGCCGCCGTTCTCAGCCGCGCGCAGGTGCTGGTGCTGGACCGCCTGTCGCTCACCGATCTCGAACACCTCGCCCAACGCGCCGAACAGGCACTGGGCCATGCCCTGCCGCTGACAGGCCCGGCCCGAGAGGCGCTGCTGGAAATGGCCGACGGCGATGGCCGTGCGCTGCTGAACCTTGTCGAACAGGTCGCCGGCTGGAAGACCGACCACAAGCTTGACACCGACGCGCTGACCGCCCGGCTGATGAAACGCGCCGCGCAATACGACAAGTCCGGCGACGGCCATTACAACCTGATCTCGGCGCTGCACAAATCCATCCGCGGGTCCGATCCCGACGCCGCGCTTTACTGGTTCGCACGGATGCTGGAAGCGGGCGAAGACCCGCGCTTCCTTGCCCGCCGCCTGACCCGCATGGCGGTCGAGGACATCGGCCTTGCCGATCCGCAGGCGCAGCCCGTCTGCCTCGACGGCTGGCAGAGCTACGAACGGCTGGGCAGTCCCGAAGGCGAACTGGCGCTGGCGCAGGCGGTGGTCTACCTCGCCCTCGCGCCGAAATCGAACGCGGTCTACACCGCCTACAAATCCGCGCGCGCGGCGGCCCGGAAAACCGGCTCCCTGCCGCCCCCGAAACACATCCTGAACGCCCCCACGAAACTGATGAAGGATCAGGGCTACGGCGCGGGCTATGCCTATGACCACGATGCCGAAGACGGTTTCTCGGGACAGGACTACTTCCCCGAAGGCCAGCCCCGCGACGCCTACTACATCCCTGTCGAACGCGGCTTCGAACGCGAGTTGAAAAAACGAACCGACTATTTCGCCCAGTTGCGTCGCAAGCGAAACCAGCCCTGATCCTCATCTTGCCCCAAATATCCCCGGGGTGAGGCCGCAGGCCGAGGGGGTGGAACCCCCTGGCATGATTTTTCGTCGAAAAATCGTGCCCCGCTCCCCGACCTTGACAAGCTCCGAACCTGCGCGCATCACCCCGGCATGACATCCCTGACCCTTCTCCAGGTTGCCCTTGGCGGCGCGATTGGTGCCTCGTGCCGGTTCCTGACCGGCCATGCTCTGCTGCGTCTGCTGGGCTCTGGCTTTCCCTATGGCACCTTTGCCGTTAACGTCATCGGCTCTTTCCTGATGGGGGTGATCGTGGTGCTGCTCGGGCATTTCTCTGCCAACCGCTTCGCCCCGCTTCTGGTCACCGGCTTCCTGGGCGGGTTCACCACGTTTTCGTCCTTCTCGCTGGACGTCGCCACGCTTTATGAACGCGGTCAGACCGGGCTTGCCGCGGTCTATGTGCTGTCTTCCGTCACCCTGTCCATCGCCGCGCTGTTCGCGGCCATGGTGCTGACCCGCGGGGCCTTGCAATGAGCCGAGTACAGACCATAACCGTTGGCCCCGGCGACGGCGACCAGCGGCTTGACCGCTGGCTGAAACGCCTGTTTCCGCACCTGGCCCAGGGGCGCATCGAAAAGATGTGCCGCAAGGGTGAAATCCGCGTCGACGGTGGCCGGGTGAAGACCTCGCACCGGATCGAGGTGGGTCAGCAGGTCCGCATTCCGCCACTGCCCGAACCGGGGCAGGTGGAAAGCGCGCCGAAGCCCCGGGTCAGCGACACCGATACGAAACTGATCCGCGACTGCGTGATCTGGCAGGACGACCACATCATCGCGCTGAACAAGCCGCCGGGCCTGCCGACGCAGGGCGGCAGCAAGCAGACCCGCCATGTCGACGGGCTGGCCGAGGCGCTGACCTTCGGCTACGACGAAAAACCCCGGCTGGTGCACCGGCTGGACAAGGACACCAGCGGTGTCCTGCTGCTGGCCCGCACCCGCGAAATGGCCAAGGGGCTGACCGCTGCGATCCGCCACAAGCAGACGCGCAAGATCTACTGGGCGCTGGTTGCCGGTGTGCCCACGCCCTACGAAGGCGAAATCAAGTACGGGCTGGTCAAGGCCCCCGGTCACGGCAAGGGCGGCGAGGGGGAAAAGATGCTCTGCGTGCATCCCCGCGACCTCGATACCACCGAAGGCGCGAAACGCGCCCACACGCTTTACGCTACGTTGTTCCGGGTTGCCGGCCGCGCCGCCTGGGTCGCGCTGGAGCCGGTCACCGGCCGTACCCACCAGCTGCGCGCCCACATGGCCGAAATCGGCCATCCGATCATCGGTGATGGCAAGTACGGCGGCTCGGGGCAGGAAAATCTGGGCGATGGCTGGGGCGCGCAACTGGGCGGGATCATTTCCCGCAAGCTGCACCTGCACGCCCGCACCATCGGCTTTATCCACCCTGCGACGGGTAAGCCGGTGGTGATCCACGCCCCTCTGCCCGCGCACATGGCAGACACCTGGGAAACCCTGGGGTGGGAGGAATCCTATGCCGACGAAGACCCGTTCGAGAGGGTTCGATGAGCCTGAAACTGGTGATCTTCGATGTCGACGGCACGCTGGTCGACAGCCAGGCGGATATTCTGGGGGCGATGACTCGCAGCTTTGAAACCGTGGCATGCCCTGTACCCTCGCGCGACGCGATCCTTGGCATCGTCGGCCTGTCGCTGCCGCAGGCGATGGCGCGGCTTGCGCCGGACAGCGACCAGGACACGCGGGATGCGTTGGTGGCCGGCTACAAAGAGGCGTATTTCGACATTCGTCGCCAAGGCGGCGCCGACAGCAGCCCGCTTTATCCCGGGATTCGCGATGTGCTGGAACATCTGCATGCGCAAGACGAGATTCTGCTGGGCGTCGCCACCGGAAAATCCCGTCGCGGGCTCGAGGCGCTGCTGGATGCGCGCGATCTGCGCCGGTATTTCATCACCACGCAGGTGGCCGACGATCATCCGTCCAAACCGCACCCGTCGATGCTGTTGACCGCACTGTCGGAAACCGGGGTGGCGGCGGGCGATGCGGTGATGATCGGCGACACGTCCTATGACATCGACATGGGCCACGCTGCGGGCATGGTGGCAATCGGGGTGACCTGGGGCTATCACCCGGCGTCGCAACTGCGCCACGCCCATGCGCTGGTCGACACCACTGATACCATGATGCAGGCCATCGCGCAGATCCAGGGGGGCAGGGCATGAGCAATTGGGCACCCAAGCGGTTCTGGAAACAGGCCGAAGTTCGCGAAGCCGACGGCGGCTTTGCTGTCACGTTGGATGGGCGCGGGGTCAAGACACCCGCGAAGGCGCCGCTGGTCCTGCCGACCCGCGCCATGGCCGCGGCAATCGCCGCCGAATGGGACGCGCAGCATGAAATGGTCGACCCGACGACCATGCCCAATACCCGGTCCGCCAATGCCGCCATCGACAAGGTGGCGCGCCAGTTCGACGAGGTGGCCGAGATGCTGCTGCAATACGGCGACACCGACCTGCTGTGCTATCGTGCCCACAGCCCGGTCGAACTGGTCAGCCGCCAGGCCGCGCACTGGGACCCATTGCTTGACTGGGCAGAACAGACCTTTGGCGCGCGCCTGCAACCGCGCCAGGGCGTGATCCACGCGGCCCAACCCGATGGGGTTCTGGACCGTTTGCGCGGCCCGGTCTTTGCCATGAACCCGTTCCAGATGGCCGCGTTTCACGACCTCGTGTCGTTGACAGGATCGCTGATTCTCGGGCTGGCGGCGACGCGGCGGGCCTGGACGGAAAACCAGCTTTGGACGCTGTCGCGACTCGACGAAACCTGGCAGGAAGAACAGTGGGGCGCCGATGAAGAGGCGACCGAACTGGCCGAAAGGAAGAAATCCGAGTTCCTGCACGCCTGCCGTTTCTACCAAGTTTCCACAGGTTGACGGAGCGCGCAAAATGTCGGGTCTGCCCTCGGATCGGTCATTTGCTGAATCAAACGTCATTTTCCCTGATACTTGGCTTGACGTTCTGGAATGAATCCCTCCAAACTCAAGCCCATCGAAGCGGGGGACCCCCCTGCTTTGTCTGCATCGCTCGTGAAAGGGCGGATCAACGTCCCTGAAGGGGCGGACCAACAGGAAGAGGTAAAGATGAAAAAAACCGTAATTCTCGGCGCGCTGACCGTGGCCGGCATCGCCGCCGGTGCCGCGTCTGGTGCGACGCTGGACGATGTGAAAGCACGCGGCAAGCTGAACTGCGGCGTGTCCACCGGTCTGGTGGGCTTTGCTGCACCCGACGCGAATGGCGAATGGCAGGGCTTTGACGTTGGCGTGTGCCGCGCCGTGGCCGCCGCTGTTCTGGGCGACCCGATGGCCGTCGAATTCGTTCCGACCACCGGTCAGACCCGTTTCACCGCACTGGCATCGGGTGAAGTCGACCTGCTGGCACGGAACACCACCTGGACCTTCTCGCGCGATGTCGACCTGAAGTTCGAATTCGTCGGCGTGAACTACTACGACGGTCAGGGCTTCATGGTTCCGAAGGAACTGGGCGTGTCCTCGGCCAAGGAACTTGATGGCGCCACCGTCTGCATCCAGACCGGCACCACCACCGAATTGAACCTGGCCGACTTCTTCCGGACCAACAACCTGTCGTACGAGCCGGTTCCGATCGAAACCAATGCCGAAGCGCAGCAGCAGTTCCTGGCTGGCGCCTGCGACGTCTACACCACCGACGCATCGGGCTTGGCCGCAACCCGCGCCACCTTTGAAAACCCCGGCGACTTCGTCGTTCTGCCGGAAATCATCTCGAAAGAGCCGCTGGGCCCGCTCGTTCGCCACGGCGACAACGACTGGGGTGATATCGCACGCTGGACCCTGAACGCGCTGATCTCGGCCGAAGAACTGGGCATCACCTCGGCCAACGTGGCAGAGCTGGCAGCTGCGCCGACCAACAACCCGGAAATCAACCGTATCCTGGGCACCGAAGGTGAACTGGGCGGCATGCTGGGTCTGGACAAGGATTGGGCCAAGCGCGCAATCATGGCCGGCGGCAACTACGGCGAACTGTTCGAAAAGAACATCGGCGAGAACACCCCGATTGGCCTGTCGCGCGGTCTGAACGCGCAATGGACCGATGGCGGCCTGCTCTACAGCCCGCCGTTCCGCTAAGAGCTTGACGGAAAGGGCGCGAAGGTCAGACTTCGCGCCCTTTTCACATCAATGTCGCGCAAGCCTGCGCGAAACGAGTTTCCGAGGGTGGCCAGACGCCGGACCAACCGGTGCAGCGGTCAAGGAAGAACGGAAACCACGGGGAGAACAAAATGTCTGTTATGACCGAACCGCCGAGCCAGGGTTTTCGGCTCAGCCAGCTATTATATGACACGCGGTACCGTTCGCTGACGATCCAGGTCGTGGCGATGGTGCTGTTGATGCTCATGCTGTCCTGGCTGTTGTCGAACGTGATCCACAACCTTCAGGAACTGGGGAAGGATTTCGATTTCGGCTTCCTCTGGAGCCGCGCGGGCTATGATATCAACCAGCGCCTGATCGAATACAACACCAGTTGCGAGGTTAATGGAGAGATCGTCAATTCGGTCTGTTCGCACGCCCGTGCGGCCACCGTCGGGATTCTGAACACGCTTCTGGTTGCCGTTCTGGGCTGTGCCCTTGCCACCGTGCTTGGCGTGATCGCGGGCGTCCTGCGCCTGTCGAACAACTGGCTGGTGGCCAAGCTGATGGCGGTCTACGTCGAAGGCTTCCGCAACGTGCCGCTGCTGCTGTGGATCATCCTGATCTTCGCGCTGATGACGGAATCGATGCCGGCACCACGCGCGTTCCGCGGTGACACACCCGAAGCCAGCATGATCCTGGATGCCATCGCGGTGACCAACCGCGGCATTTACATCCCGGGCATCAACTTCGCGTCGCCGTTTTTCGACAGCGGGTATCTGAACTGGCTTCTGATTGTTGTCGTGCTGATCGCCTCGATCTATGCGATCACCCTCATCAACCACAGCGCCACGGTCAAGCAAGAGGCCACCGGCATCCGCCCAACCACCTGGTACATCAACCTTGCGGTGTTCTTTTTGCCCGCCGGTATCCTGATGGTTCTGATGGGCGCGCATCTTAACTTTCCGTACCTGAAGGGCTTCAACTTCACCGAAGGGGTACACCTGCGCAACTCGTTGATAGCCCTGTGGATTGCGTTGTCGCTGTATACCGGTGCGTTTATCGCGGAAATCGTGCGCGCGGGCATCATGGCCATTTCCAAGGGTCAGTCCGAAGCGGCCTATGCCCTGGGCCTACGCCCGGGCACCACGATGAACCTTGTGATCCTGCCGCAGGCGCTTCGGGTGATCATCCCGCCGCTGATCTCGCAATACCTGAACCTGACCAAGAACAGCTCTCTGGCGATCGCAGTGGGCTATATGGACGTGCGCTCGACCCTGGGCGGCATCACCATCAACCAGACCGGACGAGAGCTTGAGGGCATGCTGCTTCTCGGTCTGTTCTATCTGGTCACGAGTCTGGTGATTTCCAGCGCGATGAACTTCTACAACAACTCGGTCAAGCTGAAGGAGCGGTAAGATGAGCGAAACACACGCACAAACCGTCGCCTTCGTGCGCGAAACCATGATCCCGGAGCAGGAACCGCCGCTGACGGAACGTGGTGTCATGAAATGGCTGCGGGAAAACCTGTTCTCGGGCTGGGTCAACATCCTGCTGACCCTGGTCTCGGTCGTCGTGATCTGGGCCGCGCTCAGCCATGTGCTGCCTTGGGCCTTCCGGGGAATCTGGGTGGCCGACAACCTGAACCAGTGTCGCGAAATCCGCGACGCCACCTATGGCCCCGGCGTCGCCGCGGCCTGCTGGGCGGTCATCACCGAACGCTGGCCGCAGCTGATGTTCGGCTTCTACCCGGCCGAACTTTACTGGCGTCCGGTCCTCGCCTTCATCGTGTTCCTGGTCGCGATCCTGCCGGTCCTGTTCACCGAACTGCCGCGCAAGATGCTGTGGTTCTCGGTCGCCGCGCCCTTCATCGCTTACTGGATGATCTGGGGCGGGTCGCTCTGGGGGCCGATCGTCGTCGCTTCCGGGTTCGTGCTGGGCTTCTTCGCCTTCACGATCGGGTCCAGGGTCATCGGCAATCTTGTCGGCGTTCTGGCCGCGATCGTCCTGCCGCTGCTTTACTGGCTGTTCCTGGCCGGCAGCTTGACCGACGCCCTGTCGTCGGTGCTGCCGCTGGCCATCGAACACGTCGATTCCAAGCAGATGGGCGGCTTCATGCTGGCGATCATCATCGGCGTGTCGGGGATCATCCTGTCCCTGCCGCTGGGCATCCTGCTGGCGCTGGGGCGTCAATCGGACCTGTTCTTCATCAACAAGGTCTCGGTCGGGTTCATCGAGATGATCCGCGGCGTGCCGCTGATCGTCTGGCTGTTCACCGCGTCCCTGCTGCTGAACTACTTCCTGCCGCCGGGCACCAACTTCGACCTCATGCTGCGGGTGATCATCATGGTCACGCTGTTCTCGTCGGCCTATATCGCCGAGGTGATCCGCGGTGGCCTGGCCGCCCTGCCCAAAGGTCAATACGAGGCCGCCGATGCGCTGGGGCTGGATTACTGGAAATCCATGCGCCTGATCATCCTGCCGCAGTCGCTGAAGATCTCGATCCCGGGCATCGTCAGCACCTTCATCGGCCTGTTCAAGGACACCACGCTGGTGGTCTTCATCGGCCTGCTTGACCCGATCGGCCTGACGAACTCGATCCGCGCCACCACTGACTGGAACGGCGTGTATTGGGAACTCTTCGTCTTTGTCGGCCTGCTGTTCTTCGTGTTCTGCTTCAGCATGGGCCAATATTCCCTCTTCCTCGAGAAAAAGCTCCGTCGTGAGCACCGTTAAGGAGACCATCAATGTCTGAACTAGCTATCGAGCGCGATATCGACCGCAGCGCAATGACGGTCTCTGACGAGGTCGCGATCCAGATCACCAAGATGAACAAGTGGTACGGGTCCTTCCACGTGCTGCGCGACATCGACCTGACCGTCTATCGCGGCGAACGGATCGTTATCGCGGGCCCGTCGGGGTCGGGGAAATCCACCCTGATCCGCTGCATCAACCGCCTGGAAGAACACCAGGCCGGCAGCATCCTGGTGGATGGCACCGAACTGTCGTCGGATCTGAAGAACATCGACAAGATCCGGTCCGAAGTCGGCATGGTGTTCCAGCACTTCAACCTGTTTCCGCATCTGACGATCCTGGAAAACTGCACGCTCGCCCCGATCTGGGTTCGCAAGATCCCCAAGAAAGAGGCCGAGGCGACCGCGATGCACTTCCTTGAAAAGGTCAAGATCCCGGAACAGGCCAACAAGTATCCCGGCCAGTTGTCCGGTGGTCAGCAGCAGCGTGTGGCCATCGCCCGTTCGCTCTGCATGAAGCCGCGGATCATGCTCTTTGACGAACCCACCTCGGCGCTTGACCCCGAGATGATCAAGGAAGTGCTGGATACGATGGTGGAACTGGCCGAAGAAGGCATGACCATGCTTTGCGTGACCCACGAAATGGGGTTTGCGCGTCAGGTGGCGAACCGCGTGATCTTCATGGATGCGGGCCAGATTGTCGAACAGAACGAACCCGAAGAGTTCTTCAACAACCCGCAGAACGAACGGACCAAGCTGTTCCTCAGCCAGATCCTGGGCCACTAAGGCACGGGACAGACCATCGCGACGCAGTACAAAAGGGGGCCGCTGGCCCCCTTTTTCTATCCTGGCCCATGTGTTGACGAAACTGCGCCATGGTCGGCCGATCGTTAGTCGGTCCCGACGCCGGGGGTTTCGGCGCAGCCGGTCCACAAACGCCTTTCCGGCCGATCAACCCGCTGGCATCCGCCCGCCGCTGCATCGAGCTTGGTGCCCTGCATCGGTCCGACCGCACCGCAGCAGTAGCGTCAGTCCTCAAGCAAGTCGCGCGGTACGACGAAATCCCACACCGTGCCCGTGGCGCAGCGCACATGCGACCAGTCCGGGGCCTCAAAATCCACCACCAGAGTCGCCCCGGTGGGATAGGCAAAGAACCGGCTATGCGCGGGCGGCTGCGCCACGCACCCAGCCGCGAATTCCGCGATGCCGGGATTGTGCCCGACCATCAGCACGGTTTGTCCCGTGGCCTCGGACAGGCTGTCCCACATCACGTTTGGGCTGGCGTGGTACAGCCGGCCCTCGACGCTCACCAGCGCCTCGATGCGAAGCCGGTCCAGTGTTTCGCGCGTGCGCAATGCGCTGGAACACAGCACCTGATCCGGCAGATATCCCTTGCCCCGCAGCCACGCCCCCAACGCCTTGGCGCTTTTCCGGCCCCTGCCGTTCAGCGGGCGGTCATGGTCGTCAAGCCCCGGTTCGGACCAGTCCGATTTGGCATGCCGCATCAGGATCAGTCGCATGGGTCCGTCCCCAGGAAAGCGGCCATGTGAAACGCCGATTGCACCGGCAGGCGTTCGAAATCAACAGCAACAGGACACGCCCGCCGGGCAAGGCAACCGTTGTCCCGGCAGTCGTGGCCGAGGTCGCTGCGCAAATGCGCCTTGCACGCCGCCACATCGTACTCTGCCAGCGACAGCGCGCCGACCGGGCAGGCCGTGGTGCAGGGGGCGGCGTGACAGCTCAGGCAGGGCATCACGCCCACGGGGGCGGCCTGCACCACCTGGGGCAACGCCACCGCCCCGCGATAGCTGATGAACAGCCCTGCCGCGTCGTGGACCAGCAGACCCACGGGGGACACCCAGGCATGGTCACTGTCGCGCGCCCAGGCGATGAACGGGGGATAGGGCGGGCCGTCGGACGGAAACACCGCATGGCCGCCCCACTCCCTCGCCAATGCACCAATCACCCGCTTGGACCAGCGGTCCAGCGGGTCCGGGTTGCCGTCGAAATATTCGTCGCTGGTGGAAAACAGCGGCCAGAACGCGGGTTCATCCGGTCCCAGCAACACAAGCGATGCGCAGCCTTCTGGCGCGCCGTCGCTGTCGGTCACCTCAAGCACGCCGCGCACCCGCAGCCCGGCCTTGGCGGCCGCATCATCCAGCGCGGCCAGCGCGGTCATCGATTCTCGCGCGGGGGCAGGTTCTCGGGCCGGATCAACGACCCCGAACCGTGTTCGGTGAACAGCTCCAGCAAGCAGGCGTTGGGCACCCGACCGTCAATGATCACGACGCCCCGCACACCCTTTTCGATGGCTTGCAGCGCGGTTTCCGTCTTGGGGATCATCCCGCCCGCGATGGTGCCGTCCGCGATCATCCGGTTCACGTCGTCCGGGGTCATCTCGGTCACCACGTCGCCATCCTTGTTCTTGACCCCGGTCACGTCGGTCAGCAGCAACAGGCGATCGGCCTTCAGCGCCCCGGCAATCGCACCGGCGGCGGTGTCGCCGTTGACGTTGAAGGTTTCCAGCGGGTCCATCCCGGTGGCCACAGGGGCCACGACCGGGATGATCCCGGCGGTGAACAAATCACGCAGCACCTGCACGTTCATCTCGATCGGGCGGCCGACAAAACCCAGTTCGGGGTCGTCCGCCTCGCAGACCATCAGGTCGTCATCCTTGCCCGACAGGCCGACGGCGCGGCCGCCTTCGTCCATGATTGCCTGAACGATTCGCTTGTTGACCAGACCGGTCAGAACCATTTCGACCACTTCGACCGTGGCCTGATCGGTCACGCGCTTGCCACGGACAAAACGGCTTTCGATGTTCAGCCGTTTGAGCAAATCGTTGATCATCGGCCCGCCGCCATGCACCACGACGGGGTTCACCCCCACCTGTCGCATCAGAACGATGTCGCGGGCGAATTCGGCCATCGCGTCGGCGTCACCCATGGCGTTGCCGCCGAATTTGACCACGACGATGGCCCCGGCATAGCGTTGCAGATAGGGCAGAGCCTCGGACAGGGTGCGGGCAGTAGCGATCCAGTCTCGGTCCATGTTCTGTCGTCTCATCGTTCTGGCGGGCCTTTCGCGCCGTAGGGGTATACCACTTGTCTGGTCAATCGGCCGGGTCGGTGCAAGATTTTTCGTCGAAAAATCCTGCCCGCGCCCTATACCAGCGTCGCGATGATGGTCCGCAGGGTTTCCAGCCCGTCGCCCTTTTCGGAAGAGGTCACGACGATCTCGGGGAAGGCGGCGGGGTGTTTTGACAGGGCCTTGCGTACCTGTGCCAGCACCTTTTCACGGTCGGTGGCCTTGACCTTGTCGGCCTTGGTCAGCACGCACTGAAAGGTGACCGCGCTTTTGTCGAGCAGGGTCATGATTTCTTCGTCCACGGATTTGACCCCGTGCCTGTGGTCGATCAGCACGAAGGCACGGCGCAGGTTGGTGCGCCCTGACAGGTACTGTTTCAGCAGCGCCTGCCACTTCTGCACCACCGCGACCGGCGCATTGGCAAAGCCATAGCCGGGCAGGTCGACAAGATAATGTTCTTCGCCCGCGGTGAAAAAGTTGATTTCCTGCGTCCGCCCGGGGGTGTTCGACGCGCGCGCCAGTCCCTTGCGCCCGGTCAGCGCGTTGATCAAGCTGGATTTGCCCACGTTTGACCGTCCGGCAAAGCACACCTCGATCCGGTCATCCGGCGGCAGGCCGTCCATCGCGACCACGCCTTTCAGGAACTCGGTTTCCCCGGCAAACAGCAACCTGCCGCGTTCGCGGCTCAGCTCATCGGGGATCTCGGCGATCGGAAACGGCAATTCTTGTGTCACAGCAGGTGTACCCCGTCGCCTATTGCCACCTCGCCGGACCGGACAACCTCTGCCCGAACCGAGAAATCCCGGTGGCCCCATGTGTCCAGGACGCTCAGCGTGTCCGCATCCCTGACCCCGGTGTCGGGGTTGACCGTCGTGGCAGTGCAGCGGTCGGTGCGTTCGCGGACCTTGAAGATCGTGCTGCCGATCTGCACTTCGCGTCCCATCCACTCAAATTCTTCCCAGGGTGCCAGCCCGTCCATCCAGATATTGCCGCGCCAGCGCAGCACCGACAGCGGGCGGCCCATCTTCTGTTCCACCGCCCGGTGCGAAGACATGTTGCACAGCGTCACGCTGGGAAAGTCGCTGTCGGTCATCGCCTGCGCCCGGGCGCGGATCAGCCGGGCAGGCTGCGCCCGGTTTTCCGGCACCAACCCGGCGACCCAGTCCAGCAGTGCTGCGCCGTCGCGGTCGGGCTGGATCGTCAGATCGTCCCGGTCGGGATGCGACAACACGATGGTTTCGCTGTCCGGGTCCAGCCGGGCCGTGATCGCCATCAGGGCAGGTGCCTTGCTGACCCGGCTGAAATGGCCGCAACTTACCCATTCAGACCCGTCAGCATCGGAATTTTCCAGCGCCACCGCCCAGACCCGATCCCAGGGCACGGTCTGCCCGGCCGTCAGCGCCACCCGGTCCAGCGACTCGCGGCCGTGGGACTTGATCGGATGGCGCCAGATCTGGGTGACGCGCGCGGTCATTTCTTGCCGGGCTTACCCGCCTCTTCGGCCTTGGCGTCTTTCGGGGTCTTCTTGAAGCCCGACTTGATGTTGCCAAACACGTCCGGGGTATAGCCCTGGCTGCGCATGATCAGGTACTGCTGGGTAAAGGTGATCGTGTTGTTGGTGATCCAGTACACCACCAGCCCGCTGGCAAAGCTGCCCAACATGAACATGAAGACCCAAGGCATCCAGGCAAAGATCATCGCCTGGGTCTGGTCGGTGGGGGCCGGGTTCAGTTTCTGCTGCAACCACATCGATACGCCCAGCAGGATCGGCAGGATGCCCAGGAAGATGGTCGCCATCAGTGTCCCTGCCTCGGGCGCGGCCCAGGGCAGCAGTCCGAAGGCGTTGAAGATCGACGTCGGATCGGGCGCCGACAGATCCTGGAACGGGCCGAAGAATGGCGCGTGACGCAGTTCCAGCGTGACGAAGATCACCTTGTAGAGCGAAAAGAAGATCGGGATCTGAATGAAGATCGGCAAACAGCCCGACGCGGGGTTCACCTTTTCCTTCTTGTAGAGTGCCATCATCTCTTGCTGCATCTTGGCGCGGTCGTCGCCTGCCTTTTCCTTGATCGCCTGCATCTCAGGCTGCAATTCCTTCATCTTCGCCATCGAGACATAGGACTTGAACGCCAGTGGCAGCACCAGCGCCTTGATCAGGAAGGTCAGCAGGATGATCGACAGACCCATGTTGCCAATCAGGCCATGCAACCAGTGCAGTGCGATGAAGATCGGCTTGGTAAAGAAGAAGAACCAGCCCCAGTCGATGCTGTCGACGAATTTCAGCACGCCCGCCTTCTGGTATTCGCGGATGGTTTCCCATTCCTTGGCACCGGCAAACAGTTGCGTGGTGACTTCGGCGCTTTGGCCGGCGGCGATGGTCATCGTCGGCAGCACCGCTTCGGTCTGATAGATGTCGCGCGCGGCATAGTATTTTTCGACCGATTTGAACGACGACCCCGGTGCGGGAACCAGCGTTGCCATCCAGTAGTGGTCGGTAAAGCCGATCCAGCCGTTTTCCTGAACCTGCTTGACCTCTGCTGGGGCGCCTTCGGCGGCCACCACGGGCAGGTCTGCCATGTCCTCATAGCTGGTTTCAGTCAATTCGCCGTCCGACATGCCGATCACGCCTTCATGCAGCACGAAGAACTTCTTGCGGTCCTTTGGGATGCCGTGGCGTGCAATCACGCCGTAGGGCGCTGCCGACACCTGGGCGCCGGTGGTGTTTTCCACCGATTGCGTCACCGAGAACATGAAATCCTCGTCCACCGACAGGGTACGGCGGAAGATCAGCCCGGCGGGGCTGTCCCAGCGCAGGGTTACCGGCGTGTCCACCGTCAGCGTGTCACCGGTTTCGACCGTCCACAGCGTGTTCGGGCCGGGCACGTCGTCGGCCGTCAGGCCCGCACCGGGGGCCCAGCCGTACAGCGCATAGTAAGCGTCTTCGCTGCCCACAGGGCGCAGCATGTGTACCGTCGGAGAGTCCGGTTCGATGGTTTCGCGATAGTCCTTCAGCAACAGATCGTCGATCCGGCCACCGGTCAACGAAATCGTCCCGCCCAGCCGGGTGGTGTCGATCGGCAGGCGCGGAGCCTCTGTCGTGTCGGCGGCGTTGCCGGCATCGGCTGCCGCGGTTGCCTCGCTCGCGCCTGCGGTCGGCGCCGCGGCTTCGGCCACCGGTGTGGTGGCCGCGACCTCGGGTGCGGTGGCCTGCTGCGGTTCCGGTGGAGGGAACAACAGGAACCAGACCAGGATCACGGCAAAGCTCAGCGCCGTTGCGAGAATGAGATTCTTGTTCTGATCGTCCATGTGGAGCCTGCCACCCAATACATCTTTTTCCGTCAGGTGGGTTCAACAGAGACAGGCGGCAAAGGTCAAGCGGTTTCCGGTCGGGGCGCGCCCGTGTCACGGCCCTGTGCACGCGGGATTCAGCCATTCGCCCCCGCGATCCGCGGAATGGCCGCCAGTTTTGCCGCATGCGCGCGGCACCAGTCGTGCAATTGGTCCCCGGGCATCGGCCGGGCGATTCCGTATCCCTGAAGGTGCGTGCAGCCCAATTGCGCCAGAACCGCGTGTTCGCCATGGCTTTCAACGCCTTCTGCCACGGTTTCCAGTCCCATCCGCTCTGCCAGCCCGATCAGCGCGGCCACCAGCCTGCGCTGCCGGTCGTCGCGGTCGATCCGGGTCACGAACCGGCGGTCGATCTTCAGCCGGTGTACCGGCACCAGTTGCAGCGCCGCGATCCCGGTCTGGCCGGTGCCGAAATCGTCAAGGTCGATGCCGCACCCAAGCTCTGCCAGCGCGTTAATCGAGCGGACAAGGCACTCGTCGCTTTCGGTCAGCAGGACTGATTCCAACACTTCGATGCGCAACCGGTCGCCGCACAGCCCGAACCGGTCCAGTTCCCACGAAACGATTTCGGCCAGGCGGGGGTTGCGCAATTCCACTTCGGAAAAGTTCAGCGACACCGAAGGAATATCCATCCCGGCCCGGTCCCAGGCTTGAAGCGCGACGCAGGCGCTGTGCAGCATGATTTCGCCCAGCCGTTCCATCCCCCCTGCCTGGTCCAGCGCGGGCAGCAATTCGGCGGGGGCGATCACGCCGCGGGTCGGGTGCAGCCAGCGCGCCAGGGCCTCGACCCCGGTCAGATCGGCGCTGCGTGCATCGACGATGGGCTGGTACCATGGCGCGATCCGCCCGGTTTCCAGCGCCTGCAATACCTCTCCCACCAGCAGCGGTTCGGCATCCACGCGGCGCGGCGGATCCGCCATGCGCCGCTGCGCCCGGATACCAGAGGCACCGGCGCGCTGGGCTTCGTCCAGTGCGGCGCGGGCCGCCTGCAGCAGCGCGCCGCCGCCCGCACCCGCACGCAGGCGGCTGCTCATGCCGATGCCGATGGCGGCGGAGAAGTGAAGGTTTTCGCGATCGGCGGGCAGGGCATCCTCAAGCGCGGTTTGCAGCCGTTGTGCCAGCATTTGTACCGCGTTCAGGTCCAGCTTGCCGGGGTGCAGCAGCACCGCGATCTGTCCGTCCGCCGCCCAGGCTGTAAGGTCGCCTTCGCGCAACAGGCTGCGCACCCGTTCCAGAAGCGCCCGGCGCGTCCCGTCGCGAGATGCGGCGACAACCCGGTCCAGCCCGCTGACCGCGATCAGCAGGCAGGCAGTGTTGCGACCACTGCGCCGCGCCAGCGCCATTGCCGCCTCGGCCCGGTCTGACAGGTCGTTCAGGCTCAGCCGGTCTGGTGCGCGCGGCCCGGACAGCGGGATTTCCTTGTTCGGATCGACGCCAATGGCCGCCACCAGCACCGGCAGCCCCAGCGCCACCGCGATCAGCACCGTTTCGCCGCCGAACCAGAAGGCCGCCAGCGACAGCGCCGGCGCAAACGCCAGCAATTGCGGCCCGATCAGCATCTGCCGCAAGCGGCGCCGCAGTTCAGTCACCCAGTGCGAAACCCTGTTCGCCATGATCATACCCCGTTTTCCCTACACACGCGGGCAGGGTCGGGGCATCTGGCTGAACGCGGGCTTAACGCAACTTGGGAATGTCGTTCGGGTTTTCGTCAGTTTCAACGGATCCGCGCATCAGCCCGGCGAAATCGAACAACTTCGGGTCCAGCATGTGGCTGGGCCGGATGTTCATCAGCGACCGGAACATCACCTGTCGCCGGCCGGGACTGTTCTTTTCCCAGCCGTCCAGGATCTGCTTGACCTGCTGGCGCTGCAGCCCGTCCTGCGATCCGCACAGGTCACAGGGAATGATCGGGTAATTCATCGACTTGGCGAATTTTTCGCAATCGGCCTCGGCGACATGGGCCAGCGGGCGATAGACGAACAGGTCGCCCTCTTCGTTGACCAGCTTCGGCGGCATCGTCGCCAGCCGCCCGCCGTGGAACAGGTTCATGAAGAAGGTCTCGAGGATGTCGTCGCGATGGTGCCCCAGCACCACCGCCGAACAGCCTTCTTCCCGCGCAATGCGATACAGATTCCCGCGTCGCAGCCGCGAACACAGCGCGCAATAGGTCCGCCCGGCGGGGACCTTTTGCTTCACGATGGAATAGGTGTCCTCGTATTCCACCCGGTGCGGCACCTGCATCCGTTCCAGGAACTCGGGCAGCACCGTCGCGGGAAAGCCCGGCTGCCCCTGGTCCAGGTTGCAGGCCAGCAGATCCACTGGCAGCAGCCCGCGCCACTTCAGTTCATGCAGGATCGCCAGCATCGTATAGCTGTCCTTGCCGCCCGACAGGCAGACCAGCCATTTCGGCGTCGTGCCATCGGTGCGGCGTTCGACCATGCCATAGTGTTCGACCGCCTCGCGCACGTTCTGCACGATGCGTTTGCGCAGCTTCTTGAACTCGGTGCTTTTCGGGGCTCCGTAGAACAGCGGATGGATATCGTCGGCGTCGTCAAGCATGGAGGCTGCCATAGGCGGTTGCAGCGGCACGGGCAAGGGATTTGGCGTGTGGGCGGTCAGTCCGGCACGTTGTCGATGCCCGACCCGCCCAACGGGTGGCACCGCCCGATCCGCTTGATCGCCAGCCAGCTGCCCTTGATCCCGCCGTGCTTTTCCAGCGCCTCAAGCGCATAAGCCGAACAGGTCGGCTGATAGCGGCAGCCATGGCCCACCCAAGGGCTGCCGATCAGCCGATAGGCCCGGACGGGCAGGGACAGGACATAGGCCAGCGGGGTCATGGTGCAGCACCGTGCAGTTTCTTCAGCGCGTAGCGCAGATCGTTCTGCAGCTCGGAGAACGGGCGTGCTATGGTTGCCTCGGGCTTGCCGATCAGAACATAGTCGAAGCCGGGTTTGCCCAGCTCCGGCAGCACGCTGCGGGCGACCTCTCGCAGTCGCCGCTTGGCCCGGTTGCGGGCCACAGCATTGCCGACCTTCTTGGAACAGGTAAAACCGACCCCGATTCCCGGGCTGTCGTCGCGGCGATCACGCGCCTGCACCAGCATGCCGCCGGTGCCCTGCTTTCTGGCCCGCGCCGCAGCCAGAAACTGCGAGCGCTTGCGCAGCACGTTCAGGGGCGGCGGCGATTCGGTCAAACCGTCGGTCCGACACAATGAAACCGCCGAAGGCAGATTCCCCGGGTGTTGATCGGGGGCCGTCGGCGGTGTCATGTCTAAACCCGAAACGGTCAGCCCTGTCAGGCAGACAGGGACTTGCGGCCGCGTGCGCGACGGGCGTTCAGGATCTTGCGGCCTGCTTTGGTTGCCATGCGCGCACGAAAGCCGTGACGGCGCTTGCGGACCAGGTTCGAGGGTTGGTAGGTGCGTTTCATCGCTCCGTCTCCGTCAGTTCGCGGGCCCTGAAGCGCGGATTCGCGGGGCCGGATGTGTTCGAAGCCCGTGCTATAGGAGCGAAGCCCCGACTTGTCAAACGCTTGCACGGGGGCTTTTGCAACATTTTCGAAGCCGCGCCGCCCCCGAATGTTACAGACCGGCGGGAATCCCCTGCAAAACCGTTGCAAACCTGTCACCGGCGTTCAACCGGGCGTGAAATGCACTGCCCGATCACCGCAGCCCGCCGCATCTGTGTTAGAGCGTTGAGACCCGGAAAGCCCCATGAGCCAGATGACAGACACCCCCGCAACCCGCCGCCTTGGCCGCCACATCCCGCTGATCGTGATCGCGGTTGTCGCGGTGATCGGCTCTTTCACCCTGCGCGACTACCTGTCGTTCGAAACCCTGCGCGACAACCGAGAGGCGCTGCTGGCCTTCCGTGACAGCAACTACCTGCTGGTCGCCGTGGCCTTTGTCGCGCTTTACATCGTGATCGTGGCATTTTCCCTGCCGGGCGCGGCCGTGGCCTCTGTCACCGGGGGCTTCCTGTTCGGTCTCTGGGCCGGGACAGCGCTGAACGTGTTCGCGGCCACCATCGGCGCGGCGGCCATCTTTCTGGCCGCCCGCGCCGGTCTGGGCCGGACGCTGGCGGCGCGGCTCGACACGTCCGAAGGGGCGGTGAAGCGGTTGAAAACGGGGCTGCACGACAATGAAATCAGCGTCTTGTTCCTGCTGCGCCTTGTCCCCGTGGTGCCGTTCTTCGTGGCCAACCTCGTGCCCGCGCTGGTCGGCGTGAAGTTCCGCAACTTCCTGTGGACCACGGCGCTGGGCATCATTCCCGGCGGCATCGTCTTTACCTCGATCGGCGTCGGCGTGGCCGAGATCTTCGACCGTGGAGAAACCCCCGACCTGTCGCTGCTCTGGGCGCCGCAGGTGATTGGCCCGATTCTCGGCCTTGCCGCGCTGGCCGCCCTGCCCATCGTCATCAACGCGATTCGCGGACGCAAGGGGATTTGACCATGGCGCAGCTGAAAACCGATCTACTCGTCATCGGGGCAGGCTCCGGCGGGCTGTCCGTCGCCGCTGGCGCGGTGCAGATGGGCGCCGGCGTGATCCTGCTGGAAGGGCACGAAATGGGGGGCGATTGCCTGAACTATGGCTGCGTTCCGTCCAAGGCCCTGATCGCCGCCGCGACCCAGGCCCACGCGATGACCCATGCCCGGCCCTTCGGCATCACCGGTGCGCCGCCGCAGGTCGACTATGCCGCCGCGATGGACCACGTGGCCCGGACCATTGCCCATATCGCCCCTGTCGACAGCCAGGACCGGTTCGAAGGCCTTGGGGTGCAGGTGATCCGTGCCTATGGCCGCTTCCTGTCGCCCACGCAGGTGCAAGCGGGCGACGACACGATCACCGCGCGGCGAATCGTGATCGCCACCGGCTCGTCGCCGCTGGTCCCGCCCATCCCCGGGCTCGACACCGTGCCGTACCTGACCAACGAATCGCTCTGGCAACTGCGCGACCGCCCCGATCACCTGCTGATCATCGGCGGCGGTCCCATCGGCATGGAAATGGCGCAGGCCCACCGTCGCCTGGGCAGTCAGGTCACCGTGATCGAAGGCGCCACCGCACTGGGGCGCGACGACCCGGAAACCGCCGCTTTCGTGCTCGACCAACTGCGCGCCGATGGCGTGCAGATCGCCGAACACGCGCAGGTGACCCAGGTCTCCGGCAAGCCCGGCGCCATCACTGTCACCACCAGGGATGGCCAGACGGAAGGCCAGCGCTTCACCGGCAGCCACCTGCTGATCGCGGTTGGCCGCCGCGCCAATACCGACCGCCTGGACCTTGACAAGGCGGGCATCGAAACCACCCGCACCGGGATCAGGGTGGACGCCGGCCTGCGCACCACCAACCGCCGCGTCTATGCCATTGGCGACGTGGCGGGCGGGCTGCAGTTCACCCATGTCGCGGGCTACCACGCCGGGGTCATCCTGCGCTCTGCCCTGTTCGCGCTGCCGTCCCGGGCGCAGACCCATCACATCCCCTGGGCCACCTACACCCGCCCCGAACTGGCCCAGGTCGGCCTGACCGAGGCGCAGGCCCGCGACCGACACGGCGACAGGGTCGAGGTCGCCCGCTTCGAGATCACCCACAACGACCGCGCCATTGCCGAACGGGAAAACCGCGGCCTGATCAAGGTCATGGTCCACAAGGGCCGCCCGGTCGGGGTGTCGATCGCCGGGCCTCAGGCCGGAGAATTGATCGCGCTGTGGTCGCTGGCGCTGGCCAACCGGTTGAAAATGTCCCAGGTTGCCGCCATGGTCGCCCCCTATCCGACGATTGCAGAGGTTAACAAACGCGCGGCGGGCGCTTATTTTGCCCCCAGGCTGTTCGAAAACCCGACAGTGAAGAAGGTTACAGGCGCCGTGCAGCGCTGGCTGCCCTAGAAGGACCCCATGCTCAACTCGCTTTCCGGCCGGTTCCTTGTTCTGACAACGGTCTTCGTCATGCTGGCCGAGGTGTTGATCTTCGTGCCCTCTGTCGCCCGCTTCCGAGAAGATTACCTGCTGGGCCACCTCGAACGGGCGCAGATCGCTTCGCTCGCGCTGCTGGCCGATGACATGATCAGCCCCGACCTCGAAAACGAACTGCTGAAGAACGCCGGCGTCTTCAACGTCGTCCTGCGCCGCGATGAAATGCGCCAGCTGGTGCTCTCGGGGCCCGTCCCCGGCGCCGTCGAGGCCAGCTTCGATCTGCGCGACCCGCCCGCCATCACCCTGATCCGCGACGCGCTGGTCCGGCTTCTGGACCCGGAACCGCGGGTGATCCGGGTGATCGGCAACCCAAGGCTCGAAGCCGGGCTGCTGATCGAGGTCACGATGCTGACCACCGACCTGCGCGTCGCGATGTTCGACTACGGGTTGCGCATTCTGCTGCTGTCGGCGGTGATCTCGATCATCACCGCGCTTTTGCTGTTCCTGTCGGTGCGTATCCTGCTGGTGCGTCCGATCGCGGGCGTCGTCGGCCACATGCAGCGCTATGCCGAAGCACCGGAAGACACCCGCAGCATCATCACCCCCAGCGCCAGCGTCACCGAACTGCGTCAGGCCGAAGAAGCCCTGCAATCGCTGCAGACCCAGCTGACCCAGGCGCTGAAACAAAAGGACCGGCTGGCCCAGCTCGGGGCCGCCGTCGCCCGGGTCAGCCACGACCTGCGCAACATCCTGACCGCCGCGCAGCTGTTCACCGACCGGATCGAAGGCTCGAAGGATCCCACCGTCGCCCGCATGGCGCCAAAACTCGTGGGCTCGATCACCCGCGCGGTGTCGCTGTGCGAATCCACTCTGGCCTTCGGCCGCGCCGAAGAACCCGCCCCGATGCTCAGCCGCTTCAACCTCGCCCGCCTGACGGACGAGGTGCTCGACGCCGAACGCCTTGCCATCGGCGACGCCGATATCAGCCTCTCGGCCGACATCCCCGGCACCATGACCGTGCGCGCCGACCCCGAACAGATCTACCGCGTGTTGCAAAACCTCGTCCGTAACGCCCGCCAGGCCATCGCCGGCAGCGGCCAGCCGGGGGAAATCAGCATCAAGGGCTACACCACCGACGACGGCTGGATCATCGAGGTCGCCGACACCGGCCCTGGCCTGCCGCCCAAGGCGCGCGAACACCTGTTCCAGCCGTTCCAGGGCGGCGTGCGCAAGGGCGGCGCCGGGCTGGGCCTGGCCATCGTGGCCGAACTCCTGCGCGGCCACGGCGGTACGATCACGCTCAAGGACAGCGCCGCCACCGGCACCACCTTCGTGCTGCGCCTGCCGATGGGCGACGTCGCCTGACCCGGCGCGCGCCCATCCCCATCATCTTGCCCCAAATATCCCGGGGGTGAATTGGCCGCAGGCCAAGAGGGGGCAGCGCCCCCTCCCGGGCTACCCGCGCGCGATCCGGTCGATCAGCTTCGCCAGCCCCGCCGGGTCCGCCAGGAACGGCGAATGCGATCCGGGCAGGTCGTATACATCCCCCGGTGCCAGCCCGGCCGACATCTCGTCCTGGAACTCCGCCGGGATGGCGCTGTCCTGGCGGCACCGGATGTAACTCTTGGCCACCCCCGCGAACCGGTCGCCCAGCGCGATCTTCGTGTCCTGTGGCGTGATCGGCTGCGGGCGCAGATGCGCCAGCGCAAACGCCACCGCGTCGTCGGAACAATCGTGATACAGCACCTCGCGCGCATGTGCGGGATCAAAGCTGAAACACGTCCCGTCCTCCGACCGCCGCAACGCCTTCAGGATCGGATGGCGCGGCGCGGCCTTGCGCATCTCGACCAGGCTGTAGCCGTCCCACGGCAGGTAGGCGCACAGATACACCAGCCGCGCGATCTTCTCCGGGGCCATTTCGGCGGCCAGCGAAATCGGGAAGCCCGCCATCGAATGCCCGACCACCACCGCCCGGCCCCGGATCGCCGCCAGCACCGCTTCGGCATAGCCCGCCAGCGTCACCGCCTCCAGCGGTGTCGGGTCTTCCCCGTGCGAGGGCAGGTCGATGGCGCGCACGTCGTGCCCAAGCGCCTCCAGCACGGGCGCCACGTCGCGCCAGCACCACGCCCCGTGGCACGACCCATGGATCAGAACGATCTCAGACATGGCCTTGCCGGGTAATGAAATCGCCCAGCACCTGGGCGTATTCCTCGGGGTTTTCCACGCAGGGCAGGTGTCCGGCACCCCGGATCAGGTAAAACTCCGAACCCGGCACCAGCCCCACGGTTTCGCGCACCAGGTCCGGCGGAGTCGATCCGTCCTCGGTTCCGGCGATGCCAAGGGTGGGCAGGCGCAGCCCGCTGGTGGGCGTCATGAAATCCGTCCCCTGGATCGCCGCCGAATAGCCCAGGTAGCCTTCCAGCGGCTGCCGCACCAGCATCGCGCGCCAGGCGTGGAATTCCGCCGTCTGGCGGAAGGCACCGGAAAACCAGCGCTGCATCGTGGCGTCGGCCAGCGCCTCGATCCCGCCGGCGCGGGCATCGGCGATGCGCTGGTCCCAGATCTCGCGCGTGCCGATCTTCGAGCCGGTGTTCGACAGCACCATCGCGCGCACCAGGTCCAGCCGCTTGGCCGCCAGGCCCTGTGCGATCATCCCGCCGATCGACAGGCCGACAAAGATCGCGTCCTTCACCCCCAGGTGGTCCATCAGCATTTCGACGTCGCGCACCAGCGTGCCCATCTTGTAGGGAAAGGGCGTCAGCTCGCTCAGCCCGTGGCCGCGCTTGTCATAGCGGATCAGCTTCAGCCCCTTGGGCAGCAGCGGCACCACCTTGTCCCACAGCCGGAAATCCGTGCCCAGCGAATTGGCAAAGACCACCGGTGCGCCATCCGGGTCGCCGTCGATCCGGTAATGCAGCCGCACCCCTTCAAGTTCTGCCATATGCATCGTCTGATCCTCCCTCAGGCAAAGTCCAAAGCGCGGGCGTACATCGGTGCATCGACGTTGCCACCCGAAATCGTTGCGATCACCGTATCGCCGGTCAGCTCCTTGGCCCGGAACAGCGCGGCGGCCAGTGCCACCGCCCCGCCGGGTTCGGCCACCAGCTTGAGCCGGGCAAAGGCATGGGCCATGGCGCGCAGCGCCTCGTCCTCGGTCACGCTCAGCCCGGCGCCGCACAGCCGCTGCATGATCGGAAAGGTCAGGTGCCCCGGCGCCGGCGTGACGATCGCGTCGCAGATATTGCCCGACAGCGCGGCGTTGCGCTGGATGGATCCGGCTTGCAGCGACCGTTTCACATCGTCGAACCCCTCGGGCTCTACCGGACGTACCGTCATTGCCGGGGCATGGGCCTCCAGCGCCAGCGCGATGCCCGAGGTCAGACCGCCGCCGCCGCAGCAAACCAGCACCTCGGCCTCGGTGATGCCCAGCTCCGCCGCCTGTTCGGCAATCTCCAGCCCGCAGGTGCCTTGCCCGGCGACGACCTGCGGCTCGTCGAAAGGCTTGATCAGCGTCAGCCCGCGGTCAGAGGAAATCCTGTCGCCGATCTCGTCCCGGTCTTCCGTCGCGCGATCGTACAGCACGACCTCGGCCCCCAGCGCGCGGGTGTTGTCGATCTTCATCGCGGGCGCGTCGGACGGCATGATGATGACGGCCGGTACGCTGTGCAACTGCGCGGCCAGCGCCACGCCCTGCGCGTGGTTGCCGCTGGAAAAGGCGATCACCCCCGACTTTCGCACCTCGGGGTCCAGCGCCGACACCGCCGACCATCCGCCGCGGAACTTGAAGCTGCCGGTGTGCTGCAGGCATTCGGGTTTCACGAAAACCCGGCGCCCGGCGATGTCATCCAGGAACGGGGAAGACAGCAAAGGCGTGCGCCGGACATGGCCCTTCAGGCGGTCGGCGGCGGCGTGGATCATGTCGATGTTCATTCGGTCCTCGGGGCGATCTGGAAAACGGGGTCAGTTGTACGAAAAACGGCGACAATCGTACGGGTTTTGGCGGCGACGGGCCTTCGGGGCGCAATATGGCCCGAAACAAGGGGTTTTGTACGGCTCCACCGTACAAGATGTCCGGCATCTGCGTACAAACAGGCTTTGAACCCCGGCATTTCGGGTCATTTCAGCATCTTCAGCCAGCGTTGCAGCGCATCCAGCGCCTCGGGTTCGTCAAGGAAGGGGATATGCCCGCGATCCGGCACTTCGGCCGCGATCATGTCGGGGCGACGGCGGCGCATCTCGGCAAAGGTTTCGGGCGACAGCAGATCGGAATTGGCCCCCCGGATCGCGCACAGGGGCAGACCGGACAACGCGTCGAACAGCGGCCAGAGGTCGGGCACCGGTTGCGCGCCTGCATCCAGAACGGCCTCTCTAAGTGCCGGATCATACGTGATTTTCAGCCCTTCGGGCGTGGCGTGGTAGAGGTGCTGAACCTCTTCGCGCCAGCGGCTTTCGGGGACATTGGCAAAGCCCGCCATGACGCCCGCGCGTTTCGCCACCGCCTCGTCCACCGTTTTCCACGACGGGTTTCGGCCCAAGTAGCCCTTGATCACGTCCAGCCCGGCGGGCGCGATTTCCGGCCCGATGTCGTTCAGCGCGACGCCGATCAGCCGGTCCCTGACCGTCGCCGCCAGCCCCATCGCGATCAGGCCACCCCGCGAAGTGCCCAGAATCGCTGCCTTTTCCAGGCCGAGGTGATCCAGAAGCGTCACCGCATCCAGCCCTTCCTGCGGGATGGTATAGGTCTTTGGATCGCCCCAGTCCGACTGCCCGCGACCGCGATAGTCCATCCGGATCAGGCGCACCCCGTCCAGGTGCGGGGCAAGATAGTCGAAATCCTGGGTGTCACGGGTCAGCCCGGCCAGACACAGCAGCGGGATGCCGTCGCCTTCGTCCAGGTAATGCAGCGACAGGCCGTCATTGGCGGTAAACTTGGGCATCAGGCAATCAGCTCCGGAATGGTGGTCAGGTCGGACAGAACGTGGTGCGGGTCATGCGCAAGCCTGTCCATGGGCAAACCGGTGCGGTTGACCCAGGCCGTGACAAAGCCATATCCAGCCGCGCCCGCCGCATCCCAACCATTTGACGATACGAACAAAACTTCCTTCGGGGTGCAACCGAACCGTTCCCCCACCATGTCGTAGACTGCGCGTGCGGGCTTGAAGATGCCGACGTCTTCGACCGACAGCACAGCGTCCAGATACATGCCGATTCCGGCGCTGCCCACCGCGCCGTCCAGCATGTCGGGGCTGCCGTTCGACAGGATCGCGCAGGTCTTGCCCATCGCCTTGAGCGTGGCCAGCATCCTGTGCACCTCGGTATAGGCGGCCAGTTCCCAGTACAGCGCCAGCAGGTCCTCGCGCAGCACCGGGTCGCCATCAAGGCCGTTGTGTTCCAGCGCCCAGTCCAGCCCGTGCTGGGTGACCAGCCAGAACGGAATATGATCGCCGGTGATCGCCCGCAGCCAGCTGTATTCCAGCTGCTTGCGGCGCCAGTCTTCCGCCAGCTTCTGCCAACAGGCCGCCAGCCGGTCGTGCCCGGGCCGTTCCGCCAGCCGCCGCGCGGCGGAGCCTACGTCGAAAAGCGTGCCGTAGGCGTCGAAAACACATGTGGTGATGGTCATGGCATCCTCCCTGCGGGGGCAGGTTTGCATGGGGACGGGGCAGGGGAAAGGGGGAAGTTTGCATTCCGGCGCCGCGACCGTTAGGCTTTGCCAGAGCCTAGAGAACCCGTGCGCGGCGCGGCCTCTGCAACGAACCCTTCCCACACAGATTGGATACCGCATGACCCAGGTCAAATCGGGTGACACCGTCAAGATTCACTATACCGGCACACTCGCCGATGGCAGCACCTTTGACAGCAGCGCAGGCCGCGATCCGTTGGAATTCACCGTCGGATCGGGCCAGATCATCCCCGGCCTGGACAAGGCGATCCCCGGCATGACCGTGGGCGACAAGAAAGTGGTCGAAGTGCCCTGCGCCGAGGCCTATGGCGAGTCGAACCCCGAAGCCTGCCAGCCTGTGCCGCGGTCGAACATCCCCGACGACATTCCACTGGACCTTGGGATGCAGTTGCAAATGCAGACACCGTCGGGTCAGGTCGTCCCTGTGACCGTCGTCGAAGTAACGGAGACCGAGGTGACGCTGGACGCCAATCACCCGCTGGCGGGCAAAGACCTGACGTTTGCAATCGAGTTGGTCGCGATCGGGTAAAGCCACGCCCTTGCGCAGACAAACGGCCCCGCCTGTGCGGGGCCGTTTTCTTTTGTCGGCACGGGACTCGGTCCCAGCCGTGACTTACGCAGAAGTAATCTGGGGGACAGTCTGAATCGGGGTTCTTTTGCAATCTTGCTGGCCTGTACACCGTCGCGCCAAGCGGCCCGACGATCAAAGGAAAGGAACAGACGATGCGTATCGACGGCCAATACAAACTATCCCTGAAAACCCCTGTCGGTGAACAGCAGGGCATGATGTCTCTGAAAACCGATGGAACAACCCTAAGCGGGAATTTGCAGAACACCAAAGGCGAGGTCGCCTTCAGCGGCGGGTCGGTTCAGGGCAATCAGATCGCGTTTGACACCCGCATCCCCACCCCCATCGGCAAACTCAAGGCGCATGTCACCGGTCAGGTTTCAGGCACACATTTTTCGGGGCTGGCCAAGTTGCCCTTGGGCTCTGCCCAGATCGAAGGCGACCGCATTTCGTAGCACCGAAAAATCAGGAGACAGACCGATGAAAGACATGGTTCAGGAGATTCAGACGATCCCCCGCTTTTCGACCGCAGAACGCGACCGGCGCTGGGGCATTGCGCGGCAGATCATGGACGAACAGGACCTGGAAGGATTGGTCGTGTTCGGATCCCGCGAAGGGGCGTTCCCGGCGCCGTTTACGATGGACACCTATTTCACCAATGACCGGCCCGGGGCGCTGGTTGTATTTCCCCGCCAGGGCGCCCCGCGCGTGCTGGCCTTTGCCTTGGCTGCAAATGACCATATGCAGGCACTGGATCGCGGCGAAGATGTCTGGATCCAGCCCGAACATTTCTATGCGGGCGCGCCCAACGGCCAATTGCTGGCATTGTTGATGCAGGAACTGGGCCTTGGGCAGAAACGGATCGGCGTGATCGGGTTGGACTCTTATCCGCCGTTCTATTTCGGCGGGGCCATTCCCTATACGATGTGGAAGGCAGTTCTGGACACGTTTCCCAAGGCGACCTTTGTTCCGGTGGGTAACCGGTTTTTCGAACTGACCGTGGCGCGCAGTGACGAAGAGCTGGCGGTTTTGCGCTGGTCTGCCAACGTCGGCGAGGCGATGGCCATTGCCTTGCGCGATGCGGTCAGGCCGGGCGTGCACGAAGGTCAGCTTTATTCCGCGGCGATTGCGGCGTGTTCCGCGCAGGTGGGGTTTACCGCTGAATTACTGCTGCAATCTGGCAAGGATTTCATCAGTTTCGGTCCCCCCGGCTGGACCTATCGCCCGCAGGCGCCCCGAGTGATCGAAGACGGTGACGTGATCGCCGGGGAACTGTTTTCATCGCTGGGACTGCTCGAAACCCAACACCAGATTACCGTCGCCGTGGGCAAGGTTCACGCCGACTATGAACGCGCCGCAGAGACGGCCCGGGCATCCTACGAGGCAGGCCTTGCTGCCGCCCGGCCCGGCGTCACCTTTGGCGAGGTGGTCGATGCGATGCAGGCGCCTTTGAAACAAGCGGGTGGGTTCAATGTTCATCCCTTCCTGCATTCGATCAACCCATTCGGTCTGGTCTGCGGCTTTGTTGAAGGGTTCAATCAGCTGGATGGGGCCGAGCGCTATCCGCTTGCGGCTGAGGTGCCGACAATGGGGGCAGATTTTGTGCTGCAACCGGGGATGACTTTTGCCTTTGAGCCAAGCTGTATGTTCGGAAGGCGCTACGCCAATCTGGGGGGCACGGTTGTGATCAGCGACACCGGTGCCATCGAACTGAACAAGGTGACCACGCAGATGATGCGGGCCTGACTTAAAACGCGCCGTTTCCCGGAACGGCGCGTTTTGAATTGTTACTCGGCGGGCTTTAGGTGCGCACCCCTGCAAAACGTTGCTGCCAGTCCTCGCGTTCGGCATCGGTGATCTTGCGGAAGGTCACCTCGGGCACGTCAAAGACATGGCCTGCGGGCAGCAGTTCCAGCGCGGCGGCAACGTCCGTGGGCCAGTCGGTGTTGTCGGTCCGCATCGCGGCCATAAGATCGGCGCTGGCATCGGGGATGAAAGGCGACGACAGTACGGCGTAAAGCCGGATCAGGTTCAGCGCCAGGCGGATCTGCATGGCGGCCTGGTCCGGGTCGGTCTTGATCGTCGACCATGGCGCCACCTCTTGCAGGTATTCGTTGCCCAGCACCCAGATCGCGCGCAGTTCCTGTGCCGACTTGCGGACCTCGATCGCCTCCATCTGGGTCTCGTAGGCGCGAACACGCTCTGTCAGCGCGGCGATCAGTGCGGTTTCGCGCTCGGTCATGGCACCGCCGTCGGGTACGACTTCGCCGAATTTGGACCGGCAGAATTTCGTCACGCGGCTGGCAAAGTTGCCCAGCACGTCGGCCAGATCCTTGTTCACGCTGCTCTGGAAGTTTTCCCAGGTGAATTCGCTGTCCGACGATTCCGGCGCGTGGGACAACAGCCACCAGCGCCAATAATCCGCCGGCAGGATTTCCAGCGCCTGATCCATGAAGACGCCGCGCCCGCGAGAGGTGCTGAACTGGCCGCCGTCATAGTTCAGGTAGTTGAACGACTTGATGTAATCCACCAGTTTCCACGGCTCGCCCGAGCCAAGGATCGTGACCGGGAAAGACAGGGTGTGGAACGGCACGTTGTCCTTGCCCATGAACTGGGTATAGCGCACGTCGTCGGCGCCCTTGTCGGTGCGCCACCAGCGTTCCCAGTTGTCACCCTTGCCGGATTCGACCCATTCGGCGCCGCAGGCAATGTATTCGATGGGGGCATCGAACCAGACGTAGAAGACCTTGCCTTCCATCCCGGGCCAGTCCTTGTCGCCATCCTTGACCGGCACGCCCCAGTCCAGATCGCGGGTGATCCCGCGGTCCTGCAGGCCGTCGCCGTCGTTCAGCCATTTCTTGGCGATCGAGGTGGTCAGGATCGGCCAGTCGGTCTTGCTGTCGATCCAGGCCTCAAGCTGGTCCTTCATCTTGGACTGGCACAGGTACAGGTGCTTGGTTTCGCGCAGTTCAAGATCGGTGGACCCGGAAATTGTCGAATGCGGGTTGATCAGGTCGACCGGGTCCAGCTGCTTGGTGCAGTTGTCGCATTGGTCGCCACGGGCGCTGTCGAAACCGCAGTTTGGGCAGGTGCCTTCGATATAGCGGTCGGGCAGGAACCGGCCATCGGCCTTGGAATACATCTGCTGTTCCGTGACTTCACGGATCAGCCCGTTGGCGTTCAGCTGGCCTGCGAAATGCTGGGTCAGCTTGTGGTTCTGCGGGCTGGAGGACCGGCCGAAATGGTCGAACGACAGACGGAAGCCTTCAGCGATCTTCGACTGAACCGTGTGCATCTCGGCGCAGTATTCAGCCACCGGCTGACCGGCCTTGGCCGCGGCCAGTTCTGCTGGGGTGCCGTGTTCATCTGTGGCGCACAGGAACAGGACCTCGCGCCCCCGCGCACGCTGGTAGCGGGCGAACAGGTCAGCGGGCAACTGGCTGCCGACAAGGTTCCCCAGGTGCTTGATGCCGTTGATGTAGGGAATGGCCGAAGTGATCAGGTGGCGGGTCATGTGGTGTATCCGTCTTGCGCGCGGGTCGTTGCCCCCCTTAGCCGATGTTGTGCGCGGTTGCCAGCGGGGAAGGGCGGCCTTTGCCGCCTTGCGCGCCCGGGACACCGGGAATGCTCGTCGGGATCAGTCGCGGTCGCGCGACCCTTTCAGCAAACGCCCGATCATGAACGACGTGCGCGGCGAATAGACATAGGGCGTGCGCTTGATCGCCGCCGGGCGGGCGCGCATCCGGATCAGGCCAAAAACGACCAGCACCGCGTGCCCTGCCGCAATCAGCAGGAACATGGCCGGCGGGCCGAACAGGCCGATCAGCGACGACGCGACATAGGGGGCGGCGATGGCCCCCACCGCGAACCAGAACATCAGCGCCGCCGACAGTTCGACCCGTTCATGAGGTTCGGCAAAGTCATGCGCGTGGGCTGCCGCAACCGAATAGATCGGAAAGGTTGTCAGCCCGAACACGGCGGCGGAAATCATCACCCCAAGAGTCCCCAGCCCGGTGATCATCGCGATCCCGACGCTGGCGGCGATCGCGGCCAGCGATAGCCAGATCAGAACCCAGCGGCGGTCGAACTTGTCAGCCAGCCAGCCGACGGGATATTGCGCCAGCGCGCCGCCGCCAACAAAGGCGGCCAGGAAAAACGCGATCTGATCGGTTTGCAGGCCTACGCCTTCGCCATAGACCGGGCCGACCATCCGGAACGAGGCCGAGGACAGCGCGGCCACGACGACCCCGGCGGCGGCCAGTGGTGACCGGTCCACCGCAAGGCGGGGGCGCAACCGTGGGGCGTTGGGGGTGCTGGGCTGTTCGACCCGGGTCAGGGTCAGCGGGATCACGGTGGCACAGCACAGCAGCGCGAGGATGTTGTAGGAAACGTAATCCGCCGGTTCGAGAACCGAAATCACCAGCTGCGCCACCAAGGATGCCCCCATATCGACCACACGGTAGACACCCATGGTGCGGCCCCGGGTTTCGTTGGTGACCTTGGCCTGCAACCACGCCTCGACCACGGTATAGCATCCGGCCACGCACAGGCCCGACGCCACACGCATCAGCGCCCAGGCATAGGGATCAAGGATCAGCATATGCGCCAACAACCCAATCGCGCCCGTCGCGGCAAACGCGGCAAAGGCGCGCGAATGGCCAACGCTGCCCATCAGGCGCGGCGCCCACCAGCACCCGATGAAAAAGCCCACGAAATGTGCCGACCCCAACAGACCGATCTGGGTCGTCGTGAACCCCAGCGCGAAACCCGACAATGCATCGAGCGGGCCGACCCCCCCGGAACTGAGCTGAAGCAGGATGACCGAAAGGAACAGGGCGGCGAAGGAAATCAAGAGGCGCATGCGACCAGTTGCGGCGCGCAATCGCCCTTGGTCAATGACGGATGCGACGGGGCCGCGTCGTTTTAGGATGCGGGCGCGGTCAGGCCCCGATCAAGCGCACTCCGAGCATGGCGGCCATCGCATCGACATCGGCGTCATAGATCGCGGTCAACCGGTCGACATAGGCTTCGTCCCAGCCGGGCAGGTCCAGCACCTCTTCCAGTTCTTCGTCCAGCGCGTATTTGTCGAGGAAGGCCATCATGACCCGGCGTTTCTGCGCCTCGTTGATGGTGGGGTGTTCGGCAAGATAGGCCCGGAACCGGCGCATCCCTTCGCTGTCCATGATTTCCGAAAGGAGATCGAACGCACCCACGATCTTGGCCCCCGACTCAAGCCCGGCCAGCGCGCGAATGACCTCTCCCCAGATCAGAGGGGTGTCTTCGTTGCACCAGATGGTGATCGGCATATCGGGAAGCGTTTTGCGCAGCCCGGCAATCAGATGGGACCAACGGAACTGCAATGGGTCCATCCCGCCGAGAAATTCCTCGAAACTGCCGCCGGGGGCAGACCCGAAGCAGGTTGGCAGCAGCGTCGCAGGGTTTCGCAGGCCAAGGTAGAGTTCAAGTTCGTCCCCCGGAAACAGCCGCGCCAGCGCTGCAAGGCGGCTTTCGGCCTTGCGGTACAGAACGCCGCCGGACAGCATGAGCTTTGGGACGCAGAACAGGTTTTCGTGGCTCAGAACCATGCGGTCGACCATGTCCGCGTCTTCCGACAGGATGCGTTCCAATAGAATCTCGCGCGAATCCGGCGCGGGGGTGGCATCACCCAGCTTGTTCAGCGCGTCGCTGAGCAACCCGCGATAGCGACCGGGGCCGGGAATCGACACCGCCCGACCGCGCAAGCCGTCGGCATTGCGCAGAAGCGCCTTCAGCAATCTGTCGTCGTCGGTGCAATGTGCGCCTGCGTGAATCGCGATCCGCATGGGGCTGGCCTGTCTTTGCTTTTGCTCGTTCTCGCCAATGTGTCACGCAAATCAGCATTTTTTAAGGAGAGTTCGTGACGATGCAGCGCCTTCAGGCGCTTGCCGATGCCGAAACCCGCTGCTAAGACGCCTTCACCACGCCGGTATAGCTCAGCTGGTAGAGCACGTGATTTGTAATCTCGGGGTCGGGGGTTCAAGTCCCTCTGCCGGCACCAATTCAGCCTATCACGTTGTCAAAGTGAAACGCTTGCCCCAAGGCGAGTGGTCGTTTGCGCGCGCCTGTCCATCCTTCGGCCGGGGTTCTGAGTCGTCCGAGTCGATCACGCTGAACGACCTGAAGCGCAGGTGCGTTGTCGAGATGGTGAGGCCAAGGACTACGCAGGCGAGATCGAAGCGGCGGGTGATCTGTCCAGGCGGGCGCCAGAGCTGATAGGTATCCATCAGATCGCGACCTCGGATCAGGATTTCGCCCGCCTGTGCAAACTGGTGAGTTTCGCGCGGCGCGAGTCGGGCGATGTCGAGGCGCTGGCCGCCTCGCTTGCCGACGAATTGGCAGCGCGTCTGGTGCCTGTCTGTGCCGGAAGGCTGGATCTTTCTGCCTTCCCGGTGCTGCCCACGGCTCGGCTGTTTGACGACCCAGTGCTGTCCGAGGCATTTCTGACCTTGCCGATTGCCTCTGATTATTTGGCCTGTTTCGACGCCAATGCCGATACCCTTGGGAACGCGAAACATGAAATCTGTCGTACCGGTTGCTGATCGCTCCGTTCGAGGACAGTCTGCAAAAGAAGCGCACGCTGATTTTCGTGCCGCATGGTCCGCCGGACAGCTTGCCCTTCGGGGCCCTTATTGCGGCATCGTCCGGCAGCGAAAGTCCGATTCTTGCCCCGAGGTGCCCGGCTTGACTGGCTGGTGCGGCGGTACGTGTTGGCGCAGGTGCCGTCGCTGGCTGCGGCGACCTTCCTGCGCAGCTAGGGGGAACGGGACCACAGCCAGCAGCGGCCGTTCTTCGGGGGTGGCAATCCTGTGTTTGACGCTTTGCCACCTGTCGAGGAAACCCATTCGGCGCGGGGCCTGTGGCATTATGTCCAGATCAGGGATTTTCGGCTTATTGGCTTGGCATGGCGGCGCAAATCCTGCTCCGGCGCGCCAGTCAATATTGACAGGGAAATCGCACCGATCTTAGGCTTCTCGCATCTATTTTTATGAAGATTGGAGGCATCATGCTGATTTCCAGCCAGCCCGCAGACCTGCTTGCCCCCGTGGGCGTCGGCAGCAACTTCGGTGAAGTGGTTGCACTTCCCGGTGGCGGCTACGTCGCCGTCTGGACCCAGCTTGTCAGTTCGTTGCTCCCCGTGGACGGGGCGACCGACACGGACAGCCAGGCCATTTTCGGACGCCAGTTCAATGCGGACGGCAGCGCCGCCGGTGCAGTCTACCAGATCAACGTTACGACCGACGGGTTCCAGTCAGACCCGGACGTGACCGTTTTGGCCAACGGGAACCTTGTCGTCGCCTGGACCGACGGCCCTGGCCTTGACGGAGAAGTCGACGCCCGTGCCATCGTGATCCAACCCGATGGCACACCGGTGTCTCAGGAAATCCTGCTGGGCACCGATCAAGCCGACGATCAGCGCCTTCCGGTTGTCGCGCCAGTATCAGACGGCGGATTCATCGCAGTCTGGGAAGACGACTCTTTCGTCGACAACTACTGGAATGGACAGCGGTTCGATGCCAGCGGTACGGCGGTTGGTCCGCAATTTCGCACCGTCTTTGGCGCAATCGGGGGCGAGGACGCAAACCTTCTGCCGCTTGGCAACGATCTGTTCACCTTTGTCGGCCCTGAACTGACATCGGGATCAGGCGGAACCTTTGATCTGAACCTGTTCACCTATGAAATTCCGGGTACCTCGCCGACGCTGGAAATCACTGTCCCGTCGAACTCCTTTCGGGGCGCAGACGCCCTGGGCTTTCGGGAAGATGCGGCAACTGTTTTGCGCGATGGCGTGATTGCAACGGTGGATTCGCGCGGGACCGGGTCAATCTTCGACAAGCTGCGCCTTGAAGTGGAGTTCTGGGAAGTCCGCGAGTACAACTATCTGTTGAACAACAATTTCCCCGACTTCGATCAGACATCTCGGCCCGTACCGCAATTTGGCTTGGTCAAAACCAAGACGGTTGAAGTCCTGCCGGTTGATGCCGGGTTCCGTCCGGCCCAGAACCAGTTGCCGGCGGCTGCGGCGGCGGCAACCGCAGACGGCGATCTGCTGCTGGTCTGGGCGCAGAACACTGGCGGTACTTCCGCCGCCCCGGAAATTTCGCTGTTTGCGCAGGTTATCGGCAGTGACGGCGCATTGCTGACGGATCGGATGGACGTGGCAACGGGACTTGTCGGCACCGAACTGGCACCGCCGTTTGTCACGGTCGGGGCCGATGGCCGGGCGTTTATCGGCTGGTCGGTTGACAGCGGGCGCAACGGCGCTGGCAATATCGACCTGATGGGCACCGTGTTCACGCTCGATCTGCCCGACCGATCAGTTTCCACGCCGGGCAACGACTATATCGTTGGCACCAATGAATTGGATGTGTTCCTTGGCTCTGGCGGGGCCGATACGATCATGGGCCGCGACGGAAACGACATTTTTTTCCAGGACGATGAGACCGGCTTGGCCGGGGAGCTGGTCTATGGCATCGACAATGATGTCTGGGACGGCGGTGCGGGTGACGATCACTTCGTGATCCATACACTGGGGTCCAGCAACGAAGTGCCGCTGCGCACGCTGACCTATGGCAGTGGCAGCGACACGCTGGACTATTCCGGACTGTCGCACGGGATCAGCAGTACACAGAATGTCGTGCGGCCGACCCAAAGCACCTATACCCCGCAAAAGGTGATCGGCAGCCGATTCAGTGACGTGTTGCTGTACGATGTTCAACTGGCGGGTCAGGTGCTGAACGACAACCAGGAGCTGGATACGACAGAGATCTTGCTTCATGCCGAAAGCGGCGACGATACCATCTATTTCTATCCGCGATATGCGATCGCAACCGACCTCTACTTTTCTTTGCCGCAAGTGGATTACGTTATTGATGGCGGTGCAGGCTTCGACAGGCTCGACCTGACGGACGGCGCGTCAGCTTCCAAAACCAGCGCCGATTTCACGCTTGTCCGCGACGGCGACCACTATGTGATCACAAGTCTTGTCGATGACGGGACAGGGGGCGTTGTTGCAGATGTCGAGGGTGCCGTGATCCTGCGTGGGATCGAAGAAGTGGTGTTCTCTGACCGGACAATCGCGCTGGACCCGACGCCGTCGGGCCCATCCGGTGCGTTGGGCCGGACATCCGGCGGCGGCGCTCTGTCCGAAACCGGGACCTCGGGTGATGACCTGCTGTTGGGGGGCGACAACGCCGACACGCTGTCGGGCGCGGCCGGCGACGACACGCTGATCGGTGGCGCGGGTGGGGATCGACTGAACGGACAGGCGGGCAGCGACCTGATCGACGGCGGAGCGGGCAACGATTTTCTGTATGGCGACGGGATCAAGGTGGCCTTTACCCCGGTTGCGTCGGCGCAGGTCTATCGGCTGTATCAGGCGACGCTGGGCCGCGAACCCGATCACGGCGGCCATCAAGACTGGACCCAGAAGATCTTTGAAGGTGCGATCGAAGTCTCGGCCGCCGCGGCAGGGTTCGTCAACTCGGCAGAGTTTCAGTCGATCTATGGCGCGCTCGACAATGCGCAATTCGTCGAGTTGCTGTACCAAAACGTCCTTGGGCGGGCCTCTGATCCCGGCGGTTTGCAGGGGTGGTTGACGACACTGGCGAACGGGGCGACGCGCGCGGATGTTGTTGTCGGGTTCTCGGACAGCACGGAATTCATCAATGCGACGCGGGATGCGGCGGCAACCTTTGCGCTGGCCCATACCGACAGTGTGTGGTCCGATGATGTCTATCGCCTGTATCAGGCGACGTTGAACCGCGCGCCGGATCTGGGGGGCTTCATGGACTGGGTGGCGCGGCTTGGGTCTGGCACCCCGTTCCTCAACGCGATCACCGGGTTCACCAACAGCACGGAATTCCAGAACACCTATGGCGCGCTCAGCAATGAAGGCTTTGTCAACCTGCTCTATCAAAACGTGCTGGGCCGTGCGGCGGATGCCGGCGGGCTTGCCGATTGGTTGGGGCGTATCGACAGCGGCATGACCCGGGCCGAGGTGGTCAAGGGCTTTGCGCAAAGCGGGGAATTCGTGGCCGCCACAGCGGCTCCGCTCGAGGCATGGATGCGTGGCCATGGCACCGATGACGTTCTGAACGGCGGCGAAGGGGCGAATACCCTGACCGGCGGCCTGATGAGCGACACCTTCGTCTTTGACCAGTCCGACGGTGGGCAGAACTGGGTTCTGGATCTCGAGGCATGGGACAGTCTGGATTTCCGTGGCTTTGGGTATACCGACGCCGCCGATGCGCTGGCCCATATGACGCAGGTGGGCGGCAATGTTTCCTTCACCGATCAGGGCGTAAGCGTTCTGTTTGTCGGGGCCAACCTTGGCATGATCGACAGTGACATGATCCTGTGACCGCAGGCACCCCCGGCAAGTTGCTGAGTTTCGGCGGTGCTTTTGCCAAACTGCCGCCGAAACACCGTGACTGACATTGACATCTGTCACGCTCTGCCGTCACCATCTGCCGCGTTTCAAGGCCGACAGGCACACAGAGGACAGCATGGGTATCAACGACGAACGCGACATCGAGGCAAATCTTCAGATCGGGCCAACCGATCAGGGCATGGTGCGGCTTTTCGTGGTTTCCGAGACGTTCGAAGTGCCGATGGATTTTGAGCCTGACGAAGCCGAGGAAATCGCCGAGGAAATCCTTGCCGCAGCCAAGACTGCGCAAAAAATGAAGCCCAAGGGCAAGCGTTAGCCCCAGATCACCGCGTCGGGGTCGCGCAGCGCCTGCAGGCGGCGCGCGGCATGGGTGGCGAATTTCTGGATCAGAACCTTGCGCCGCGCTGCGGGCAGCTTGGCTTCGGGGGCCATGCGCAGGATTTCCGCGTCATAGGCATCGGCGATGATCAGGCCGGTTTCTGCTGGCAACAGTTCGGTCGGGAAATCCTGGTCGACGGCCCAGAAATACCTGTCACACCAGTCAAGGTACCCCTTCCACTTCGCGTCGCCCATGAAATCGGCGCGCGAGGACTTGCATTCCACCACCCAGATTTCGCCCTTTGGCCCCAACCCCATCACGTCGACACGCAGGCCCCGGTCCGGCACAAATTCCTCAACCGAGACGAAGCCATGGCTGGCCAGGTGGCGGGATACGCCACGCGCCAGAAGCTGTCCGGGTTGCAGAAGGTCGCTCATGTCAAAAAAATGAACAAAGTGTGAACAAATGGCAAGTGAAACGCCGCGAAGACACAAAAAGAAATGCGCTTTCCCCTTGCCACAACGCGTCCTGCGGCTTAGCTCAGGGTTTGGCGGGTTCTGCCCTTCCTGTGCATGGTTGCATTCCGGTGGCCTTAAGCAATTCCGAGGGAGTTGGCTCTGTCCGGGCCGTGGTCCGGTTACCTGACGCCCACCTGTATATACAGGTCCTCGGGAATGAGATAACCCCACGCTAGGTGTGGTTCCCGCCGCAAACAAAAAGCGCCACGATCGGGGCGCTTTTGTCATTTCAGGCCGCAGGAACGTTCAGTTGCGCGGGCTCAGAACATTGCGCTTGGTGTCGACCTTGGCAAGGACCGGTTGCGGTTCCAGTCGCACCTTGGGGCCACCCGCGCCCGGATCGATTTCCTTTTCTTCCATCCGCATGATGGAAATCGCAAACTGCACACCGGCAAAGACGATGCCGTTGAACAGCCACAGCAGGAACACCGCCAGCGGTCCGGCAGAGGTGTGCGTTACCAGATACCACAGGCGCGCCACATCGAACCACAGCAGCATCCCGACGAAAGCGGTCGACAGGGCAAAGCCCACGAAGCTTTGCATGATGTAAAGTTTGACGAGTTTCGGCATCGGTGCCCCCGATAGAACTGGTGTTTCCGTTTATATTCAGAGTAGGCGATTTTTCGGTGAAGTCCACCGGATAGCGCGAATTTGACGCCAATGCCGCAGGTTCACGCGGCAAACCGCCTAGAACTTTGACGCGGCGTTCGCCAGAACGACAAAGGAAATCCCCGACGTCAGGAAGTTGATCCCCAGAAACAGCCCCAGCGCCCAGAGTGCGGTTCCCGGCAGTCCGGCCAGCAGCATCAGTCCCAAAACGATGGTGACCGCTGCCGACAGGCCCATCCAGGCCCAGCCGGGGCCCGCGTTGCCGTGGCCCGGGCGGTGCTGCCAGGCCATTCCGGCCTCAAGCGCGCCCTGAAACAGGAACACGATGGCCATCAGCATGGTCAGCCCGATCAACCCGGTCAGGGGAAAGAAGGCGAGATAAACGCCGATGGCCAGGTGCACCACCCCCACAAGCCCGGACAACAGGGCCGAGCTCCAGTCCCGCGCCTGAAAGGCATGCCACAGTACGGCGCCACCGGTCAGCAGGAAGAACCAGCCCAGCAGAACCTTGATCGCGATAGAGGCAAACAAAGGAAACAGGATCGCGGCAACACCCAGCACGATCAGCGCGATGCCAAGCGTGCGGAACTGGCGTATGTTGTCCTGAATCGCGCGTTTGAGGTCTGAGGGAATGTTTGGGTCGTCCATGGCACGGCTCCTTGCTGCAACGGCGTGACGTGACCGGAACGTAGGCGTCGATACGTCATGCTGCAAGGCGGTGCCGGATCAGAACGCCTCTGGCCGGGCTTCGCGGGCCATGTGGTCCAGCACGGCATTCACGAATCGCGGCTCTTTCCCGTCGGGGAAGAATGCCTTTGCGATATCGACGAATTCATTGATGACCACCTTGGGCGGCGTCTCCTGTTCGAATTCGGCGCCGGCGGCGCGGAACAGCGCCCTCAGGGTCGGGTCGATGCGTGCAATCGGCCATTTCGCCACCAGCGCGCGGTCGGTCATCTGGTCGATCTTGGCCTGCAGGTTCACCGCCGTATCCACCAACTTGGCAAACAGGTTGGGATCGCCCTCGGCCATCTCTTCGCCCTCGTAGACGGCACCGAACCGATAATCGAGGAATTCGTTGATTACCTTGTCGGCGGTCTGACCCGTCTGTTCCATCTGGAACAGCGCCTGCACGGCATAGAGCCGGGCGGCGGATTTCATCTGGCGTTTGGTGCCGGATTTGTTGGCGGGTTGCGTGGTCATGCGGTGGTCGGGCCTTTGGATTGACCGGCGATCTGATATTCGTCGGGAGAGGGGACAAAGCCAACGCCTTTGCGTTGGGCGCCCCACTTACGGCTGAGCGCGATCAGATGCAAGGCTGCCGCAGCCGCGCCGCCGCCCTTGTTCTGGCCCTGCACATCGGCGCGCACATCGGCCTGCGCCTTGTTCTCGACCGTCAGGATGCCGTTGCCAATGCACAAGCCCTGAAGGCCCAGCAAGGTCAGCCCGCGGCTGCTGTCGTTGCAGACGGTGTCGTAATGCGTGGTTTCGCCCCGGATGATGCAGCCCAGCGCGACATAGCCGTCAAAGCTGGACATCCGCTCGGCAATGCCGATGGCGGTGGGGATTTCCAGCGCTCCGGGCACCTCGATCAGATCCCAGGTGCCGCCCACGGCTTCGATTTCCGCCTTGGCACCGGCAATCAGGTTGTCGGCCACGTCCTTGTAATAAGGCGCGACGACGATCAGCAGCTTGACCGGCTTGTCAAAGGAGGGGCGCGGGAGGGTGTAATGTTCTTCGTTCGCAGCCATCAGTCTGTCTCCGGGATTTTGCGGGTGCCGGTGATCTCAAGCCCGTAGGCATCAAGGCCAACGACCTTTGGCGTCGGCGAATTTGTCAGCAGGATCAGTTGCGACAGGCCGAGAGACGACAGGATCTGCGCGCCCAGCCCGTACTGGCGCAGGGTCTTGGGGCTGACCCCTTCGCTTGCGTCCAACTTCATCGAGGTGTCGCGCAGCAGCACGACGACGCCGCGGCCTTCGCGGGCGACGGCCCGCATCGCGTTGTGGAATTCCGCCGCGCGGCCACGGGGGCCGGTGCCGATAATGTCCAGCATCGGGTCCATCGTGTGCATCCGGACAAGAACCGGATTGTCGCCCGACAGGTCGCCCTTTGTCAGCACGATATGTTCGTCGCCATGGGCGGTGTCCGCGTAAATCCGCATGTTCCATTCCCCGCCGAATTCCGAGGTAATGGTGTCTTCGTTGCTGACGCGCACAAGGTTGTCGTGGCGGCGGCGATAGGCGATCAGGTCGGAAATCGTACCGATCTTCAGCCCGTGACGCTGCGAAAACGCGACCAGTTCGGGCAGCCGCGCCATGGTGCCGTCATCGTTCATGATCTCGCAGATCACGCCCGATGGGTTCAGCCCGGCAAGCCGGCTGACATCGACCGCGGCCTCGGTATGGCCGGCGCGAACCAGTACGCCGCCATCCTTTGCACGCAGCGGGAACACGTGACCCGGCGATGCGATATCCTGCGGGCCCTTCGACGCGTCGATGGCCACGGCAACGGTGCGCGCCCGGTCAGCAGCGGAAATGCCGGTGGTCACGCCTTCGCGTGCCTCGATCGAGATGGTGAACGCGGTTTCGTGCCGCGACGAGTTCGAGATCGACATCAGCTGCAATCCCAGCTGCTCGATCCGCTGCGACGTCATCGACAGGCAGATCAAGCCACGACCATGCGTGGCCATGAAGTTGATCGCGTCGGGCGTCGCCATCTGCGCGGGAATCACAAGGTCCCCTTCGTTCTCGCGGTCTTCGTGATCGACAAGGATGAACATGCGCCCGTTGCGCGCGTCCTCGATGATCTCTTCGATGGAAGAGATCGCGTCCTTCCAGTCTTGTTCGACCGGACCGGGTTTTTCGTAATCGGCCACTGTCGCCTCCGTCATTCGTCAGGGGCGGGATAGTCGAACACCGCCGACTTTGCCAGCCCCCTTGGCAGCCGCGCAATCAGTCGAAGATATCGTCGATCACGTCGAATGCTTCTTTCAGAAAACGCTGTCCAAAGGACTGACGCTTGCGCGGCTTGCCGTCCTTCTTCTTTTTGCGCGTCCCCTGATGTGCCATCTGTGCGGCTCCGGTCTGCCCGGCAGGGGCCGATTTCAGCCGCTTCAGATCGTGCAGGGGGGCGCCGCAGGAACTGCACGAAAGTTCGTGCCGGTCCGCGGTCAGAACCAGCGCAGCACGGGTGCCGCAATAGCAGCACGTGGCGATCTTGGTGTTGCGATGCATCGAAATCCTTTCATCGGGGTAATGATGCATATAGGGCAACTGCTGCCGCGTTGGAGACATTGAGAGAGCCAAAAGCGCCTGCAAACGCGATTTTTACCAGCCGGTCGCAAGTCTCCTTTGTCTTGGGGCGCAGGCCCGGGCCTTCGGCGCCCAGCACCAGCGCGACGGGCCGGTCGCGTTTGCCGTCCAGCGCCTGTTCGATTGTCGCGTCGGCTTCTCCGTCCAGACCGAGGATCAGATAGCCCATGTCTCGTAGCCGTTCCATCGCGTCCGCCAGGTTCCGCTCGCGCAGATAAGGTTGCCGTTCCAGAGCGCCGCTTGCGGTCTTGGCCAGCGCCCCGGTTTCGGGCGCCGAATGGTGCAGCGTGCCGACCACGGCGCAGGCGCCGAACACCTCGGCCGAGCGCAGGATGGCCCCGACGTTGTGCGGGTCGGTCACCCGGTCCAGCAGAATCACTCTGGGGGGGCGGGTGCCATCGCCAAGGGCAAGGTCTTCCATCTGGCCCCAGTTCAGTGGCTTGACCTCTAGCGCGGCGCCCTGATGCACGGACTGCGGGTCGATGGGCGCGGCGAATTTGCGCGGGTCGCTCATCTCGGGCGCGATTCCCGCCGCGGCGACCGCCGGGGCCAGCTTGTCCAGCGCGTTGCGCGTCACCACAAGCCGCAGCTTTTCGCGCGCCGGGTTTTCCAGCGCGTCGCGCACGGCGTGCAGGCCGAAAAGCCAGACGGTTTCTGCGGCAGATGCCTTTTTCGCCTGTTCTTTCTCGATCACCCATTTGGGTTTCTTGACCATGGATCCGCCCCTGTCTGTCAGAGGCGGGACAATGCTTTGCACCGCGTGGGCTTGCAAGGGATTTTCCTGTTGACGCCGCAAAAGGCCGACTGTAATCAGCGGCCCACGTTCCGGGGCCAACGCCCCGAAGGTGAAAGTGGGCGACAGGCCGCAAGGTGTGGCAGGGGACTGTAACTCCCTCGCGGAGACGCACGCCTGGTTCGATTCCAGGGTCGCCCACCATTCCACCTTGATTTTCAAAGAAAAAATGGCTTTCCGACGCTTCTGCCTAAGTATCGCCTAAACGGATTTACCTGTGCGCAGGCACGGCGAACGCTCACGGATTCGTGATGTAACTCTTCGTCTCGGCACTTCCGGCATTCGACGCATTGCACAACTCGCCTCAGGCAAGCATTTTGGTTCACGCAATACACCGCAGCGAAGAGAGTAGCCCATTGGCGAAAGTTGTTTCAGTAGCCGACGTGTTCATAGACACGAATATTTTGAAGTTTTCCGCAGTTAAGAAGCATGTATTCCGTCCGAGGAAAGACAAGATCAACTGGGGCGGCATAGAGTAGGAGACTGTGGTGCACGACATGTTCACCACGAATGACCTACACAAAATCAAGAACGAGACGCAGAAACGCGACGCGGTTTTCCTCGGAATGCTTGCCTATGCGGGAATCTCCGGCCAACTCACGTTTCATATTCACCGAGAAGGGAACCCTGTCCGCACGGGGGGAGGGTGACGCAACTATCGGGGATCGGGGGGACTACCCAGGAACGCGGAGGTGTGCCGCGTGATCCGCCTCAAGACCAAACCCAAGCGCACACGCATCGACCTGCTGACAGAGTGGCAGGCCGACACGCTGGTGGTGCCTGCGGGGCCGTCACGCGGTGAGCCTCTGGTGAGCCTGCCTTTCCAGCGTGACTTTCTGGCGGATCGGGGGCGATTGGGACGCCGCCTCGCAGTCCCAGTCGAATCTTTGTCTTTGCGCTGCAGGTGCCCCGATGCTTGTCGGCCCGCTGCACCGTATCGAGGTCCGGCTGGCACAGGAATCTGTGTCAACCCGCCTTCATTTCAGGGCTGGATTCATTGCGCTTTTGATGGCGATAACCTTCGGAAGATATGAAGAAATTCCACGTTCTCTGACCCTGTTGAACGGGCCGGGCCGAACGCGCGAAAGCGGTGCCGGACCTCTTTCTTCCCAGAGCAAATGTTTTTTTGAATTTTCTGCTTGCACGGGCTCGGCGCTTTGCGTAGATAGCGCCTCACGCAGCAGCGTGGCCCGTTCGTCTATCGGTTAGGACGCCAGGTTTTCAACCTGGAAAGAGGGGTTCGATTCCCCTACGGGCTGCCACTTCACCCAAAATTGATACTGAAAATCAATAACTTAAGGGTGATATGGAAAATCTGACCCCCAATTTGACCCCCAACTCACGCCTTGACCCAAAGCCTCGATTCCCTCGCTTCTTTGGCGCTTCGTGGAGTAGCAGAGAATACGTTGGATGCGGCTTCGAGAACCGCCCCCAACGCCCGCGTAAAGGCACAAGCGATCACTTGGCCTGCTTCGCCGCGCGCTCTTGGTTGAGCTTGAACAAGCGGGCAAGGATTTCATCATCGGTCAGGATACCGGCGCGCCAGTCATCGCCCCAGCCGTAGGCTTCGGCAACAGCTTCATCCAAGGCGCGGTGGGCATGATCCAGCCAAGCCGGACGCGTACTGTAGAGGTTGGTCAAGGTGCGCTTCTTGAGTTCCTTCGCCGCTGCTTCGTCTTTGGGCAGGATGCGGTCAGGAAGGCCGGGTACCACCTCTGGCGCAAAATCAATCAGGTCGGCTGGATTTAACCAGTTTTCGCGAAGCTCATTGAGCTTGGCAGCGGCGGCTGCAATCGCCTTTGCTTGAGCGTCGGTAGCATACTTCACCGAAGGTATGTTCGGGGCGAATTTCTTGGGGAAAGGAAATGTCGCAAACGTAGAGGTATGCGTGTAGCGGGGACGGTCTTGAAGGTCAGACCCTTTCCTAAGTGACCAGACTTCGTGAAATCTAGAATGTAGAATCCCGAAAGTCGTATCGTCTGAGCGCGGGACAACAATCAGATTCTTGTCCGCCAGAATGGGATGGGTCAACCAAACAAATATTCGGTGCTGCGCGGTTTCAGGCGTGACAATGTATCGTGCTACGTCTGCAATCCGCCTCCGCATCTCCGGGCGTGGCCAATGCGGTTCCCACCATCTTGGTCCAGCACGGTCGCCCAGATCGGCACGAAGTTCTTTGACGGTCTTCCCATCATCGTCTTTCGCGTCGGAAATATGGGCGAACGGTGACACATACAGCGAGGCGTCGGCTTCGGTCAGCCCCAAGGGCAAATCAATGAACCAGTAATCTCTTGGGCGGCCCGTCACATCGTCCCCATTCCAATATGGCCGTAGGATTTTCTGGTTCAGTTCGGCGTTTGGGTTTGCGGGTTCCTGCATCCACTTCCGGGCTAGTTCGCCCGGAACATCAAAGGGGCCACTTTTTTGGATACCTAGTGGATTGAATCCAACATTTGGAACCCTCGATTTCTTGCGGCGATGATGTCGTTGGGGTCTGCCCGCCAAACG